>WHSS01000154.1 GCA_009379975.1 Actinophytocola sp.
CGCCTTGCTTCGCCGGGAGTGCGCAGTCGTTGACCACGTCGGCTGCCTCGGGCTTCGGGATGAACCCGTCCGGCACGGGCTTGCGGTGTCGCTCCACCCACTGCTCCATGGCGACGAAGGCCTCCCGGTAGCAGGGCAGGATCGGGCGCAGCCGGTCCGGGTGATCGTCGTACAGCCCGTCGACGTGAGTTCCCGCATCCACCACGTAGTACCGGTGCAGGCGCGACCGCTTCGCGTCCTGGACCATCTCGTCGTAGACATCGGAGTCGGTGCTGATCGGCAGCAACGCGTCCAAGGTGCCGTGCAGCGTGATCATCGGCTTGCCGATGTCCCCGGTGTTGGCGACCCGTCCCAGTGCTTCGTGCACGCTCTCCGGCCGGCTCGAGTAGTCGTAGTCCGCGTCGCAGCTCGGCGTCGATGGCTGGCAGAACGGGATCCCGGCCTGCAGCGGGCCGTCGTAGTCGGGGTCGAACTCCTCCCGGTAGATGCGCTGCGTGAGATCCCAGTAGTAGGCGTAGTGGTAAGCCCACAGGAACTCCGAGCCCGGCGCGAAGCCCGCATCGAGCATCGCCTGGTGCGCCTCGGCGTCACCGGTCGCCTGATAGCTGGGGTAGTTCCGCAACGCGGCGGGCAGGTAGGTGAACAGGTTCGGGCCCTCCTCGCGCATCAGCGTCCCCTCCCAGTCCACTCCGCCGTCGTAGAGCTCGGGGTTCTGCTCGAGTGCCCACCGGGTGAGGTAACCGCCGTTGGAGATACCCGTCATGTAGGTGCGCTCCGGCGCGGCGCCGTAGTACTGCTCCACCACACGTTTGGTAGCCAGCGTCAGCTGCTTGACCCGGTAATGCCACTCCGCGACGGCGTCGCCAGGGGCGGCACCGTCGGTGTAGAAGTTGACCCCGGAGTTGCCCTTGTCGGTCGAGGCGAACGCATAGCCGCGGTCAAGCACCCAGTCAGCGATGATGAAGTCGTTCGCGTACTGCGTTCGCACGCCCGGCGCACCGGTGATGACCACCTTGCCGTTCCAGTCGTCCGGCAGCCGGATCACGAACTGCGAGTCGTGTACCCAGCCGTTGTTCGTATTGCTCGTCGACTCGTCCGGGAAGTAGCCGTCGATCTGAACCCCACCGACACCACTGGGATTCTCGGTGCCATCGGCGTGCAACCCTGACCAGTCGGACTCGTTCGTGTGTCCGGAACCGGTGGTCCCCGCGGTCGTCAGGTCGTCGAGACACGCCCGCTTCTGCTCGATCGCGCCCGCCACTTCGGCCCGCTCGAGCCCCTCACAGTGGCCCGTCTGGTTCGTCTCCGCTGGTGTGGCATCCGCGGTCCCCGCGAGCAGCAACGGGACCGCCAACACCAATGAGACAGCAACTCGGATGCGCATAACGGTCCCTTCCCTCATGGTTCAAGGCTCGTAGTTCAGGTTCCTCGCGCGGCCGCACGGTCGCGCTCCGGTGATCGCGCGTCGGACGGATCGGGATCCGGTTCCTCGCGATCGCCGCCGCCCGCGTCCTCGCTCCCGCCGTCCCGTGGCCGGAACAGGTGCCGCACCGTGCCCCACACCCCACGCCGGAACAACAGCACGGTGATGACGAAGATCGCGCCCATCAGCACGCGGTTCGCGTCGATACCGGCGGTCGCGAGGAAGTCCTCCAGCGTCACGATGACGCCGGCACCGAGCACCGGCCCCCACAGCGTGCCCATGCCGCCCAGGATGGTCATCACGACCACCTTGCCGGAGGTCGTCCAGTAGACCTCCTGCAACGAGGCGAACCCGTGACTGATGGCGTACACCCCGCCCGCGAGGCCGGCGAGGAAGGCCGACAGCACGAAGACCTGCACCTTGTACCGGTCGACCGGATACCCGAGCGCCCGCGCCCGCGCCGGGTTCTCCCGGATCGCCACCAGCACCCTGCCGAACGGCGAGTGCACCACCCGCCACGCGAAGCAGAGGCCGAGCAGCAACAGCGGCAGGGCCGCGTAATAGAAGAAGAACGAGTCGGAAAGGTCCAGTCCGAAGAACTCCCGCGGAATCCCCTGCAGGCCGTTCTCCCCGCCGGTGACCGACCGCCATTGGTTGGCGATGTAGAAGACGAGCTGCGCGAAAGCCAGCGTGACCATCGCGAAGTAGATCCCGGTCCGGCGCACCGAAAGCATCGCGATAGGCAACGCGATCAGCGCGGCCACCACCGCGCCACCCAGCACGGCAAGGTAGAACGGCAGGCCGGATTCGATCGCGATGATGCCGGTGGCATATGCCGAAGATCCCCAGAACGCGGCGTGGCCGAACGACAGCAGGCCGGTGTAGCCGAGGAGCAGGTCGAGCGCGACCGCGAACAACCCCCACGCCACGATGTCGAGAGCGACGGGCGGGTAGATGAACCACGGCATCCCGAACGCCAGCAGGAGCCCGGTCACCAGCAGGGCGATCCGGACACCGGTAGAGAAGCGCCTGCTGCCTTCGACAAGCCTCGAGATGATCATGCGAGCACGCCTTCCTCGCGGCCGAACAGCCCCGCCGGTCGCAGCAGCAGTACCAGGGCCATCAGGATGAAGACCAGGCTCTGGGAGAGGGCGGGAACATAGAGATTGCCGACCGCGGACAGCATGCCGACGATGTAGCCCGCGGCGACCGAGCCGAACACCGAGCCGAGCCCGCCGATCACCACCACCGCGAAGATCACGATGATCAGATCGCCGCCCATCCCTGAGTTCACCGCGCGCATCGGGGCGGCGAGCACCCCGGCCAGCCCGGCAAGCGCGATGCCGAAACCGAACACCGGGGTGATCCACCGCCGGACGTCGATGCCGAACGACTTCGTCAGTTCGGCTCGCTCCGTCGACGCCCGGACGATCATGCCCACCCTGGTCCGATTCAGCACCAGCCAGACCAGCACCGAGATCACGATCGAGAAGATCAGGACGAAGACCTGGTACTTGGGGTAGCTGAACAGCCCGAGGTTCACCGAACCGCCGAGCACGTCCGGCCGGTCATAGGGCTGCGATGCGACGCCGTATTTGAGCCTGATCAGGTCCTGCAGGATCAGGGCGATCCCGAAGGTGAGCAGGAAGTTGTACAGCGGATCGAGGGCGACCAGCCGGTGCACGAACAGCCGCTCCACGACCATGCCCGCCAGCCCGAGGCCGATCGGCACCAGCAGCAGCGCGAGCCACCAGTTCAGGCCGAAGCTGTCAAGCAACACCAGCGCGCCGAACGCGCCGAGCATGTAGAAGGCACCGTGGGCGAAGTTGACCACGCCGAGCATGCCGAAGATCACCGAGAGGCCCAGCGCCAGCAGCGCGTAGAAGCTGCCACTCACCAAGCCGTTGAACAACTGCTGAAGTAGCGCGTCCACCTGTAACCCTCCTCGTGTCTTATTCGAAAGTCGGGCTATTCACAGACGAAGGACCCTCACGGATCGCCGTGACGTCCACCGATCACTCGCGCGGGCCTGGCGGCCCACGGTCGCTGGATCGGTCGTGAATAACCCTCCTTGTCCGCGAAAGTCATCACAGCCAGCGGGAGCGGTTCGCCGGCGACCGAGGGGCAGTCGCCGGCGAAGCGCAGATATACCTCGAGCTCTGGTCCAGCCGCCAACCACTCACCTCGGTTGCCGAACATTCAGCTCTCCTCGACCGGGTCAGCCCATCTCGCAGCCGCTGTCGGCCGGATCCCGGAAGGCGTCCTCCGCCGGAATCGTGTCGACCAGCTCGGTGAAATCGAAGTCCTCCTCGACGTCGTCCTTCTCCTTGACTTTGGCCAGGTACGCGTCGTGGACCACCCGGTGGTCCTCGGCGCGGAACTTGGCGTTGCGGGCGAAGAAGTCCTCGAACTCACGGCCGTCGAGTTCCTTCCGCACCGCATCGGCGTCGTCGCTGCCTGCCCGCTGGATCGCCTCGAGGTACTGCGTCGCGGCGGAGTAGTTCGCCGCGTGGTCGAAGGTCGGCCGGGTCTTGGTGCGCTCTAGGAAGCGGTCCGCCCACTCCCGGCTCTGCTCGTCCATGTTCCAGAACCACGCGGTGGTGTAGAGCGTTCCGGACAGCGGCTCCACGCCGATCGCGGCGATGTCGGTGTCGAACATCAGGCCGACAGCGAGGTCGACGCCCTTCTTCCGCAGGTCGAACTCGTTGTACTGCTTCACGACGTTGACCAGGTCACCACCGGCTTGCATCGTCCCGATCACGTCCGGCTTCGGCTTCAGGTTGGGCGCCTTGGTCATGAACGTGGCGAAGTCGTCGTTCGGGAACGGGGTCGGGTCGGCCGCGATCACCTTGCCGCCCGCGCCCTCGATGGCCTCGGTGAAGCTCTTGTTCATGTCCTGACCGAACGCGTAGTCGGGGTAGATCACGTACCACCGGTCGGAACCCTGCTCGGTGACGGCCGTTCCGGTGCCGTTCGCGAGCATGTAGGTGTCGTAGGCGTAGTGATAGGTGTAGGCGTTGCATTGCGCACCGGTCAGCTCGGTCGTCGCGGCGCCGATGTTGAAGTACAGCTTCTTGTTCTCCTTCGCCACCGTGGCCACCGCGAGCGCGGCCGACGACGTCGGCACGTCGAAGATCGCGTCAACACCGTCGCGGTCGTACATCTCCCGCGCCGACGAGTTGGCGATTTCGGGCTTGTTCTGGTGATCGACGGAGTCCACCTCGATGGTGTCGGTGACCGCGTCGTCGCCGTGCTTCTTCTTGAAGTCGTCGACGGCCATCTTCACCGCTTCGACGGCGTTGGGCCCTGCCAGCTCGGAATAGATGTCGGACAGGTCGGTGATGACGCCGAGTTTGATGGCGTCGTCGCTGATTTCGCCCTCGGCGCCTTGCGGTCCGCCCCCGCCGCAGGCGGCAAGGACGGCCCCCATGGTCAGGGTGGCGGTGAGCGCACCCGCTGTCTTGAGCCTGGTTGCCACGTCGGTTCCTCCTGTTGTTGGTGGGTCAGATGCCCAGGTATTCGAGCAGTTCGTGCTCGCGCTGCTCGACCTCGGAGTTGTCGAGCGACTCGACCACCCGACCCTGGGCCATCAGGTAATGCCGGTCAGCAACGGTCGAGGCGAAATGGACGTTCTGCTCGATCAGCAGCACCGTCACACCGTGCGCCTTGACGGTGCGGATGATCTCGCCGATCTGCCGCACCAGCAGGGGCGAAAGGCCCTCCGTCGGCTCATCGGCGAGCAGCATCCTGGCGCCCATCCGGAGCACCCGCGCGATGGAGAGCATCTGCTGCTCCCCGCCGGAAAGATGAGTGCCGGCCTGGCGCCGCCGCTCGGCCAGCACCGGAAAGGCCTCGTACACCTTCTCCAGCGGCCAGGCGTCGGGCCCAACCTTCGGCGGCAAGGTCAGGTTCTCCTCGACACTGAGGCTGGCGTAGACGCCCCGGTCGTCCGGCACGTAGCCGAGGCCGAGCCGGCACCGCTTGTGCGGCGCCATCCGGGAGATGTTCGTGCCGTCGAGCTCGACCCGGCCCGTCATCGACCGATGCAGGCCCATCACGCTGCGCAGCAAGGTGGTCTTTCCCGCGCCGTTACGCCCGACCAGGGTCACCACCTGGCCCTTGGCGACCTCGAGCGAGACACCCTGGAGCACCTGGGCCTCGCCGTAGCGGGCGGTGATGTCTGCGACGTTAAGCAACGGACTCTCCCAGGTAGGCGGTGATGACGCGAGGATCGTTACGCACCTGCTCATAAGGGCCCTCGGCGAGGATCTTGCCGAACTGCATGACCGTCACCTTCTCGGTCAAGTCGCCGACCACCTTCATGTTGTGTTCCACCAGGACGATCGTGCGGTCCTCGCGGACCCGGCGGATCAGCTCGACCGTCCGGCTGACGTCCTCGACACCCATCCCCGCAGTCGGCTCGTCGAGCAACAGGATCCGCGGCGACAGCGCCAGCGCGAGCGCGAGCTCCAGCGCTCGCTTCTCCCCGTAGGCGAGGCTGCCAGCGGGCACGCCGGCTCGCCCGGCAAGGCCGACCTGCTCGAGCAGCTTGTCGGTCTCGGCCCGGTACGACCGCAGCTGCTTGTCTGAGCGCCAGAAGCGGTAGCCGTTGCCGTCACGGCCCTGCAGCGCCAGTTCCACATGCGCCCGCAGGCTCAGCTCCTCGAACAGGCTGGTGATCTGGAACGAGCGCGCGACGCCCCGCTGCGCGATCGCCTCGGGCCGCGACCCGGTCACGTCGTGACCGTCGAGCAGGATCGAGCCACTGGTGGGCTTGAGGAAGCCGGTCAGCAGGTTGAACAGGGTCGTCTTGCCTGCCCCGTTCGGGCCGACCAGGGCATGCACCGTGCCGGGGGTGACGCTGAGGTCGACGTCGTTGACGGCGAGGAAGCCGTTGAAGTCCTTGACGAGACCCCGGGTTCGCAGCATCGGTCGCACGTCATCCACGTCATCGCCCAGCTGTTCGCGTTCCGCCGCAGGCGGTGTGGCACTCGTCACGGCCACGACACTAGAAAGCGATCACTACCCGCGACATAGGGATGCCACACACAAATCAGGATCGGGCTGTATCGGTAGTCGACATGGGGTCCACTTCGCGGCCGGTCGAGCCCGACTTATGAATAAGACCCCTGCCACAACCGGTGCAACCGGAGCGCCAACTGCAGCTCGAGCGTCGTCTCCGGCGACTGCCAGCCCTCACCGATCAGCTGGGAGATCCGGTCCAGCCGCTGGGTGACGGTGTTGACGTGGACGTGCAGCGCGTCCTTGGTTCGTGCCAGGTTGCTGCTGCACGCGAAGTAGGTTTCCAGCGTGCTGAGCAGGTCCGTGCCGCGACGTTCGTCGTACTCCAAGATCGGGCCCAGCTGCGCCCCGACGAAGCCCGCCACGTCGGGCTGCTCACTCAGCACCAGGCCGAGGAAGCCCACCTCGGCCGAGCTGGCGCCGTCACCGACCCGGCCGAGGGTGCGCAGCGCGCCAAGGCAGCGCCGGGCCTCGCGGTAAGCGGGCTCGACATCGCGGGCGCCGCTGGTCGGCCCGGCTCCGCCCACGGTGACCTCGGTGGAGAGCACTGACCCGAGTTCGCGGGCGAGGGCGGCGGCCTCCTCGCCCGGACCCTCGGTGGGCAGCAACAGCACCAGTGCGCCGTCGAAGCTGCCCGCCAGGCCGAGCCTGGTGCGGGCAAGGTGGTTGGCGGCGAGCATGGCGCGCTGCCGGTCGGCGTCGCCGATGTCGGCGACGAAAACGGAGTACGGCACGTCGAGATCGGCGCCCAGCCGCTGGGCTCTCGCCGCCAGCGTGGCCGGGGCCAGATCGGCCCGTCGCAGCAGGTCGTCGAGGAGTTCACCACGGACGCGGCTCTCCGCCTCCGCCCCTGACCTGCGGGCGAGCAGCAACAGGGCGGTGACGACCGCGGCTCGCTCGAGGATGCGCTGATCGGCCTCTTCCAGGTCCTGGTTCCCGCTGAGAACCAGGGCGCCGAGGTGCTGGGTGCCCGCCGACACGGCGGCGATCCAGTGCCCGGATTCCCGCACGGCCCGGCCCCTGGCCCGGGATGCGGCGACGGCGCCCGCCAGGGCCTTCGGTTGCACGCCTGCCGGCTCTCCGACGCGCGCGAGCTCGTGATCCTGCTCATCGAGCACCAGCAGCGCGCCGCCGATCACCTCAACGGTGCTCATCGCGACATCAGCGACGCCGCCGCCGGTCAGCACCAGCTGGGCCATCTTGTCGTGCGCGGCCGACGCCCGTTCCACCGCTTCGCTGTGCTGCTGCAGAAGCCGGTTGGCGGTGTTCAGCTCGGCGAGCGCGGCCCTCGTCTCGTCGAGCAGCCGGGTCTGGTCGATCGCCACCGCGGCATGCGCGCCGAGCGAGCCGAGCAGCGCGACCTCCTCGCGCGTGAAGGGCCGTTCGGTGCGATTGGCGGCGAAGAGCACGCCGATCACCCGCTGACCGATCTGCAGCGGGACGCCAAGGATCGACACCAGGCCTTCCTGGTCCACCGCCGAATTGATCGACTCGGTGTGCCGGAATTGCGGATCGGACATGTAGTTCGAGGTGAAGTAGGGCATGCCGGACTGGGCGACCAGCCCGCCGAGGCCTTCGCCGAGGCCGAGCCGGACCCGCTGGAACGCGGCGGACGTCGAGCCGTCGGTGACCCGCATATAGGTGTCACCGCGCTCCGGGTCGTGCATCGACAAGTAGGCGACGTCGGTGCCGAGCAGTTGGCGCGCACGGCGGACGATGGCGTGCAGCACCGAGTCGAGGTCCGTGAGCCGCGCGAGGTCGCCCGCGGTCTCGAACAGCGCGGTCAGCTGGCCTTCCCGGCGCTGCCTGCTCGCCAAGGTCTCGCGAATCTGCAGCGCGAGCCGCTTGCCCTCCTCGAGCTCGGCGATGACCTCCGGCCGCTCGCCGCGCGTGCGGGCAGCGAGCAGCGGGCCCTCGAACTCGACCGCGGGGGCGTCCCGCGTGAGCAATCGGAGGAACTCGTTCCAGAACACGCCGCCGATTGTCTCGCTACCGTCGATACCCGCAGCCTGCCGCCCCCATCGCCGCTGGTTTGTCAATGTGCGGTCCAACCGCCGTCCATCGTCATCGAGGACCCGGTGACGCCCGATGCGGCGGCGCCGCAGAGGTAGGCGACCAGCGAGGCGACCTCCTCCGGCTCGATCAGCCGCTTGAGCGCGGCGCGTTCCAGCATCACCCCTTCGATGACCTCGTCGGGTGACATGCCGCGAACCTCTGCTTGCGCCGCGATCTGGTTCTCGACGAGCGGCGTACGGACGTAGGCCGGATTCACACAGTTGGACGTGACGCCGCGCTCCGCGCCCTCGAGCGCGATCACCTTGGACAGGCCCTCGAGCCCGTGCTTCGCCGCGACGTAGGCAGCCTTGTAGGGCGATGCGACCAGCCCGTGCACGCTGGAGATGTTCACGACGCGGCCCCAGCCTTGTTCGTACATGTGTGGCAAGGCACCACGTACCAGCCGGAACGGGGCTTCGAGCATGACGCGGAGGATGTGGGAGAACCGTTCGGGCGGAAACTCCTCGACCGCCGCGACATGTTGCAGACCCGCGTTGTTGACCACGATGTCGACCGCGAGGTCGATCCGGTCCACCGCGTCGAGGTCGGCCAGATCGGCCACTACGTGCTCGGCGCCGATCTCCGCCGCCAGCCGCTTTACGCCATCGCCGTCGACGTCGACCGCCACCACGTCGGCGCCTTCTGCCGCGAGGGTTCTGGCGCAGGCTCGCCCTATGCCACTGGCGGCTCCGGTGATCAGCGCACGTCTTCCCGCCAGGTCGCCTGCACTCATGGCGGTGAACTTACGGCCCCGCTCCGGCCGCGCTCCACGGCGCAAACACCCACATTCCGGGCCAGCACGGTGTCGGACTCCCACATGCCGCCGCCGCCCGCGCTGAAAGACGCCTTCAGTCCACTGGGTGGCGTGAATGGTCCATTCAGTCCGTTCAACGGACTGAAAGCGTCTTTCAGCGCACGTAACTGTTGTCACCCGAAAGCGTTACACCCGATATCGGCGTTATCAGCGGCTTCGCGGGCCTGATCCCACCTCGGATCATGCCGGCGCGGCTCCCACGAGGAGGTCCCCATGAGTGCCATGAGCTCAGTCCGAAGGTCCACGCACGGACGCCGGAGGTGGTGGTGGGCGACGCCGCTGGCCGCGATGCTCATGGGCTCGCTGGTCGTCGCGGGACCGGCGAGCGCGGCCGATCCCGAAGCGGGCACGGTTTCACTCAACGAGCGCAGCGCGACATGGGCGGGCCAGCACTACCCGGCCGGGTCGACCGCCCTCGGCGACACCATCTGCCCCGGTGCGCCCAGCGAGGTGTGCGATCACTTCACTCTCACCGTCGACGTCGACGCAGCGCACTGGGAAAGCCACCAGGGTGGCGTCGAGGTCACGATTTCCTGGGCGGACTCCGCCAACGACTTCGATCTTCACGTGTTCCGGGACGGCACCCATGTCGATCACTCGCAGGGGGTCGGCACCGACAGCGAGCGGGTCTTCGTCCCGGACGCCTCCGGAACCTACGACATCTACGTCAACCCCTATGAAGTCGTCGACTCCGACTATGCCGGTCAGGCCGGGGTGCTGAGCGTCAAGAACAAGCCGGGCGGCGGAACCGGCGGCGAGGTGCCTGACGAGCCGCTGTATGACGTGCCCTGCAGTAAGGGCGCCGCCGGACCGTTCCCGTGCAAAAAGGTGGACCTTGCCGCATACCTGCCATTGTCGGCGATCGGCGATCCCGACGCGGGCAATGACATCTGGGGTTGGACCGACCCGGAGACGGGGCGCGAGTACGCCCTGATGGGCACCACGAGCGGCACGTCGTTCATCGACGTCACGGAGCCGAGCAGCCCGGTCTATCTCGGCATGCTGCCGTCCTTCCAGCCCGTCGAGACGTTGTTCGCCTCCTGGCGGGACGTCAAGGTGCATGCCGACCACGCCTACATCGTCAGCGAAGAGCCGCTGCACGGCATGCAGGTGTTCGACCTGACCCGGTTGCGCGGTGTGACCAGCGAGCAGTCGTGGACGCAGGACGCCCACTACCCGCTGGTGGGCGGCGCGCACAACGTCGCCATCAACGAGGACAGCGGGTTCGCCTACATCATCGGTTCGGCGACCTGCGACGGCGGCCCGCACATGGTCGACATCAATGAGCCGCAGTCCCCGGCGTTCGCGGGCTGCGTCGCCGAAGACGGCTACACCCACGACACCCAGGCCGTGATCTACGACGGGCCGGACACCCGCTTCACCGGCCACGAGATCCTGTTCAACTCCAACGAGGACACCGTCACGATCGTGGACATCACCGACAAGGCCAACCCGGTGCAGCTGTCGAGAACCGGCTACGAGAACGCCTCTTACACCCACCAGGGCTGGCTGACCGAGGACTCCCGGCACTTCCTGTTCAACGACGAAGCCGACGAGCAGAACCACGGGATCAACACCACGACCTACATCCTGGACGTCAACCGCCTCACCGAACCGTTCCTGCGCGGCACGTATGTGGCCGACAACCCGTCGATCGATCACAACCTCTACACCAAGGAGGGCAAGGTCTTCGAGGCGAACTACCGGTCGGGGCTGCGGATCCTGGACACCAAGCGCATCGACAAAGGCACGCTGACCGAGGTCGGCTTCTTCGACATCTACCCCGCCGACGACGAAGCGCAGTTCAACGGCGCCTGGAGCAACTACCCGTACTTCGACTCCGGCACGGTGATCGTTTCCGGGATCGAGCAGGGGCTGTTCGTGCTCACGCCAACGGTGCGCTGACTCCGCATGCGCTGAAAGACGCTTTCAGTCCGCTGGGTGGAGTGAAAGGCGCTTTCAGTCCGTTGAA
>WHSS01000215.1 GCA_009379975.1 Actinophytocola sp.
CCGGACAGGTGCAATATCAGGCGTTCCAAGATCGGCCTGCCCGCGACCTGCAACATGGGTTTCGGAATGTCGTCGGTCAACGGCGCCAGGCGGGTTCCCCTGCCGCCTGCCATGATGACGGCCCAATTCCGCCGTGTTGGCGCGCCGACAATATTCTGGTCGCGGTGGATCCCGACGACCCGGCCATCGTGATCGACCACCGGCACTTCGCTGAGCCGCAGCGCGTGCATCACGTCGAGGACTTCAGCCCTGGTATAGGTCGGTGAGACCAGGGCAGCCCCATCCCGGACCACTTCGGCTATCGGGTCGTCGGCGGCGGCGCCCGCGACCAGTTGGGCACGGATCGTAGGCTCGTCGATCACCCCGAGAAGCCTCGTTTCGGAATCAACTACGAAAACATCTCGGACGCCTCGCCGATGGATGACAGTTAGACATTCACGAAACGTCGCGTATCGTGTGAGTAAAACCTCCGACAGCGGAGTTTGGTTTTCTCCCACAGCAGACTCCCTGCATAGATTATCTACGCGCCTCACACCACGCTCACTCAGCAGAACACTGCCATCCAGGGGTCATATTCAACCCTTTGATACGGCAAACAGCCGCACCCCCGAAGCCATTCACCGACGGTTTGGACTGACCTTTCGCTAACTGGATAAGAACGTGCGCGAAATGGACAGCGCAGGCTCCCACATCCTTCGTAGCGTCGACACTCCGGGTGTTACGCCACCTCCGAAGGGATCGACGAAGCGCATGCAAACGAGCACCGAACTACCTATCGGGCAGCTCATCCGCGCCGCGCGACTGCGGCTCAAGATGAGCCAGTACGAACTGGCGGACAAGCTCGCCGCCGTCTCGGGCAAAGCCACGATGGGCCGCGACCGCGTCGCCAGGTGGGAGCGTGGCCGCCAGGTTCCCCGCAACGAGTGGCGGCAGTGGCTCGCCGTCGTGTTGCAAATGCCCAAATCAGAGCTCGACGCGGGGGCGGCCGCCACCCGCCGCCGCAGCAGGCTCGGCCACGCCGCCGTGACGGCCAACGCGCCGGTGACCTCGACGACGTCGCGCAGGCAACAGGGTCCGCCCGCGTTGCTGCCGGTGTTCCGGTCCCGGGTGCAGGCCGGCATCCTGGCCGCGACCCTGCTGAACCCGAATCGCGCATTCAGCCTCACCGAGCTGGCCGACGACGCGGGCGGATCACTGGCCTCGGTGTCCAAGGAGAGCGATGTGCTGGAGGCCGCGGGCATCCTGACCCGACGCAACCAGGGCACCGTACGGCTGGTGCGCGCCGGAAACGGCCGCCCCATGATCGGCCCGCTCACCGACCTGATCCGGGTCACCTACGGCGTCCCGCAGGTGCTCGGCGAGGAGTACGGCCGAGTCCCCGGCATCGAGCGCATCACCGCGTTCGGCACCTGGGCGGATCGCTTCGCCGGGCTGGCAGGACCGGAACCCGACACGATCCACCTTCGCCTGACGGTCCTCGACGCCGAAGAACTCGACGAGGAAGAGCTGCACGCGGCGACCCGCCGGGCGGAGCAACGGCTCAAGCACAAGATCCAGCACACCATCGTGCCGGGGGCATCGCAGGGCAACGGCATCCCGGTCCAGCGGGACCGCCGACCCGCCGTCGACATCGCCGCGATCCCGCAGACCGGCGGCCAGGCCACCATCGTCGATGCGTGGGAGGCCGGCCGCGCGGTCGTCACGAAGCTGATCGACGACGGCCAGCTCGAACTGATCGGCGGCGACGACGCCCGCAGCGGGCCGTTCTTCGGCCTGGCCTCGATGCACCTGGACGCGGCGGAACGGCTCGCGGCGGCCTCGGCGCCGTCGGCGTTCCTGCTGATCTGTCAGGCCGCGCAGCTCATCGGCTCCGGCCTGCTCGCCCGCCAGGGCCTCCGGTCCGCTATGGGCGCTCAGCCGGACGTGGTCAGCGAGGCGGTCGCGGCGCAGTTCGGCGCCCAGTACTGCCAGATCGGCATGCTCCGGCAACGCGCCACCGAGCTGGCCAACCCCATCGGCCGCGACAACCGGGTCACCCCAGGCGACGTGGAGGACTACCTGCCGACAGTGCGCGCACTGCTGTGCTCCGCCCGCGACACCGCCCCCGTCGTCAGCCTGTTCGCCTAGCCCGACCGGCCTCGAGAGGACTTCGATGAGCGGGATCCTCGCCGTCGTGCCAGCACCGGTACCGCCCCGTGCTCCCGACCTGCCCGGCGTGGCACGAACACTCGAGCAACTGCGGCTGCCGGCACCGATTGCGGTGAACTGCCACGAGGGGACGCTGCGGCGCACCGAATCGGCACTGCGAACGGTGAACACCTTGCTCGCCACCCCGGACGCCGAACAGCGCTTGCTCGCCGGTCATCAACTGCTGTTGCGGCTGCGGGCCGCCGGAAACCGGCTGGAACGCGCCGCCTGCGATGCCGACGCCGCCCTCGACCGGATCGCGGGTGCCGTGCCGCCGGCCCGGCTCGAGGCGACCCAGCAGTTCATCAGGGGCATCACCGACGCGTTGTGGACGTTCCGCCACGATCGGCTGGGCCGCATCGACCGGCTCGGCACCTACCTGGAAACCGCGGGCGCCGCACCCGCCATCGCGCCGATCTCCGCGGTCACCGGGTACCGCGCGATCGAGATCGCGCTGCGTGGCATCGACCGGCTCGAGGCCAGTGGACGGGAGGCGGCGGGCCTGTACGTCTGGGTCGGGGGTTCCGGTGTGCCGCGGGTCTTCGGCAGCGCGGCCGAGGAGATCGCCGCTCGCGCCGCCCCGATGCTCACCAACGGCGCGGTGACCGTCAGCGCGGGCGGGCTCGGTTTCAGCTACACGACCGCGGCGCCGGCCGCCGGACCTGGCGACAACGTGCGCGCGCTACGCGAGACCGTGCGGCAGGACCACCTGCTCGCGCGAGCCCTGCACGCCGTCGGCGCCCGCGTCAGCGTGCTGGCCCACACGCGCGACGCGGGCGCGTGCCCGGTGGAAAGCACCGTCGCGGGCTCGGCTTCGTGCCAGCACACCGTCGCCGTGCTCGACGGGCGCGTCGAGCGCGGCGCCGAAAGGATCCCGGTGCTCTTCGCACGCAACGCCCATGCCCGCCGCGGGCTGCACACCACGGGCGTGGACACCCTGGCGGCCCTCAGCGGCTCCTTCGCGTTCGCCGCCCACAGTGAACGAGACCCCGACGCCGTCGTGCTGGCGGTGCGCGGCGCGGCGCCACGTCTCTACGTCGGCCTCTCCCCCGCCGCCTGGGTGGTCGCCAGCCACCCGGCGGGGCTGGCGGGCGAGTCGAGCAACTACCTGACGGTCGCCGCGACGCCCGGCCCGGAGACGGACGCGACCGGGCGAATCTTGGTGCTACGCCGCGACGGTGCGGGCGAGATCGCCGGGCTCACCCGCTACGACCTCGCGGGTGACCCGCTGCCCGTCACCGACGGCGAGTTGGAGCAGAGCGACACCGGCGTCCGCTCCGCCGATCGCGGCCCGTTCCCGCACGTCCTGCTCAACGAACTCGCCCAGTCCCCTGACACGGTGGCCAAAACGCTGCGCGGGCGGATCGTCGCCGAACCCGGCGGCGCGCGCCGGGTACGGCTCGGCGACAAGGCGATGCCCGAACGCGTCGCCGACGCGGTGCGCTCCGGCCGGATCCGCCGGCTGCTCATCGTCGGTGACGGTGCCGCCGCCGTCGCGGGTGCCGGGATCGCCACCGCCGCCGGCGCGATGCTCGGCTCCCGCCTGCGGGTCTCGGCCGTCCCGGCGACCACGCTGGCCAAGTTGCGGGCGGATGCGGACCTGCGGGACTGCCTGCTCGTCGCCGTGAGCCATACCGGCGCCTCGGCGGCCACCAACCGCGCCGTCGACCGGGTACGTTCCCTCGGCGCGACGGTGCTCGCCATCGTCAACCACCGCTCCAGCGCCTTGGCGAACCGCTCTCACGGCGTGCTCTTCGTTTCCGACGGCCGCGACGACGAGATCCCGGTGGTCGCCACGAAGTCGCTGTGCTCGCAGGCCGCCGCCGGCCTGCTGCTCACCGCCGAACTGCAACGCCTGCTCCGAATTTCGAGCAAGGACGCCGATGCGGCGGCACTACTGGCGTCGTTGCGACGGCTACCGGAGCAGATCGCGAAGCTGGTGAATTCCCGCGAGTCGTATCTGGCCGCGGCAGCCGCCGCCACCCGAGCGCGGCACTGGGCCGTCCTCGCTGCCGGACCGGCCACGGACATCCGCCGACGGCTGGCCGTGCTGTGCCAGCGGCCGATCCTCACCACCACCACGCACATCGAATCCTCATCAACCGGGATGCTGCTGGTCTGCGCCGCCGGTGTCGACGACGCCGTCGCCGAGCGATTCGAAGCGGACGCGCGCACGTTCTCCGCTCGCGGCTACCTCCCGGTAGTCATCGCCACCGAAGGCGACGCCCGATTCCAGGACATCGACAACCTGCTCGAGGTGCCCGAGACACATCCCAGCGTCGCCTGGCTGCTGACCGTGCTCGCCGGGCAACTGTTCGCCTACGAATGCGCCGTTGCCACCGGCGGCGCGAAACCACTCGTCACCCCGAGCCTGGCCGGAGGCCGCACGCGATGACTTTCGTGACGTCACCGCCCTCGCTGGACACCGACTCCCGCCAGCCCGAGGTGCGACTCGCGCGGCTGCTGGATCCCGGCTCCCTCCGCCACCTGCACCAGCCCGACGCCAGCGGTGTCCAAGCGGTGCGCGGCACGATCGACGGCGCCCCGGTGCTGGCTTACTGCACGGACGCGAACAGCATGGCCGGCGCGATGGGCGACCACGGTTGCCGGCACATCGTCGAGACCATCGACACCGCGGTCCGCGACGGCTCCCCCGTCATCGGCCTGTGGCACTCCGGCGGCGCCCGGCTGGCCGAAGGTGTCACGGCGCTGCACGGCGTCGGCCAGGTGTTCGCCGCCATGATCCGGGCTTCGGGGCGGGTGCCGCAGCTCTCGGCCGTCCTCGGCCCCGCCGCCGGGGGCGCCGCGTATGGTCCCGCGCTCACCGACATCGTCATCATGGGCCCCGACGGGCGGCTGTTCGTCACCGGACCGGACGTGGTCCGCAGCGTCACCGGCGAACACATCGACATGGCCGGGCTCGGCGGCGGTGACGCGCACGGCACCAAGTCCGGCGTGGTCCACGTCGTCGCCGACTCCGAGCAGGACGTCTATGCACGCACTCGGCGGATCACCGGCCTGCTGGCCGCGCCCGGCGTGGTCCGGCCACTCGGGCCCGACGTCGACGACCTGCGAGCGCTGCTGCCCGAACGGCCGCAACGCGCCTACGACATCAAGCCGGTCATCCGAGGCATCCTCGACCCCGCCCCGCGGTTCGAGGAACTGCAGGCCCGATGGGCACCCAACATCGTCGTCGGGCTCGGCAGGCTCGCCGGCCGCGGTGTCGGCGTGATCGCCAACAACCCGTTGCGCAAGGGCGGCTGTCTCGACTCGCTGTCCGCGGAGAAAGCGTCCCGCTTCGTCCGCATGTGCGACTGCCATGGCGTCCCGATGGTGGTGCTGGTCGATGTGCCCGGCTACCTGCCGGGGGTGGACCAGGAGTGGAACGGCGTCGTCCGGCGCGGGGCGAAGCTGCTGCACGCCTTCGCCGAGGCTGTCGTGCCCCGGGTGACCGTCCTGCTGCGCAAGTCCTACGGCGGTGCGTACCTGGCCATGAACTCCCGCGCGCTCGGCGCCACCGCCGTCTATGCCTGGCCCGAGGCCGAGGTGGCCGTCATGGGGGCGCGAGCGGCGGTCGGCATCCTGCATCGCAAGCGGCTCGCCGCGGTGGCCGAGGATCACCGGCCGGAGCTGGAAACCCGCCTGGTCGCCGAGCATGAGCGCGTCGCGGGCGGCGTCGCGAGTGCGGTGTCGCTCGGCGTCGTCGACGCGATCATCGACCCGCGCGACACCCGCAAGGTGCTGGCCGCAGCACTCGCCGCCGCCCCCGAAGCCCGCGGCGACCACGGCAACATCCCGCTCTGACGTAAGGTAGCCGACCATGTCCGAGGACATCCGCGCCGAGATCGTCGCGCAGGTCCGCGAAGTCGTCGCCCGGCTCGGCCAGCTGCTGGCCGAAGGCGACCCCGTGGTGATTCTCGAGTCCATGAAGATGGAGATCCCGGTCCTGGCCGAGGGCGGCGGCACGCTGACCTCGATCGCGGTGCGCGCCGGCGACGTCGTCAAGGAAGGCGACCTCATCGCGACGGTGGAGTGAGCGGGTGTATCAGTCGGGATAGCCGTGTTCGCCGAACCAGCGGGCGAGCCTGCCGCGTCGAGCGACGGCGCGGAGTCGTCGTTCGGTGGCGTCGCGTTGCGCGGCGGTGGTGACGATGAGCAGTTCGTCGCCGGTTTTGAGTCGGGTTTCGGGCCGTGGCACGAGTACCTGCCGGTTGCGGATGATCAAGCTGATGACGCTGGTGAGCGGCAATCGGAGCTCCATGATCGACACCCCGTGGAGGCGGGAGGCTTCGGGGACGGTGATGGTGAGCAGTTCGGCGTCGATGGTGTCCAGCGGTGCTGATTCGATCTGGACTTCGCGGGCGGTGTCGACGTGGATCAGCCCGAGTACGCGCGCGACGGGGCGGAGGCTGGGGCCCTGGACAAGGGTGAAGATGACGACGAGGACGAACACGATGTCGATCAGCCGGTCGCTGCCGGGGACGTCCTGTACGACGGGGAAAGTCGCCAGCACGATCGGCACCGCGCCGCGCAGTCCGGACCAGGACAGGAACAGCTGGTCACGCCACGGCCTCTTGAACCAGCTCACCGACAGCAGTACGGAGAGGGGCCTGGCGAGCAGGAGCAGGACGAGCCCGATGAGGAGCGCGGGCAGCAGCTCGGCGGGCAGTTCGCTGGGGGTGACGAGTAAACCCAGCATCACGAAGAGGATGATTTGGGCGAGCCAGCCGAGTCCTTCGGCGAAGGATCGGGTGGCGGAGCGGTGCGACAGTCCGCTGTTGGCTAGCACGATGCCCGCCAGATAGGCGGAGATGAACCCACTTGCTTGCGCGGCGCCTGCGGCGGCGAACGCGACGATGCCGAGTCCGAAGATCGCCAGCGGGTACAGGCCGGCCGCCGGTAAGGCGACGTGTTTGAGGATTCCGGCGCCCACCCGCCCGAGCACGAGGCCGATCAGGGCGCCGACGGCGAGTTGGTAGAGCAGACTCCCGGCGAGGTCGGCCGGGTTGACGTTGAGCGGGGTGCTGCTGAACAGGAGCACGAGGATGACGGTGGGAGCGTCGTTGAAGCCGGACTCGGCTTCCAGCAACCCGGCGACCCGTCTCGGCAGTGGAAGCACGCGGAGCACGGAGAAAACGGCCGCGGCGTCGGTGGAGGACACGATCGCGCCCAGTAATAGGGCGAGCTGCCAGTTGACACCCAGGAGGAAATGGGCGCCGGTCGCGGTGATCGTCACGCTCACCGCGACTCCAACGGTCGCCAAGAGCCCGGCGGGCGCCAAGAGGTGGCGGACGTCGGACCATCTGGTGCTCAGCCCACCTTCGACAAGGATGACCGCGAGCGCGGCCGTGCCGATGTTCTGGGCCAGTTGGGCATCGTCGAAATCGATCCCGATGACATCCTCGCCCAGCACGATCCCCAAGGCGAGGAACAGCAGCAGGCTGGGTAGCCCGACGCGTGACCCGATGCGGGTGGCGATGACCCCGGCGAGCAGGACCACGCCTCCGACGAGCATGACGGCGTAGAGCTGCTGAAGGGTCATCGCACCACCTTTCGGGCCTGTTCATCGCGGATGCGGTCGCAGATCGCCGGCTCGCAGTCGCCGGCCGCGCGAGCCCAAGGACGCCCTCGGTGCGTATTCGGCACCCGCGGCGCCCTTGGGCTC
>WHSS01000031.1 GCA_009379975.1 Actinophytocola sp.
TCACCCAGAAGAAAGTCTTATCCCCCAACGATTTCCCAAGCCTGGAAAAGCTATCCGAAACCCTGCTCGCCTTCATCGACCGCTACAACCAGACCTCGGAGCCGTTCAACTGGAAATACACGGCCGACGACCTCAAGGACCTGCTCCACCGCATCCGCGAACACGAGAAACAAGACACCAGGCAGCAAACCGACCCCGCGAAGGCCGCATGATGCCCTTCACGAACTTACGGGCTCACCCACTAAGTAAGCCAGTCGACCTGGCCGGACGCGGGAACCATTCCGGACGCGAGGCGCTCGTCCAACGCGATGACCAACCGACCTGTCCACTTCTTGTCGCGTGGAAATCGTTGGCGGCTGGTGTAGAGCAGACCGGCGCAGTTGCGGCCTTCCTTGAGGAACCGAGTTCGCAGGATCTCAAAGTCGCGAACGTTCTCGGTGACCAGCGTGCACTCATCCATGGTGGCGATGCGGAGTATCTGTTCGTCGGAGGCGCCCACCAGAGCGGGGTCAGCGGCCACGGCGAGCACGTCATGTCCTCGCTTCGTCAGTTCTTCCGCGATACGCGGGCTGTACATCTCGTCAAGGATCAGGCGCCCAGCGGTCATGAGGCGAGTAAGTTCTGCCGGCGCTGCCACTGCTGGAACGCCTCTCGCTCGGCGGCGTCAGCGGCACGGATCCACTCGTCGATCTCATCTGGGTAGGCCGTCCAGTACTCGATCGCCAGATCGACAAGCTGCGCGACCACGCCGCTACTGTCGGCGACCGTGGCCACCACGTCCTCAGCCGACAGGCCGGACTCGTGTTCCCGCACGGACCTGACGGCTCGGATGACCTCCCAGACGTCGGGGCCGCCGACGAGCACCGCACGCCGACCCGCTGGCCCCTCCCGGAAAAAGATGCCCGGGTGGGCTTCCATCCGGAGCGCTTCGTCCACGAATCGGTTAGTCAGCGTGGAGGCGCTCAATCCCGGATGCGCCTTGACATACGCGCTGAGCCGAGCAAGCACATCCGGATCGAATCGGACCGAACGAGGTGACGTCATAGCACTACAGTGTAGTTAAGTGAAGCGGCAAGGTCAAAACCCCGCGTGAAGTCCTTAACCTCGATCCGTGGATCAGCCCGAGCAGCAGAGCTCGCTCGCCGAGTCGATCTTGGCATGCTGGTTGGGCGTGGCTGGGCGTGCGTGATCTGCTGGCCTGTCCAGCTTGTCCACGGTGGCCGGTCAGGCGGCGACGGCGCCGGACAAGCGGCGAAGTACCGCCGCTTGGTGGTCCGACCTGGCCCCGCTCGTAAACGATTTCGCTCACACCGCCGGTGTTCATCTGGAGGATCTCCGACGCCTCTGGACGACCACCGAGCCGGAAACCACGAGCACAGAGGCCCTATCCCCACGAAAGCCGCCGACCATCCGGTCGACGGCTTTCGTGGGGATGCTGTACGTACCCCCGATGGGATTCGAACCCACGCTACCGGCGTGAGAGGCCGGCGTCCTAGGCCGCTAGACGACGGGGGCTTGCTTTTGCGACCTGCAAGAACTTAGCAGGCCGCTGCGAGTCGCTCGCAGCTGGGGTACCAGGACTCGAACCTAGACTAACTGAACCAGAATCAGTCGTGCTGCCGATTACACCATACCCCAAGGGCAGATCTTGCCTGCCGAAGAAAGATGTTAGACCACCGCCGACCCGCGCCCGCTGGCGGGTACGGCTGCTTAGCGCGGCGCGGGCGCACCCAGCCGGGCGAACTCGCAAACCAGCAGTTCAGGCAGCTCCTCGAGGCCCGAAATGACGTGCACACCCGACGGCAGGTCTGTCGGCATGCCGACGCGATCCAGCCACGCCCCGGTGAGACCGGCATCACGCGCGCCGACCGCGTCGGTGCGCAGCCGGTCGCCGACGTGCAGCGCTTGACCAGGATCACAGTCGAGCGCGGCACAGGCCGAATGGAAAATCAGCGGATCGGGTTTGGCCGCGCCGACCTCGCCCGCGATGGCGACGTGATCGATGAACCGGCTCAGCCCGAGCCGCTCCAGCTTCGCCCGCTGATGTCCACCGGAGGCGTTGGTCACCGCGGCGATGCGGATGCCGGCCGCTCGCAGCCAGTCCAGGCAGGGCAGCACGTCGTCGAACACCCGGAAGCCCTCGTGCATGACCGCCGCACGGCGCCGCTCGAACCGCGCCGCGCCGTCGTCATCGACATCAGCGCCCAGTTCGGCGAGGAAGACCTTGGTGCGTTCCCGGTGCATGTTGGGATAGTCGATGCCGCCCGCAACCACCATCGCTACGTGAGCCTCGGTGACGCTCTCCCAGAGCGGCCACATGTCGGCCCTGCCGATCATCGTCGCGAGTGCTTGCTGCGCAGCGCTACTGAAGTCGATCAGGGTGTCGTCGATATCGAAAAACACCGCGCTGAGGGCGGGCCCGTCCCAAGATATGAGACCAGGTTCAGCACTCCGCGGTTCGGTCGGGGCGAACGCGAACTCCACCCAGTGAGGTTAGACGGTTACACCCTCTCGGCGCCTCGGCCATCGAGGTGAATAGTGACACTCTGACACGGTCAAGCCGCTACCCTTCGAGGTTGACAATTGCGCTGTTCAGCCTAGTAAGCGATTTCTCCCGGCCCAGCAGCTCCATTGACTCGTACAAAGGTGGCGACACGGTGCGACCGGTCACAGCTACCCGCACCGGGGCGAAGGCCTTACGCGGCTTCAAGCCGAGGTCATCGACCAACGCGGTCTTGAGCGCCTGCTCAATGGCCTCCGTGTCCCAGATAGCGAGAGGCTCGAGGGCGCCGACCGCAGCGCGCAGGACATCACCGGCGTCGCCCTTGAAGGTTTTGGCCGCGGACGCTTCTTCGGGCGCGAACGAGTCCTCGTCGACGAAGAGGAAGCCGACCATACCCACCGCGTCGGACAGCACGGTGACCCGCTCCTGCACCAGCGGCGCCATCGCGCGCAGCGTGGCGAGTTGCTCGTCGCTGGGCTGCGCGGGCAGCACGCCCGCCTCGGTCAAGTACGGCACGATCCGAGCCGTGAAGTCCGCCACGTCCAGTGCACGGACATGCGTCGAGTTGATCGCCTCGGCCTTCTTCACGTCGAACCGGGCGGGGTTGGCACTCACGTCGGCGACGTCGAAGGCCTCGACCAGTTCGGTCACGCTGAAGATGTCCCGATCCGGCGCGATGGACCAGCCGAGCAGCGCGAGGTAGTTCAACAGGCCCTCGGGGATGAAGCCACGCTCGCGATACAGGAACAGGTTCGACTGCGGGTCGCGTTTGGACAGTTTCTTGTTCCCCTCGCCCATCACGTAAGGCAAATGAGCGAACTCGGGGGTGAACTGCGCGACGCCGATCCGCTCCAGCGCGGCATACAACGCGAGCTGACGCGGCGTCGACGGCAGCAGATCCTCGCCACGGAGCACATGCGTGATGCCCATGAGCGCGTCGTCGACGGGGTTGGTCAGCGTGTAGAGCGGCGCACCGTTCGCACGGACCAGCACCGGATCGGGAATGGTGTGCCCCTGGAACTTGATCTCACCGCGCACCATGTCCTGCCACGCGATCTCCCCTTCGGGCATGCGCAGCCGCAGCACGGGAGCACGCCCCTCGGCCCGAATCGCCTCACGCTGCTCGTCGGTGAGGTCACGGTCGTAGTTGTCGTAGCCGAGCTTGGCGTCCTGACCGGCAGCGCGACGGCGCGCCTCCACCTCGTCGTTGGTCGAGAACGCTTCATACAGCTCGCCCGCGTCAAGCAGCCGCTTCGCGACGTCGGCGTAGACCTCAGCGCGTTCGCTCTGCCGGTACGGGCCGTACTCTCCCCCGGCCTCCGGCCCTTCGTCCCAGTCGAGCCCCAGCCACCGAAGCGCCTCGAGTAGCGCCTCGTAGGACTCCTGGGAGTCGCGGGCAGCGTCGGTGTCCTCGATCCGGAACACCAGCTTGCCCCCGTGATGGCGGGCGAACGCCCAGTTGAACAGGGCCGTCCTGATGAGCCCGACATGGGGCGCTCCGGTCGGCGATGGGCAGAAACGGGCACGCACGGGGCGGGCGGCCGTGGCGGCGGCGGGCCCTGGCGAAGGAGTCGATTCAGACGCAGTCATAGCCCGTTCAGCGTATAGCGACGCACTTCACTTGACGCGGCGAGGTCGCGGGTGCATTCTGGTGTTATTCAACAGACGATGAAATAGAGGGAGCGGATCATGACAGAGCGGACTACGGTCGCCATCACGGGTGGCGGACCGGCGGGGATGGTGTTGGGGCTGCTGCTCGCACGAGCCGGGATCGAGGTCACCGTGCTGGAGAAGCATGGCGACTTCCTGCGCGATTTCCGCGGCGATACGGTGCACCCATCGACGCTACAGTTGCTCGACGAGCTCGGGCTGGGCGAGAAGTTCGCCGCGCTGCCGCAGAGCAAGCTGGGTGAGATCGAGTTCCCGTTCGGCGAGAACGAGTCACTGGTCGTTGGCGAGTTCGCGCGACTGCGCGTGGCACACCCCTACATCGCGATGGTCCCGCAGTGGGATTTCCTCGGCCTGCTCGCCGACGCGGCCAGCACGGAGCCGACGTTCACCCTGCGGATGAACACCGAGGTCACCGGGCTCGTCCAGGAGTCCGGCGCGGTGCGTGGCGTGCGATACCGGACGTCCGATGGGCAGACCGGTGAGTTGCGCGCGGAGCTGACCGTCGCGGCGGACGGGCGCTGGTCACTGGCCCGCGCCGAGGTGGGGTTCGAGCCGAAGGAGTTCCCGGTGCCGATCGACACCTGGTGGTTCCGGCTGCCCCGCACGTCCGAAGGCATGGGAGCCATCGCCCCGACGATGGGTGAGGGACAAGCCGGCGTCGTTATCCCCCGTGAGGGGTACCTGCAGATCGCCTACCTGGCACGTAAGGGCCGAGATGCCGAACTTCGGTCCGAAGGCGTTGCACGGTTCCGCGAACGCATCGCCCGGCTCTGGCCCGGGCTGGCCGAACGGGTCGACGCCATCAAGTCGATGGACGACGTCAAGCACCTCGACGTCCGGCTCAACCGGCTGAACCGCTGGCACACCGACGGGCTGCTGCTCATCGGCGACGCCGCACACGCCATGTCGCCCATCGGCGGTGTCGGTATCAATCTCGCGGTGCAGGACGCGGTCGCCGCCGCCCGCCTGCTCGCCGAGCCGCTTCGCCGGGGCACCATGACCCCGCGCGTGCTCGCCAGGGTACGAGCCAGGCGCCGGCTGCCCACGGTGGCCGTGCAGACGCTGCAGCGACTGCTGCACCGGGTCGTCATCGCACCGGTCATCTCCGGCAAGCGCGTCGGCCCGCCGAAGGCGATGGCATTCCTGCTGCGGCGAGCACCGTTCCTGCGGTTCGTGCCCGCCTACCTCATCGGCGTCGGCATCCGGCCGGAACATGCCCCGGAGTTCGCACGACGGTAGCCGTTCGGTGCCTCGCTGCGCCGGGCGAGTCAGCCCGCTTGCACCTGGTTCGTGAGCGTGCCGATGCCCTCGACCGTCACCGACACCTGGTCCCCGCCGGTAATCGGGCCGACGCCTTCCGGGGTACCGGTGAGGATCACATCGCCCGGCAGCAGCGTCATCACTTCCGAAACGAACGCGATGATCTCGGGGATACCGTGGAACAGCTTGCTGGTGCGGGAGTCCTGTTTGACCTCCCCGTTCACCTCGGTGCGGATCGCGAGGTCGCCGGGATCGATCGCGGTCTCGATCCAGGGGCCGAGCGGGCAGAACGTGTCGTAGCCCTTGGCCCGGGTCCATTGACCGTCGGCCCGCTGTTGATCCCGAGCCGTCACGTCGTTGGCCACTGCGTAGCCGAGCACCACCGACGCCGCCCGGGCAACGGGCACGTTCTTGATGGGCTGGCCGATGACGACGGCCAACTCGCCTTCGAAGTCCACCCGCGACGAGCTGGGCGGCAGCTTGATCGCCGCATTCGGGCCGATCACCGTGGTAGACGGCTTGAGGAAGATCATCGGCGTCGCCGGCACCTCGTTGCCGAACTCCTCGGCATGGGCGACGTAGTTCCGCCCAACCGCGATGATCTTGGTCGGCAGGATCGGCGCGAGCAGCCGGACGTCGGCGAGCGGCCAGCGCTTGCTCGTGAAGCTGGGGTTACCGAAGGGGTGCTCGGCGATCTCGAGCACCTCGTCGTCCTCAACCGAGGCGAACGCGACACCGGACGGATGAGCGATTCGAGCCAGACGCATGAGGGCGACCCTAATCACCACGGCTATCCGGCGACGAACCGGCCTGGCGGTTGGCCCAGCCGCCAGTAGACAGATGGGGCCGCCCGAAGGGTGGTCGCGGCTGTCTGCTCACCGCCGGTCGTGGGGATCTCCAACGTTCGGCACCGAGGTGAGTAGTTGGCGGCTGGACCAGAGCTCGAGGTATATCAGCGGAACCGTGCGCCGGAGGACGTCAGAGGCGCATGCTCTTGTGCACCAGCGCGTCGCACAATGCGAGCCAGCTGGCCTCGACGATGTTCTCGTGCACCCCGACCGTGGTCCACTCGCGCTCGCCGTCGGAGCTCTCGATCAGCACCCGGGTCACCGCGTCCGTGCCGTGCATGCCGGTCAGGATCCGGACCTTGTAGTCGGCCAGATCCACGCTGTCGAGCCAAGGCAGCTGCGGCGAGAGGGCCTTGCGTAGCGCGGCGTCCAGCGCGTGCACCGGCCCGTTGCCTTCCGCGGTCGCGATCAACCTCTCCCCCGCGACGTGCACCTTCACCGTCGCCTCGGAGATCACCTCGCCGTCCGAGCGGTGATCCAGCACCACGCGATACGACTCGAGCTCAAACGGCGCGTCCGGGGACATTTTGACGCCGTTGGCAGCGCCGTCGCTGTCCATGACCCTGCGCAGCAAGAGCTCCAGCGAGGCGTCGGCCGCTTCGAACGACCAGCCCTTCGCCTCGAGCGTCTTGACCTTGTCGACCACCTCGGTCAACGCGTCGGGTTGGCTGGCGAGGTCGACCCCGAGCTCACGTCCCTTGAGCTCCAGGCTCGCCCTGCCAGCCATTTCGGTGACCAGTACCCGCATGTCGTTGCCGACGACAGCTGGATCGATGTGGTTGTACAACAACGGATCCACCTTGATCGCGCTCGCATGCAGCCCCGCCTTGTGAGCGAAGGCCGAGAACCCGACGTAGGCCTGGTGGGTGTCGGGCGCGATGTTCGCGATTTCGGCAAGAGCATGGGAGACGCGGGTGAGCTCGGCAGCGCCACCGGTAGGCAGCACATCCATGCCGAGCTTGGTCACCAAGTTCCCGATCACGGCGAACAGGTCGGCGTTGCCCGCCCGCTCGCCATAGCCGTTGGCCGTGCACTGCACGTGCGTGGCCCCTGCCTGCACGGCGGCGACGCTGTTCGCCACCGCGCAGGAAGTGTCGTCCTGGCAGTGGATGCCCAGGCGAAGCCCGGTGCGTTCCTTCACCGCCGCGACCGTCTCGGCGAGCCCCAGTGGCAGCCGGCCGCCGTTGGTGTCACAAAGCACGGCAACGTCGGCGCCGCCCTCCGCCCCGGCTTCCAGTACCCGGATCGCGGTGTCCGGGTCGAACGCGTAACCGTCGAAGAAGTGCTCAGCGTCGAGGAAGACCCGGCGGCCTTCACCGACCAGGAACGACACCGTGTCTCGCACCATCTCGCACGACTCGGCCACGTCCACGCGGAGGGCGCGCTCGATGTGCCTGCGGTCGGATTTCGCGACGAGGGTGATCACCGGCGTGTTTGCGTCCAGGAGCGCCCGTACCTGCTTGTCGTCGGCCGCCTTGGCGTGTGCCTTGCGGGTGGATCCGAACGCGACCAGGACGGCGTGCTTGAGCTGCAACTCACCCGAGGTGGCACGGGCGAAGAACTCGGTGTCCTTCGGCATTGCGCCCGGCCAGCCGCCCTCGATGTATCCGACGCCCAATTCGTCGAGCAGCCTCGCGACGGCGAGCTTGTCCGTGACCGAGTAGGAAATCCCCTCCCGCTGCGCGCCGTCACGAAGGGTTGTGTCGTATACGTGGAATTCGTCGCCGAGCGGCGTATCTGCGGGTTCCGTCCGATTCACGGGTTACTCCTGGGCTTTACGGGCTACTGGGATCGCGTGTCCTGGCAAACAAAAAACCTCCCGCCAGAAGATGCGAGAGGTCAGCGCGCCGTGTGCTCTGTGGTGAGCACCTACTCGGCGCGCTTGCGAATAATGATCGCGGCGTAGAAAGCCATGAGGGCATCATGCCACACCCCGCGCCGGAGCCCAAACTCTGGGAGTCAATCCCACCTTCTGGGCGGGGCGGGCCTGAAGTGCGGACACGCGCGACTGGAGCGCGGACACGCGGGTCTGGAGCGCGGACGCGCCCGGGTGTGGGTGTTAGCTGGCGGCGCGGTTGTTGGACGACACCAGGGCGGCGAGGCGATCGCCGATGGCCTGCGTCGCGCCGGGCGACGAGTGGTCGCGCGTCGCGAGGTCGAAGGCCACCGAGGCCTCGATGCGACGTGCGGCTTCCTTGTGGCCGAGGTGATCGAGCAGTAACGACGCCGAGAGCACCGCCGCCGTAGGGTCCGCGATGCCCTGCCCCGCTATGTCCGGCGCGCTGCCGTGCACCGGCTCGAACATGCTCGGGTTCGTCCGCGTGACGTCGAGGTTGCCGCTGGCGGCGAGCCCGATACCACCCGTGATCGCCGCTGCCAGGTCGGTGATGATGTCGCCGAAGAGGTTGTCGGTGACCAAGACGTCGAACCGTGCCGGGTCGTTGACCATGTGGATCGTGGCGGCGTCCACATGCTGATACTCGACGGTGACCTCGGGGTGCTCCAGCGAGACCTCTTCGACCATGCGCGACCACAGTGATCCGGCGTGGGTCAGCACATTCGTCTTGTGCACCAGAGTGAGGTGACGCCGGGGGCGTCGGGAGGCGCGGTCGAACGCGTCGGCCACCACGCGCTTGACCCCGAACGCGGTGTTCAGGCTGACCTCGGTGGCCACCTCGTTATCGGTGTCCTTGCGGAGGATTCCGCCGTTGCCGACGTAGGGGCCCTCCGTGCCTTCGCGGACGACGATCATGTCGATCTCGCCGGGCTCGGACAGCGGGCCGCGCACCCCCGGGTACAGCCGTGCGGGACGCAGGTTCACGTGGTGGTCGAGCTCGAAGCGCAGCCGCAGCAGCAGTCCGCGCTCCAGGATGCCGCTGGGCACCGATGGATCGCCGACCGCGCCCAACAGGATGGCGTCGTGCTGCCGAAGCTCACCGAGGACCGATTCCGGCAGCAGCTCGCCGGTCGAATGCCAGCGGGCCGCACCGAGGTCGTAGTTGGTGATCTCCAAGTCGAACACTGACGGAGCGACTTCGGCGAGCACCTTGAGTGCTTCCGTCACCACCTCGGGCCCGATCCCGTCACCTGGGATCACCGCGAGCCGCATTCAACACCTCCGTGAGATCAGGCCTGGCGTTTGGTCTGGATTCCCTAGCCAGGGCAGGTTACCGGTAGGGGACACCATCGGTAACCTTGCCACCCCTGTCCGAGACCGAGATCGCAGTGCTCCTCACCCGTTTGGCCCAGCCGAACCGGATGATCACGGTGCGCCAGGTGAGCACCGGCGGCCACCCGCGTGGCGGACGCCGATAGTCAGGTGAGTCGCAAGCGTCAGGCGAATGTCACCGCTCGGGCCGTGCGTGCGCCGACCGTGGCACCGATCGGCGCGAGCACATCCGCGTCAACGGCGCGGTCGACGCGGAGCAGCATGACGGCGTCCGTGCCCTCGGTGGTCTGACTGATCTGTGCGGCCTCGATGTTGACCCCGGCCTCCCCGAGCAGCGTGCCCACCCGGCCCATGACTCCGGGCCGGTCGGGGTACTCCAGCAGCAGCATGTGGCCTTCGGCTCGGATGTCGAAGTGGCGGCCGTTGACCTCGACCAGCTTCTCCACTTCCTCCAGGCCGGTGATCGCGCCGGAGACCGACAACGCGGTGCCGTCGGCGTGCACGGCGCGCACCATGACCTCGCTGCGGTAGAGGCTGCTTTCCGTCTCGGTGCTGACCCCGACCTGCACCCCGAGGTCGTCGGCGAGCTGCTGCGCGTTGACGAACGTGACCTGATCCTCCACCACGGCGTCGAAGGCACCCCGCATCGCGGCCAGCGCCAGCACGCTGACGTCCTCGCTCGCCAGCTCGCCGCGCACCTCAACGTGCAGCGAGGCAGGCGCCTGGGTGGAGAACGCCGCCAGCACGGTGCCCAGCTTCTGGGTCAGCGGCAGGTACGGGCGCAGCTCGTCGCCGACCTGCCCGCTCGCCACGTTCACCGCGTCCGGTACGAAGTCGCCGCGCAGCGCCAGCTTCACCGAGCGGGCGACGTCGGTGCCCGCGCGATCCTGCGCCTCCGATGTCGACGCACCGAGGTGCGGGGTCACCACGACGTTGGGCAACCCGAACAGCGGGCTCGCCGTCGTCGGCTCGGTGGCGAACACGTCGACCCCCGCACCGCCGACATGACCGTCCGCGACGGCCTTCGCGAGCGCCTCCTCATCGACGAGGCCACCGCGCGCGGCGTTGATGACGATGACTCCCGGCTTGGCCTTGGCCAGCGCGCCTGCGTCGATCAGTCCCGCGGTCTCGGAGGTCTTGGGCAGGTGGATCGAGATGATGTCGGCCCTGGCGAGCAGCTCGTCCAGCTCCACGAGCTCGGCACCCAGTTGCGCGGCGCGAGCGGCGGGCACGTAGGGGTCGTAGGCGATGATCTCGGTGCCGAACGACGCGACCCGGTGCGCGAAGAGCTGGCCGATCTTGCCGAAGCCCACGACGCCGACGGTCTTGCCGCTGAGCTCGACGCCGGTGTAGGAGCTGCGCTTCCACTCACCACCGCGCAGGCTCTGGTCGGCGGCGGGAACCCGGCGCAGCACGGCGAGCAGCAGCGCGACGGCGTGTTCGGCGGCGGAGACGATGTTCGAGGTCGGCGCGTTGACGACGAGCACCCCGCGCTCGGTCGCCGCTGGCACCTCCACGTTGTCCAGTCCTACCCCGGCGCGGGCGACGACCTTCAGCTTCGTCGTCGCGGCGAACACCTCGGCGTCGACCTTGGTCGCGGATCGCACCAGCAGGGCGTCGGCATCGGCAACGGCCTCGAGCAGGGCGGGACGGTCGGTGCCGTCCACATGGCGGATCTCGACGTCGTCGCCGAGCACCTCGACGGCGGACGGCGCGAGCTTCTCGGCGAGGAGGACTACAGGACGAGTAGCGCTGGTCACGAAAGGGCTCCGGTCAGTTGTGGCGAAGGAAAGGCAGGGCACGATCACAAGCGATGCCCGCGCGGTCGCGTTACCTCGACGTAACGCACACGCCCGGAGTCTATCCGGGCGCACGGTCCTTGCTCGACCCCTACCGTGGCGTCTCAGCCACTGAGAGCACGCGGCGGCCGAATTCACCACGGTTCGTCGAACTCGCCATCCTTCGCGCCCGCCAGGAAGGCTTCCCATTCGCTCGGCGTGAAGATCAGCGTGGGCCCGGCGGGTTGCCCACCCTGCCGCATGGCGACGTAGGTGCGGCCGTCGGTGTGCGGGACGAACGCGACCTCCACGGTGCCCGTCAACTCACCGGCATCGACCCCCGTGGGCAAATGGCTCTGCCACGTCGCCGCGGTGAGATCGAGTTTCTGCCGGACGTCAGCCTTGTCGTCGACGGGTTGGGCACGCGGTTCGCTCATGGGGCCACGATATCCGCGCCCAGGCGGAACCAAGGTGCCATGGGGTGCCTACATGGCACCCGCGGCCACAGTGGGCTCGCCGGCCGCCGCGCCTTACGCCGTCTTGGCGCGCAGCGGCGCTCCCAGCGAGTGGAGGTAGCTCAGCACGTGTCCGTACGAGCGGAACAGGCCGCTCTCGCTGTACGAGATACCGCGCTCGGCGCAGAACGAGCTGACGATCCGCTGGGCGTGCCGCAGGTTCGCACGCGGCATGGTCGGGAACAGGTGGTGCTCGATCTGGTAGTTCAGGCCGCCGAGCGCGAAGTCGACCACCCGGCCGCCCCGCACGTTGCGGGCGGTGAGGATCTGCTTGCGCATGAAGTCGAGCGAATCCGCCTTCGTCATGGTCGGCATGCCCTTGTGGTTCGGCGCGAACGAGCAGCCCATGTAGACGCCCCACAGGCACTGGTGCACGACGATGAACAACACCGCGATGCCCGGTGAGAGCACCAGGAAGAGCACGGTCAGGTAGCCGGCGATGTGAGTGATCAGCAGGGCCGCTTCGACCCGGCGCAGCTTCACATCGCCACGCAGGATCGCCTTCGCGCTGTTGATGCGCAGGCTCAGGCCTTCGAGCAGCAGCAGCGGGAAGAACAGGAAGGCTTGGTACTTCGCCATCCACCGCAGGACACCCTGCTTGGTGCTCGCCTGGCTGCTGGTGAACGCCAGTGCGGGGATCTCGAGGTCGGGGTCCTTGCCTTCGTGGTTCGGGTTGGCATGGTGGCTGTTGTGCTGTTTGAGCCACATGCCGTAGCTGAGACCGACCAGGCCGCCGTGCATGAAGCCGATCACGTCGTTGACGCGCTTGCCACGGAAGATCTGCTTGTGGCCGGCGTCATGGCCGATGAACGCGAGCTGCCCGAAGATCACGGCGAGGAACGCCGCGATGAACAACTGCCACCATGAGTTGCCGATGAAGGCGAACGCTACGGCGGCGCCGCCGAGCATCAGCAGGTTGAAGCCGATTTTGGCGGCGTAGTAGCCGTGCCTGCGGTCGAGCAGGCCTGCCGACTTGATGCGCCGCGACAGCTCAGCGAACTCGGTGGATTTCCTAGGGTGCGCAGGAGCTGCGACTGAGAGAGTAATGGGGAGTCACCTGAACTTCGTGGCTAGGAGGTGGGCCGTCCAAAACCGCGGCCCGACGCCTCACAATCGGGGACGCTGCCGGCCTCGGCCGGTCCATTGGTTCGTCCTCCGATATTTTCAATGGTACGCCACATGGCAACCACACGTAAGAACACGACGCGAACAACACACGACAGACCGGTGAGTGGTGTGCGCGGCATTACCACGCACACCACTCACCACTCGCGCCTCAGGGACCCCAGCTGGGCGCTTTGTCAGTCTTGGACCGGCTTGTCCATCCAGGCCATCAGGCCGCGCAGCTTCTTGCCGACGTCCTCGATCGGGTGCGCAGCGCCTTCGGCCTGCAGCTTCTTGAAGTTCGGGCGGCCCGCGTCGTCCTCAGCCACCCACTCCTTGGCGAAGGAGCCGTCCTGGATCTCGCCGAGCACCTTACGCATCTCCTCCTTGACCTGCGGGCCGATGACGCGCGGGCCCCTGGTCAGGTCGCCGTACTCGGCGGTGTCGGACACCGAGAAGCGCTGCCCGGCGATCCCGCCCTCGTACATGAGGTCGACGATCAGTTTGACCTCGTGCAGCACCTCGAAGTAGGCGATCTCCGGGGCGTAACCCGCCTCGGTCAGCACCTCGAAGCCCGCCTGGATCAGCGCGCTGGTCCCGCCGCACAGCACCGCCTGCTCGCCGAAGAGGTCGGTCTCGGTCTCTTCCTTGAAGCTCGTCTTGATGACGCCCGCGCGGGCGCCACCGATGGCCTTGGCGTAGGAAAGGGCCAGCGCCTGGGCGGTGCCAGACGGGTCCTGCTCGATCGCGATCAGGCACGGCACACCCTTGCCGTCGACGAACTGGCGGCGCACCAGGTGGCCGGGGCCCTTGGGGGCGACCATGGCGACGTCGACGTCGGACGGCGGCTGGATCAGGCCGTAGCGGATGTTGAAGCCGTGGCCGAAGTAAAGGGAGTCACCCGACTTCAGGTTCGGCGCGATGTCTTCGGCGTAGATCTTCCGCTGCGCGGTGTCGGGCGCGAGGATCATGATCAGGTCGGCCTCGGCCGACGCCTCGGCGGGCGTGACGACCCGCAGGCCCTCTTCCTCGGCCTTCGCGCGGGACTTCGAGGTCTCCGGCAGGCCGACGCGGACGTCGACACCGGAATCGCGCAGGCTCAGCGCGTGCGCGTGACCCTGGCTGCCGTAACCGATCACGGCGACCTTGCGGGCCTGGATGAGGCCGAGGTCGGCGTCGGCGTCGTAGAACATTTCCACTGCCATGAGAGCTGCTTACTTCCTTTCGGGCGGATACTTCCTGCTACGTCCGCTATGGGCTCGTGAGTGCTTGTCGTTGCCGGGGCAACGACATTCACGCACGAGTCGAGGTAGCGGTGATGGACTTCGAGCCACGGCCGACGGCGACCATGCCCGACTGCACTAGCTCCCGAACCCCGTAGGGCTCGAGCATGCGCAGCAGCGCGGAGATCTTGTCGGCGGTTCCGGTGGCTTCAACGGTCAGCGCCTCCGGCGAGACGTCGACCACCTTCGCGCGGAACAGGTGCACGGTCTCGAGTACCTGGCTGCGCACCGTGGCGTCGGCTCGCACCTTGACCAGCAGCAGCTCGCGCTGCACCGAGACCTGCGGGTCGAGCTCGACGATCTTGATGACGTTCACCAGCTTGTTGAGCTGTTTGGTGACCTGCTCCAGCGGCAGGTCCTCCACGGCGACGACGATGGTCATCCTGGAGACCTCGGGGTTCTCCGTCGGCCCGACGGCGAGCGACTCGATGTTGAAGCCGCGGCGGGAGAACAGACCGGCGACCCGGGCCAGGACACCGGGTTTGTTCTCGGTCAGCACGCTCAGCGTGTGGGTACTCACTCGTCACTCCCTCGAATGCCGTCGGCTCGACGTGACGCCGACGCCCTGATCACATTCCTCACTACTTCGGCCACTCGGACAGGACTCCGTCCCGCCCTCGCTAGGCCAAGTCGAGCCGCCAGCATGATCACACCTCGTCGTCTTCGAAGAGTGGGCGGATGCCGCGGGCGGCCATGATCTCGTCGTTGCCGGTGCCCGCGGCGACCATGGGCCAGACCTGGGCGTCGGCGCCGACCACGAAGTCGATGACCACCGGGCGGTCGTTGATGTCCATCGCCTTCTTGATGATGTCGTCGACGTCATCCTTGGAGTCACACCGCAACCCGGCACAGCCCATCGACTCGGCCAGCAACACGAAATCCGGAATCCGATGCGCATGCGTACCCAGATCAGTACTGGAATACCGCCCCGAATAAAACAGATTCTGCCACTGCCGCACCATCCCCAGATTACCGTTGTTGATCACCGCGACCTTGATCGGCGCACCCTCGATCGCACACGTCGCCAACTCCTGGTTCGTCATCTGGAAACAACCATCCCCATCGATGGCCCACACCTGCTTATCCGGAAACGCGAACTTCGCCCCCATCGCCGCCGGCACCGCGAACCCCATCGTGCCCAAACCACCCGAGTTGATCCACGTCCCCGGCTTCTCATACGAGATGAACTGCGCCGCCCACATCTGATGCTGCCCCACGCCAGCCGTATACAACGCATCCGGGCCCACCAGCTCCCCGATCCGCTCAATCACATACTGCGGCGACAACGACCCATCAGTAGGCCAGTCATAACCCGCGGGATACGTGTCCCGCCACGCCTCGATCTGCGTCCACCACGCATCCAGCTCCGGCTCCCCCGCCCCCTCGACCTCGACACGCACCGCCGCGATCAACTCATTGATGATCTCCCGGCAATCCCCCACGATCGGCACATCGGCCTTCCGGTTCTTCGAAATCTCCGCCGGATCGATATCCGCGTGCACGATCGTCGCATCCGGCGCGAACGAACCCAACTGCCCCGTCACCCGATCATCGAACCGAGCCCCCAACGCCACCAGCAAATCCGCGCGCTGCATCGCCGCCACCGCGGCCACCGTGCCATGCATCCCCGGCATACCCAGGTGCTGGCCGTGCGAATCCGGGAACGCGCCCCGCGCCATCAACGTCGTCACCACCGGAATCCCCGTCAGCTCCGCCAGCTGCTTGAGCTCCTCCGACGCCCGCGCCTTGATCACCCCACCACCCACGTAGAGCACCGGACGCCGCGACGACGTCATCAACCGCGCCGCCTCCCGCACCTGCTTACCGTGCGGCCGCAGCGTGGGCCGGTAGCCGGGCAGCCGCATCTCCGGCGGCCAGGTGAACGACGTCAGCTCCTGCAACACGTCCTTCGGGATATCCACCAGCACCGGCCCAGGCCGCCCGGTGCTCGCCAGGTGGAACGCCTCCGCGATCGCGGCTGGAATGTCGGCCGGGTCGGTGACCAGGAAATTGTGCTTGGTGATCGGCATCGTGATGCCACAGATGTCGGCCTCTTGGAACGCGTCCGTACCGATCAGCGCCCGGCTCTGCTGACCGGTGATGGCCACCACCGGCACCGAGTCCATGTTGGCGTCGGCCAGCGGCGTGACGAGGTTGGTCGCCCCCGGACCCGAAGTCGCCATGCACACCCCGACCTTGCCGGTGGCCTGCGCATACCCCGTCGCCGCATGCCCCGCACCCTGCTCATGCCGCACCAACACGTGGCGGACCTTGGTCGAGTCGAGCAGCGGATCATAGGCAGGCAGAATCGTCCCACCCGGAATACCGAAAACCACCTCGACGCCGACGGCCTCGAGGGAACGCACCAGTGATTGCGCGCCGGTGACCCTTACGGGCGTACCGACGGGCGGAGCGGGCTTGGGACGGGAGCCGGGCCTTGCCTCGCGCGCCGCAGGAGGGTGCCCGGCGCGCGAGCTCGGTCGCGAGGTGGCGCTTGTCATCGGTTCTGCCTCATGTGTTGTGTGTCTTCTCGAGATGGAATTATTGCCTACGGCACGAAAAAACCCCCGCCGACCTTCACGGTCGCACGAGGGTCGCGCGTCGACGCAGCCAGTGGCTCTCTACGCGTCGACGCGCGAGAGAAGTACGAGGCTGGTCAGCGGTTGCACGCTTCCGAACGTACTGGGCGCGCGGGCGGAGTGTCAACTCTGCGGGACGGTACTCCCGGATGGTGGGAGGAAGAACACAACACCCCGGGTGCACCCGGCGAGGCCGTAACGGGCACGATCGTATACGTGAGCGATGAACAGGTACCCGGCGAAACGACGTCATCGGCCCCGCCACCCCGCGCGATCTTCCGCATGCCCCGCACCGCCGTCATCGCGGCGGTGCTCACGATGATGTGCGCGACCCCCTTCGCATGGTCGGCGCCGCCCCTGACCGCCGTCTACCTGCTGCCGATCGGGTTCATCGCCTGGGTCATCCGGTATCGCACCATCGCCGATGCCGCCGAGGGCATCACGGTGCGAACCCTGTCGGTGCGGACCTACCCGTGGCAGGAGCTGCGGGGCTTCGCGATCGAGAAGCGCGGCAGGGTCCGCGCCTCGCTCGCCGAAGGCAAGAACGTCGCCCTCCCCTTCGTCCGCGCTCGCCACCTGCCGGTCATCGCCACTGTCAGCGGCGGCCGGGTCGCCGATCCCACCGCACCGACCAAGGAGTCCTGATGCCGCTGCTCCGTTCCCGCACCACGACCCACGGCCGCAACGCCGCGGGCGCCCGCTCGCTCTGGCGTGCCACCGGCATGACCGACAGCGACTTCGGTAAGCCCATCGTGGCGATCGCCAACTCCTACACCCAGTTCGTGCCGGGCCACGTGCACCTGCGTGATCTCGGCGACATCGTCGCGGAATCGGTGCGGGGTGCTGGTGGTATCGCTCGCGAGTTCCACACCATCGCGGTCGACGACGGCATCGCCATGGGGCACTCCGGCATGCTGTACTCCCTGCCCTCGCGCGAGATCATCTCCGACGCCGTCGAGTACATGGTCAACGCCCACCAGGCCGACGCGCTGGTGTGCATCTCCAACTGCGACAAGATCACCCCTGGCATGCTCAACGCCGCGCTGCGGCTGAACATCCCCGCCGTGTTCGTCTCCGGCGGCCCGATGGAAGCGGGCAAGGCGGTCGTCGTCGACGGTGTCGCGCAGGCGCCGACCGACCTGATCACGGCCATCGCGGCGTCGGCCAACGCGTCGATCGACGAGGACGGGCTGTCCGAGGTCGAGCGCTCGGCCTGCCCGACCTGCGGCTCCTGCTCCGGCATGTTCACCGCGAACTCGATGAACTGCCTCACCGAGGCGCTCGGCCTCGCGCTGCCCGGCAACGGCTCCACCCTGGCAACGCACGCCGCCCGCAGGCACCTGTTCGCCGAAGCCGGGCGCACCGTGGTCGAACTGTGCCAGCGCTTCTACGTCACCGAAGACACTGCCGACGAGTCCGTTTTGCCCCGTTCCATCGCGAACCGCAAGGCCTTCGAGAACGCGATGGCGCTGGATATGGCGATGGGCGGCTCGACCAACACCGTGCTGCACGTCCTCGCCGCGGCACAGGAAGGCGAGATCGACTTCACCATCGACGACATCGACGAGATAGGCCGACGGGTGCCGTGCCTGTCCAAGGTGTCGCCCAACTCCGACTATCACATGGAAGATGTGCACCGGGCGGGCGGCATTCCCGCCATCCTCGGCGAGCTCTACCGCGGCGGGCTGCTCAACACCGACGTGCACTCGATCCATTCGCCGTCGCTGGCCGAGTGGCTGTCCGCATGGGACATCAGGGCGGAGAACCCGAGCGAGGAGGCGGTGGAACTGTTCCATGCCGCGCCCGGTGGCGTGCGGACCACCCAGGCGTTCTCGACCGAGAACCGTTGGTCCAGCTTGGATACCGACGCCGAAGGCGGCTGCATTCGCGACGTGGCACACGCCTACACCGCCGACGGCGGGCTGGCCATCCTGCGCGGCAACCTCGCGGAGAACGGCGCGGTGATCAAGTCCGCCGGGATCGAGGAGGAACTCTGGCGGTTCCAGGGCCCCGCCCGCGTCGTGGAGAGCCAGGAGCAGGCGGTGTCGGCCATTCTCGGCAAGGTGATCCAGCCGGGTGACGTCCTGGTGGTCCGCTACGAAGGCCCGGCAGGCGGCCCCGGTATGCAGGAGATGCTGCACCCGACGGCGTTCCTCAAGGGTTCCGGGCTCGGCAAGAAGTGCGCGCTGATCACCGACGGCCGCTTCTCCGGCGGGTCCTCCGGGCTCTCGGTCGGCCACATCTCACCCGAGGCGGCCGCGCAAGGTGTCATCGGGCTCGTCGAGGACGGCGACCAGATTCTGATCGACATCCGCGAGCGCAGCCTGGAACTGCTCGTCGACCAGGAGATCCTCGACGAGCGACGCGCCAAGATGGCGGCAGGCGAGCGGCCTTGGCAGCCGGTCGATCGGGACCGGCCGGTCACCAAGGCGCTGCAGGCCTACGCGCGGATGGCCACCTCCGCCGACACCGGCGCGGTGCGCGACCCGAACAAGTAGGCGAGCCGAAGGTCCCCTCGGGTGCCGAATGAGCACCCGAGGGGACCTTGGGCACGCCCCGTTGTCACGCTCGCCGAACGGATCAGCGGAACAGCATGATGACCGCGACCGCCGCACCCGCGGCGAGCAGCAGCCCGACGATGCCGAAAGGAACCGGCCTGCGCCGCCACGGGGTCTTGACATCCAGTGCGACCCTGCCCGGCCCGGTGAACAGCATCGCGGCCGCGGCGCCCGCGAGCATGAGCGGGAACGCGGCACCCGGAACCACCGCGCCGTCTTCCTGCAGGATCCCGTAGTAACCGACGTCGCGCGGAGTCAGGTAGACCGCACTGGCCACGATGCCGAGCACGCCCGCGGCGGCCAGCGGCGTGAACAGCCCGAGCACCAGCATGCCGCCGGCACCGACCTCGGTCACCGCGGTCGCCCACGACAGCAGCAGCGGCCGGGTGAACCCGGAGGCCTCCAGGTCCGCCGCGAAACCATCGATGCCCGGCCCGCCGAACAGGCCGAACCTGTGCAGGCCGCTGGCGATCATGCTGCCGCCAAGGAAGAACCGCAGGATCAGTAAGCCGAGGTCCAGGCCCGCGTGCCAGCGAGTCGCGGGCTCGACCTCTTCGGGCGATGACTCGAACTCGTCGAGCACGTCGTCGGGGTTGGGGGTGTTCGGCTTGGGGTTGTTGGCCCCGGTCCTGTCCTGCCTGTCATGCCGCCCCGGGTAATTGCGACGACCGTAGTAACCGGAAGTGGGTTCTGATGAATAGAGCTCGTCGTGTGTGCTCATGGCCGGGTAGGTTAGTAGAACCCCGCGCTGCCTCAGATAACGAGTCAACAATCATTGTTCGGCGGCAATCCGTATTCATCTTCGCTGTCCGTTTTCGCGCCTTTTGCTCACGAGACATTCACGGTCGCGCCCGTACCTTGGCGACCATGCGCACGCAGGCCTCCCACCGATCACGGCGCCGCGGTCCGCTGCTCGCGACGATCGCGGTCGCTGGTCTGCTGCTGTCCGGGTGCGCCGACTTCGACGGCTCGGCCGCCGCCGAAACCGAGTGGAGTGAAGCGCCGGAGCTGACGCCGGAACAGGGACCGCAACCCGAAGCGCCCCGCACCCCGGCCGCGACCGAGGGACCGTCCTCGGTTCCGCCGCCGGACGGCTGTACCGATCACGACCAGGCGGTGATCGCCACCTGCCTGGACACCGCGGTCGCGGTCGCGGCGTTCCCGACCGGTGCGGCGCCCAGCGGGGTGGCGGCCGAGCAGAACTCCGGCAAGGTGATGCGGGTCGAGGAGGGCAAGAAGCCGAAGCCGCTCACCACGCTCAAGGTGAACACGGCCGGGGACGGCGGGCTGACCGGGATCGCGCTTTCGCCTAGCTATGCCGAAGATCAGCTGATCTTCGCCTATGTCACCACCGCCTCCGACAACCGGATAGTCCGCTTCGCGCCCGGCCAGCAACCCAAGCCGGTGCTGACCGGAATTCCCAAGGGCAAGACGGGTAACCGCGGCGCCATCGCGGCGAGCGGCGACGGCGCGCTCCTGGTCGCCACCGGTGATGCGGGCGACGCGAAGGCCGCTTCGGATCCGAAGTCACTCGCGGGCAAGGTGCTGCGCATCAACGGCAGCGGCAAGGCGGCGAAGGGCAACCCGACATCGGGATCCCGGGTCATCGCCTCCGGCGTGCACACCCCTGGCGGCCTCTGTGCCGCGGAGGACGGCTCACGCGCCTGGATCACCGACCGCGGGGAGGACGCCGACGCGATCTACCTGATCACGCCGGGCGAAGCTCTCAGCTCGCCGGTCTGGACCTGGAAGGACAAGCCGGGCGTCGCGGGCTGCGCCGACAGTGAGGCCGGGGTCGCCGTGGCCACTGCGAAGGCGGGCAACCTGCAGTACTTGCCGGTCGACGAGGACGCGACGGCCACCGGCAAGCCGGAGGTCGCCTTCGACGGCGAGGGCGGCTACGGCAGGCTGGCAGGCATGGACGTGCTCGGCGAGGGCATCGCGATGGTCGGCACGGTCAACAAGGCGGGTGGCGAACCGGTCGCCAGCGACGACCGCGTCGTGCTGCTGCCGGTCCAGCCGACCCCCGCCGGCGGCGGCAAGGACTGACCCGCACCGTCGTGAGTGAAAGTTCTTGCATGGGCACGCCTGAGCACTCACGACCTACTTGGCTGGGGTCGTGAGTGCTCGCGCGTGTGGGGGCAAGGTGTTTCACTCACGAGGATGGCGGCGGCTACTGGCAGCGCTCGAGGATGAGTTCGCGAACGCGCTTGGCGTCGGCCTGCCCCTTGGTGGCCTTCATGACCGCGCCCACGATGGCGCCTGCTGCCTGGACCTTGCCGCCGCGGATCTTCTCCACGACGTCGGGCTGCGCGGCCAGCGCTTCGTCGACGGCCGCGTTGAGCGCCGTGTCGTCGGAGACGACCTCGAGCCCGCGCGCGGCGATCACCTCGTCAGGACCGCCTTCGCCTTCGAGCACGGCCTGCACGACTTCGCGTGCGAGCTTGTTGGTGAGCTTGCCTTCGGCGATGAGCTCGATCACCCTGGCCACCTGCACCGGGGTGATGGGCAGCTCGGCCAGTTCGATTTCGCGCACGTTGGCCTGCTGGGTGAGGAACTGCACCCACCAGCTGCGCGCTTCACCGACCGGCGCCCCGGCGTCCACGGTCAACGCGACCAGGTCCGCGGCGCCGGTATTGAACAGGTCGCGCAGCTCCTCATCGGTGAGGTTCCACTCCGTCTGGATCCGCTTGCGACGCTGCCATGGCAGCTCGGGCAGCGTGCCGCGGAGCTCCTCGATCCACTCCGCCCGCGGCGCGATCGGCACCAGGTCCGGCTCGGGGAAGTACCGGTAGTCCTCCGAGGTCTCCTTCGGCCTGCCGGGCGATGTGGTGCCGTCCGCCTCTTGGAAATGGCGTGTCTCCTGCAGAATCGAGCCCCCGGCGACCAGTACCGCCGCCTGCCGGGTCATCTCGTAGCGCACGGCGCGCTCAACGCTGCGCAGCGAGTTGACGTTCTTGGTCTCGGTCCGGGTGCCGAACTCGGTCGTGCCCTTGGGCATCAGCGAGATGTTGGCGTCGCAGCGCATCGACCCCTGGTCCATCCGCACGTCCGAGACGTCGAGCGCCAGCAGCAGCTCACGCAACGCGGTCACATAGGCGCGGGCGACCTCCGGCACGCGGGCACCCATGCCCTCGATCGGCTTAGTCACGATCTCGATCAACGGCACGCCCGCGCGGTTGTAGTCGAGCAGCGAGTGCTCCGCGCCATGTATGCGGCCGGTGACCCCACCGACATGCAGCGACTTGCCGGTGTCTTCCTCCATATGTGCGCGCTCGATGCCGACGCGCACCATCTCGCCGTCGTCCAGCACGACATCGAGGTAACCGTCGAAGGCGATCGGCTCGTCGTACTGCGACGTCTGGAAGTTCTTCGGCATGTCGGGGTAGAAGTAGTTCTTCCGCGCGAACCGGCACCACGGTGCGATCTCGCAGTTGAGCGCCAGCCCGATGCGGATCGCCGACTCGACACCGACGCCGTTGAGCACCGGCAACGCACCGGGCAAGCCGAGGCAGGTCGGGCACACGTGGGTGTTCGGCTCCCCGCCGAAGACGTTCTGACAGCCGCAGAACATCTTGGTCTTGGTGTGCAGCTCGACGTGCACCTCGAGCCCCATGACCGGATCGAACCGCTCGAGCACCTCGTCGTAATCCATGGTTTCGGCTGCCGAGTTCGCCACAGTCATCGTCGTTACAGCTCCGGAATCTGGTTGAGGAACGCGGTGCCCGCGGCGGCATCGCGCGCGGTCTCAAACGCGGCGGCGACCCGGTACATCCGCTCGTCGGCGAGCGCGGGCGCCATGATCTGCAGGCCGACCGGCAGGCCGTCATCGGCAGAGAGCCCGCTCGGCACGCTCATCGCCGCGTTGCCCGCCAGGTTCGCCGGGATGGTGCACAGGTCGGCGAGATACATCGACATCGGGTCGTCGACGCGCTCCCCGATTTTGAACGCGGTGGTCGGCGTCGTCGGCGACACCAGCACGTCGACCTGCTGATACGCGGCCTCGAAGTCACGGATGATCAGCGTGCGGACCTGCTGCGCCGAGCCGTAGTAGGCGTCGTAGTAGCCGGAGGACAGCGCGTAGGTGCCGATGATGATGCGGCGCTTGACCTCGGCGCCGAAGCCCGCCTCGCGGGAGAGCGACATGACCTCCTCGGCGCTGCGCGTGCCGTCGTCACCGACGCGGAGGCCGTAGCGCATGGCGTCGAACCGCGCCAGGTTCGAGGAGCATTCGCTCGGGCTGATCAGGTAGTAGGCAGGCAGCGCGTAGCGGAAGTGCGGGCACGAGACCTCGACAACCTCGGCGCCCAGCTCACGCAGCTGCTCGACCGCCGCCTCGAAGGAGTCCAGCACCCCCGCCTGGTAACCCTCGCCGCGGAACTCTTTGACCACGCCGACCTTGACCCCGGTCAGGTCGGCGTTCGCGCCCTGCTTCGCCGCGGCGACCACCGGCGGCACCGGAGCGTCGATGGACGTCGAGTCGAGCGGGTCGTGGCCCGCGATGATCTCGTGCAGCAACGCGGCGTCGAGCACGGTGCGGGCACACGGCCCTGCCTGATCGAGCGAGGAAGAGAAGGCAACGAGCCCGTAGCGCGAAACGCCGCCGTAGGTGGGCTTGACGCCGACCGTGCCGGTCACCGAACCGGGCTGCCGGATGGAGCCGCCGGTGTCGGTCCCGATCGCCAGCGGGGCCTCGAAGCCGGCCAGCGAGGCCGATGAGCCACCGCCGGACCCGCCAGGAATCCGCGTCGTGTCCCACGGGTTGTGCGTCGGGCCGTAGGCGGAGTTCTCGGTGGACGAGCCCATCGCGAACTCGTCCATGTTGGTCTTGCCGACGATGACCACGCCTGCTTCCCGCAGCTTGCGCGTGACGGTGGCGTCGTAGGGCGGAATCCAGCCTTCCAGCGTCTTGGACCCGCAGGTGGTCGGGATGCCCCGGGTGGTGAGGACATCCTTGAGCGCGAGCGGCACCCCGGCCAGCGCCGATGACGGCGCCCGGCCGGCGGCGATGTCGGCGTCGACCTTGGCCGCCGCCGCCAGCGCACCTTCCGCGTCGACATGCAGGAACGCGCGCAGCTGGTCGTCGACCTTGGCGATCCGATCCAGGTGCGCCTGGGTCACCTCCACGGAGCTGAGCTCGCCGGTGTGGATCTTGGCGGCGAGCTCGGCCGCCGTCCGCTTGATCAACTCGCTGTTCATCGATGACTCCGGACTGCTCGACACTGCAAGGTCACCTCGTCACGCCTCCTTACGTGTTCGACCACTCGGGCGGGCCTCCGGCCCACCCTCGCTGGGCCGAGTCGACCAGCCGGGGGGCTCCTCCCCCAGGATGCGCGGCACGCGGAACCGGCCGTCTTCGGCGGCAGGCGCGCCCGCGAGCGCTTCCTGCTGGGTCAGGCTCGGCCGCACCACGTCGTCACGGAACACGTTGGTCAGCGGAACGGCGTGCGAAGTCGGCGGCACGGCGTCGTCCTTGCCGTTCGCGACCTCGCCGACCTTGGCCACCGACTCCAGGATCACGTCCAGCTGGGGAGCGAACGTGTCCAACTCGGCGTCGGTGACGGCCAGCCGTGCCAGCTTGGCGAGGTGCGCGACCTCGTCGCGGGAGATATTGGGCACGCGGGTAACCCCCGAATTGTGCAGATCGATGTCTGGTGAGCTCCTTGAGTCTATGACCAGCGAAGCAGGTGCCGTCGGTCGGGTGACAGGCCCCGGACGCCACCCCTGAAGTGAGAGGCGATCCTGGCCACACGGGTGCGTCTGGAAGAATCTGCGGGCGGTACACCAACCGATCGCGGGTTCGGGTAGCCGGCAAACGTGGCCTGATCCCGGCCGCGCAGCAAACAAGAGGAGAGGTTCGCGTTGTCCTTCTTGATCCGGGTCGAACTCCCGGACAGCCCTGGGACCCTGGGCGCCGTAGCGTCTGCACTCGGCGAGGTCAATGCCGACATCCTCAGCGTTGACGTGGTGGAGCGCGGCTCCGGCATCGCCGTCGACGACCTGGTGGTCGAGCTCCCCCAGGGCAGCCTCCCCGACGCCTTGATCACGGCCGCCGAGAGCATCGAGGGCGTCATCGTCGACGCCGTGCGGCCCTACGCCGGTGTGCTGGACACCCATCGCGAGCTCGAACTCGTCGAAGAGATCGCCGCCGACCCGCGGTCGGGATTGACCCGGCTCGCCGAAGGTGTGCCTCGCATCGTCCGCGCCGGCTGGGCTCTCGTCGTCGGCCACGGCGACGAGGTCGTGCGGCTGGCGGCTTCGACCGCCGCCCCGGAGGCGGCGATCACCGATCTGCCATGGCTGCCGCTGGAGCGGGCCACCGTACTGGACGCCGACGAGCCGTGGATCCCGGACACCTGGCGTGAGCTCGGCACCGAGCTGGCCGCGACCCCGCTGGGCAAGCCGGACCGGGCACTGCTGGTCGGCAGGCCGGGCGGCCCGATGTTCCGGGCGGCCGAGGTCGCTCGGCTCGCCCATCTGGCGGGCATCGTCGCCGTCGTGCTCGACGGCTGACGCTGAAAGACGCCTTCAGTCCACTGGGCGGAGTGAATGGCCCTTTCAGTCCGTTGAACGGACTGAAAGCGTCTTTCAGCGCGGTACTCCAGCTCGCCCTCGTGCGCTACCTGGGCGTAGGGCGTGCCGTGGGGCGCGACCGTGATCGAGCCGAGCACGGTCTCATCGTCGTCGACCGCGACGAGTAGCTCCGCACGTTCAAACCTGCTGGCGCTGTCGCGTAGCACCTTCGCGTAGACCTGGTCCTCATCGAGCAGGCCGTCCGCAACGTAGGCGTCGAAGACGATCTGACCAATCCGCTCGAGCTCATCCCAGCGCGGGCCGGACGCTGACCTCACTCATCGTCGCCTGCCAGTTCCGCGACTTCGCGCGCCGCGTCCGGGCCCCGCTCCAGCAGCACCTTGAAGCCTTCCTCGTCGAGCACCGGCACCTTGAGCGATACGGCCTTGTCATACTTGGATCCTGGCGAGTCACCGACGACCACGAACGCGGTCTTCTTCGACACCGAGCCTGCCGCCTTGCCGCCGCGCGCCATGACGACCTCCTTCGCCTCGTCCCGCGAGAAGTCGTTGAGCGATCCGGTGACGACGATCGACATACCTTCGAGGTTGCGCGGGATGGACGCGTCACGCTCCTCGGCCATCCGGACGCCGGACTCCGCCCACTTGCGGACGACGTCGCGGTGCCAGTCGACGGCGAAGAAAGCCTTGACCGCCGCCGCTATGGTGGGCCCGACGCCGTCGGTGTCGGCCAGTTCCTGTTCCTCGGCGTCCTGAATCCGTTGCACCGAACCGAATTCGCGGGCCAGTGCCTGCGCGGCGGTCGGCCCGACGTGCCGGATCGACAAGCCGACCAGCACCTTCCACAGCGGGCGTTCCTTCACCGTCTCCAAGTTCGCCAGCAGCCGGTGCCCGTTGGCCGAGAGCTCGCCGGCCTTGGTGCGGAACAGTTCGACCTTCCTCAGCGTCTCGGCATCGAGGCTGAACAGGTCACCCTCGTCGGTGATCACGTCGGAGCTCACCAGGGCGGCCGCCGCCTCGTAGCCGAGGCCCTCGATGTCGAAGGCACTGCGCTTGCCGATGTGAAAGATCCGCTCACGCCGCTGTGCCGGACAGAACCGGGTGTTGGAACACCGGATGTCGGCGTCGCCTTCCTTCTCGTAGGCGAGCGTCGTGCCGCATTCCGGGCATTCGGTCGGCATCACGAACTCGTGCTCTTCGCCGGTACGCACATCGACGATGGGGCCGAGCACCTCGGGGATGACATCGCCCGCCTTGCGCAGCACCACGCGATCGCCGATCAGCACGCCCTTGCGCTTGACCTCGCTCGCGTTGTGCAGCGTGGCCATGGCCACGGTGGACCCGGCCACCTTCACCGGCTCCATCACGGCGAAGGGCGTGACGCGGCCCGTCCTGCCGACGTTGACCCTGACGTCGAGCAGGGTCGTCGTCGCCTCCTCCGGCGCGTACTTGTAGGCGATCGCCCACCTCGGCGCCCGCGACGTCGCGCCGAGCCTGCGCTGCAGGGACACCTCGTCGACCTTGATGACGACGCCGTCGATCTCGTGCTGTGCGTCGTGGCGGTGCTCGCCCCAGTAGTCGATGTGCTCACCGAGCTCGTCGCGGGTGGCGAGCACCTTGGTGTGCGGCGAGGCCGGCAAGCCCCACGCCTTGAGCGCGTCGTAGGCCTCGGACTGCCGCTTGGGCTCGAACCCGTCCCGCTTACCCAGGCCGTGGCAGATCATGCGCAGCGGCCTGCTCGCGGTGATCCGCGGGTCCTTCTGCCGCAGCGAGCCCGCCGCGGTGTTGCGCGGGTTGGCATACGGCGGCTTGCCCGCCTCGACGATCTTGGCGTTGAGTTCGGCGAAGTCCGTCACGCGGAAGAACACCTCGCCGCGAACCTCGAGCACCGCGGGGATCGGGTACTCGTCGTTCTCAGTGAGCCGCTCGGGGACGTCGTCCATGGTCCGGACGTTGAACGTGACGTCTTCGCCGGTGCGGCCGTCGCCGCGGGTCAGGGCCCTCGTCAGCCGCCCGTTCTCGTAGAGCAGGTTGATCGCGAGGCCGTCGATCTTGAGCTCGCACAGGTAATGCGCGCCGGTGCCGACCTCACGCTCCACGCGATCCACCCAGGCCGACAGCTCATCGGCGTCGAAGGTGTTATCCAGGCTGAGCATGCGTTCGAGGTGATCGAAGGTGGCGAACTCGGTGGAGAAAGTGCCGCCGACCTGCTGCGTCGGCGACTCCGGCGTCACCAACGCCGGGTAGTCGGCCTCGATGCGTTCCAGCTCGTGCATCAGTTCGTCGAACTGCGCGTCGGCGATCGTCGGCGTCTGCAGGTAGTAGCGGAACTGGTGCCCGCGTATCTCCTCGACCAGGTCGGTGTGCCGATCTCGCACGTCCGCCGGGACCTCCGCAACCTCAATTTCCTCGCTCACATGCTCGAGATTAACGAGCCCCACCGACGTCGGCGTGTTCGCGTCTGGTTGACATATATATGTCAACCTCGCTACTGTCGTGGTATGAGGACGACGGTTCGGCTGGACGAGGCCTTGATGCGCAGTGTGAAGAGCTACGCAGCCGATCACGGTCGCACGCTCACCTCGGTGGTGGAGGACGCGCTCCGCCGCCTGCTCACTGAGGAACTGCGACGCGAGGAGGGGAAGTCCGAGGTGGACGTCGTGGTATTCACCGGCTCGGGAACCGCTCCCGGCATCGAGATCGCCGATCGAGGTAGCTGGCAGCACCTGATCGACGAGGAGGACGCCGAGAGGATCCGGGCGCGGTCCGATGCAGGTTCCTGACGTCAACGCGCTCGTCTACGCGCACCGTGGCGATCTGCCACAGCATGAGCGGTACCGCAGTTGGCTGCACGCGACGCTCAACGGTGTGAGCAGTTATGGCGTCGTCGATGTCGCCGTCCTCGGCTTCGTCCGGCTGGTCACCAATCCCCGGATCTTCCCCGAGCCGACACCGTTGTCCGATGCGCTCACGTTCGCCGACGTCTTGCGCCATCGGCCGCATGCCATCCCGGTCGGCCCGGGTCCCCGCCACTGGTCCATCTTCGACGGGCTCTGCCGGCAGATCGACGCGACGGGCGGCGACGTCACCGATGCCTACCTCGCCGCGCTGGCGATCGAGCACGGCCACGAACTCCTCACCGAGAACGACGGCTTCCGCCGGTTCCCGGGGTTGCGTTCGTCCAAGGCCCCGGCGAGTTAGAGGCAGGCGGCGGGGAGCCCAAGGTGGCCTTCGGTGCCATATAGGCAGTCCATGGCACCTTGGTGCCCCTAGAAGCTACGCAAACAGAACAAAAAGGTGGATTTTACTCCAAGCGCGGCGACTCCGGCTGACCATCCACCTTGCGCACCAGCGCACGTAGTTCCAGCAGCGTCATGGTGTTCGCCGGTTCCTCGTCGGCCGACTCGACCCGGCGCAGCCTCCTCGCCGCGAGCCGCTCGCCCAGCGTCGCGTCGAGCGGCAGGAAGGTCATCGCATCGCGGGCGGCGCCATCGAGCTCGGCGAAGGCCGGGTGATGCACCGCCACGTCGACGACCTGTTCCTCGTCGTCGACCTGCGCCACCACGCGGACGTCTTCGAGGGCGATCCGCTGCTCGCCGAGGTTGACCGTGACGCCGTCCGGATCCGGCACGGGCGGCACGCAGTCGTGGTATTCCCAGATGGCGTCCGCCACCGGCGCGGCGGCCAGCCACGCGTCGGTGTAGGGCCGCAACGCCGGATCCTCCTGTCCCGAGATCACCAGCGCGTAGATCGCCCGCTCCCCTCGGTCGACGGAGAACTGCAGCTCCGGGTGTATCGCCGCGACCGCCTCGGTCAATGCGTGCTCGAACCGCTGCGGCTCGCGGTCGCCCAGCGCGGCGCTGATCTCGGGCAGCAACTCCTGCCACCGCTGCCAGAATTCGGCGGCGGCGGGCTCGGGATCACCCGGCCGCTCGTCGATCACTTCCTGCGGCCGCCTTCGGAACCATCGCATGTTGGATCACGGTACGCGGCACGCGGGCACCTCGCGGGCCATATGCCGATATCGGCAGTAGCCCTCCAGGGACACCGTTACCAGGATTCGGGTGGCTCGACGAAGGCCTTGCCGACGTCCCGGCTCAGCGCGAGGGCGCGACGCATCCAGTCGATGCTCGCACCGGCGAAGCCGCAGGTCGGCGTCGGCACGGCTCGATCACGCAGGAACGATCGGTTGAAGCCGAGCCGGTCGACCAGGCGCAATGCCGGACTCGCGAGCTCGCGAAGTTCGGCAGGCTCGCCGGGCTCGAGCGCGGGAACCAGCCCGAGGAAGAACACCACGCCCGCGTCCCAGGCTTCACCGATCTCGTCCAGCAGCGTCCCGGGCGCGCCGTCGAAGAGTGTGGCGTCCACCGCGATCGCCCCGGCCCCGGCACCGCGCAACAGCGCGATCGGCGGCCGCCGATCGCAGCAGTGGACAACGACCGGCGATCCGGTGGCGCGTTCGAGCGGCTCGATCATCGAGGCAAGCAGTTCGCGGGCCGCCGGGGCGGCTACCGCGGACACCATGCCGTAGCCCGAAGCGGTAGGCAGTGAGCCTGCGAGCACCTCCGGCAACGACGGCTCGTCCAGCTGCACCACCACCTTCGCCCCGGTCCGTGCCGCTAGCTCGGCGACGTGCGCGATCACGCCCTCCACCAGGGACTCGGTGAACTCGCGCAGCGCACCGTGATCGGTGAGCACCCGGTGACCCCGCGGCAGTTCGATCCCCGCCGACAGCGTCCACGGGCCCGCTACCTGCGTCTTGATCACCTCGGGCTTCGCACCTGCCTGCTGGGCCGCCTGCTCGACGCCGTCGAGGTCCCACCGCAACAGGTCGACGCCGCGCCGGTGGTCGAGGCCGGGATGGGCGGCCACCCGGTACCCGGACGGCATCAGTTCGACCGCGAGATCCACCAGCATGGCCGCGGACCTGCCGATGAGGTCGGATCCGACGCCGCGGCCGGGCAGTTCCGGCACGTGCGGGAACTCGGGCAGCTCGCCGAAGATCACCGCGGCCGCTTCCGCCAGGTCGATATCCGGCATCGAACCGATTCCGGTCGCGGCTTCGGGGAGCCAGGGGTAGTCAGCCATGGCATCAGTGTCCCGCAATGGCGCTCGTGCGCTCGACACCACACCGGTCGGGCGAACCGGCGGTGGCCAGACCCCGCGGGCGCTACGATCCCGAATCATGAGCACTCCACCCGCTGGCTGGTACCCGGACCAGGCGCGGCCACAGCTCCTGCGCTGGTGGGACGGCCTCGCTTGGACCGATCACACCCGGCCGGGCGAGCAGCCGCCCCAGCAGGCGCAGGCGCAACGCGCGAACCCGCTCTACACCGAACCGATGCTGATCGTCAGCCAGCGGGCGTGGTCCGGGTTGGCGGCCGCCTATGACGTCTTCGACCAGCACCAGCAGCAGGTCGGCTCGGTCAATCAGGTCGACAAGAGCGGCGCGGCGAAGGCGCTGCGGTTTCTCAGCAGCAGCGCCCGCGGCTTCCTGACCAAGCGCTACGAGGTGCGCGACGCGCAGGGCCAACCGCTGCTGACCATCGAGCAGCCGGCCAAGACGTTCAAGTCGAAGTTCACCGTCAGCAGGGCGGACGGCACGCTCATCGGCGACATCGAGCAGCGAAACCTCGTCGGCAAGGCTCGGCTGGCGTTCTCGGTGAACGGCGCGGCCGCGGGTGAGCTGGCGGCGGAGAGCTGGGCATCCAGGAACTTCGCGGTCACCGATGAGCACGGCAGGCAGGTCGCGACCGTCGCCAAGCGGCACGCGTTCGACAAGACCTCGCTGAAGGAGGTCTTCACCACCGACGACAGCTACGTGATGGAGCGGCCGCAGCCCTTGTCGGAGCCGTTCGGCAGCCTCGTGGTGGCGACGGCGCTGTGCCTCGACGCGGCGTTCTACGAGCAGCAGGAGGA
>WHSS01000282.1 GCA_009379975.1 Actinophytocola sp.
GCTGCTTCGTGCCGTCGGCGAGCGGGAGCTCCGGGAGGCCGTAAGGCCAGGCGCCCGCGTGTTCGCCGCCGTACCAGCGGGTCCAGTCGCCGGTGCCGGTCAGCCGGTGATCGGCGCCGAGGTCGACGACGAGCACATCTTCGCCGAGGTCGGCGGCCAGCACCGCCGAGTGCCCGTGCGGCAGCGCCAGGAACACCACGTCGTGCCCGGACAGCGTCTCCGGCGTCGTGTCCTCGAGCATCCGCTCCGCGAGCGGGGCCAGATGCGGATGGTGCTGACCGAGCGGGGTTCCGGCATTGCCACCCGCCGTCAGCGCGCCGATCTCGACCTCGGGATGGGCGAGCAGCAGGCGCAGCAGTTCGCCGCCCGCGTATCCGCTCGCTCCGGCTATCGCCACCTTGACCGTCATACGTATGAGTATGCACCCACATGCAAAGTTACTCAAACGGGTTTTGGCCCGCGTCACACCAACGAGCCCCGCGCTGAACGACGCCTTCAGTCCACTGGGCGGAGCGAAAGGCGCTTTCAGTCCGTTGAGGAGCCTGTTGGTTTTTGGTTCGGCCGTTGCGCGGGCGTTTGAAGACGTCGTGATGCCCCTGGAGTCGGCACTGCATGCCCGGGCCGGGCCGGGCATGCAGTGCCCGTTGGCAGGCTTGCCCCGCGGCCCCCGGGCACCAGCCCGGGGGCCGCGGGCTATCCGGTGCGGAGCCTGGCTGCGGTGATGCCTTTGGTGGCGATTTTGAGCAGGTTGGTGACGGCACTGGCGCAGGATAGTTCGGCTTGGACGGCGTTCAGGCCGCGGCGGGCGAAGCGGCGGAGGCCGCGGCCGTCTTTGAGCCAGGCGTTGGGCGCTTCGATCATGGGGGCTCGGCGTTTGTAGAGGGCGTGTCCCTTGGGGGTGCGTAGCCGGTGGTTCATCTTCTCGCGTGGGCTGGCTCGGGTGGGTCACCGGTGGCGGGGTCGGTGGCGGCACGCTGGTCGATGGTGTGGCGTTTGCCGTCGGCGATGAGCCGGTCGGGGCCTTCGGCGGCGAGGTTGTCGTCGGAGTCGTAGCCGGCGTCGCCGATCATGGTGCCGACCTGCAGGTCGTCGCGGCCGGTGCGTTCGGCCAGGGTCTGGGCGGTGGCGGTGACATCGTCCTTGGTGGGGATGAACTGTTTGACGTCGCCTGCGTCCTGGGTGGCGCGGGCGGAGACGATGAACTCATCGTCGCTGGTCGCGGTCTGGCAGTTGTAGCCCTGGACCCAGCCGTTACGGGTCTTGAGCAGCCGCGAGTCCGGGTCGGTCAAATTCGCCCTGACGCGCTGGCCAGGTTTGCTCGGGGTGGTTGGTTCGCCGTCGCCGTTGGCATCCGCTGCGGTGGTGGCGGCTGGGCCATTGTCGTCGGTGTTGCCGGCCTGCGCCGTGGCGGCTTCGCTTTGGGCCGTCTCGTAGGCGGCGCGGGCCTTGCGCACCCGGTGGAACTCGTCGGGCGGCACCGCGGGGCGCCCGCCTCGCTGGGGTTCGCCCCGTTCGCGGGCGCGCTGCCACTGTTGGTAGCGCTCGGCGGCCTTGGCGCGTTCGCGCTGCCAGCGGGCCTTGGCCACCGCGACCGGATCCGCGTTAGCGGGAGGACGGCCCACCGGCGCGGCCGCTCCCGCCTCGGCGGCCCGCTGCTCGTAGGCACGGGCCCGTTCGGCCTGCTCGGCCTCGGCCCGCTCGGCCTGCTCACGGCGTGCGTTGATCTGCTCCAACGCCTGCTCGATCCGCTCCTTACGGTGGCTGCGGTCGGTCACCTTCGGCGGCAGTTCGTCACCGCGATTGTCCTCGCCGAAGAGGGTGTCCTCGGCCTCGTCGGTTTCGGCGAGCGTGTCGACGAACTTCTCGGCCAACCTGCGTAGGTGCGCCTCGCCGCGATTGGCGTCCCGGCTGGCGTTGGCGGCGATCTTGGTGCCGTCGAAGGCCACCACCCCCAACGACACCATGCCGAGTTCGGCGGCCAGCACCAGCGACTCGGTCAACAGGCCGGTCAAGGCGGCCTCGTGGTTCTTGCGGAAGCGGGCCAGCACCGTGTGATCGGGCGCGTCCTGCGCGCAGATGACCCGGAACGCCACATCGGTATGGCACAGCCGCTCGATCCGCCGCGACGAGGACTCCCCATGCGCCATCGCATAGATGAACAGCGTCAGCAGCATGTCCGGGTCATAGCCGCGACGGCCCACGCCGCCCAGCTTGGCCAGCCGGTGAAACCCGGTGGTGTCCAGCCGGTTGACCGCCTCGATCACGAACCACACCAGATGCTCCTCGGGCAGCCAGTCGATCATCGAGGGCGGCAGCAGGAACTCCTGCTCCCGATCGACCGGCCGATACGTCATCGCCATACCGACAATTCTCCCAAACAATGAGCAATCGAGAGAAACGACACGCCGCTAGTGGCACGTCACCACGGGATCCTCAAAAGCAACAGGCTCTCTGGTCACCAGCATTCCGGTCGGTCGCCTTGCTGGGCCGTCCACTTCTCGCCTTCGCCCTGCACGACCACTGCTGCCTTCGACGTGCCCGTCGCGGTGACGGTAGGTGGTCTGCGCGGCAGCGCGTTGGTCGACCTCGAGGCGATAGGCCTCCGCGGTGTCATCGAGGACACTGGTATTGCTCCATCCGATGGTGCCGGTCTGCTCAACGGTTCGTAGCAGGTCGGAGGGGCAGCGACGCTCGCCCTTGCGCACCTCGCGTGCGCAGCGTAGGCTACTTACACGTGTAGGTGAGTCACCGGTCAGCTGATGGCAAAGGAGCTGTGGCGATGAGGCTGGGATGCGCGCGGATGTGGAACCGAACACATCGCGGGTTGGCCAGTGCGCTCGCCTTCCTGCTCGCGCTGGCCGTCATCGCGGTGCCGGCGAACGTACAGGCATCACCTGATAGTGCGGACACGCATTCCGATCTGACGCTTCTGGACGAGCGCCAGATCGACGACCGGTTGGTCGAACTCACCTTCCAGACGGCGGCGCTGCGCGAACCTACCCATATCAGGGTGCTGCTGCCCTCGAAGTACGACCCGGGCAAGCGGTACCCGGTTCTCTATCTGCTGCACGGCGGCGGTGGCGACCACCGTGACTGGACCGACAAGGGTGAGGCGGCGGTGGCGACCGCTAACCTGCCGCTGATCGTCGTGATGCCGGGGGTTGGACCGGCATGTGGTCGGACTGGTACAACGACGGCGCATTCGGGCCACCGCAGTACGAGACCTACCACATCCGCCAGCTCATCCCGTGGGTCGACTCGTACTACTCCACGATTCCTGGGCGGAGCGGCCGCGCTATCGCAGGGCTGTCCATGGGTGGGTTCGGCGCGTTCTCCTACGCCGCTCGCCACCCGGACCTGTTCGTCGCGGCTGCGAGCTTCTCCGGCGCCGTCGACACTAACGTCGTACCCGTCCTCGACGGCAGCGGCGAGGCCATCCTGAACGGCGGAAGACCCGGCGACACCTGGGGGCCACGCGCGACCGAAGAGGTCCGCTGGCGCGCGCATAACCCATGGGACTTGGCGGGCAACCTGCGCGGCCTGCAGCTCACCCTGCGGACCGGCAATGGCCTGCCAGGCGGCCCGTACGGCGGCGGGGATCCCATCGAGACGTGGTGCTGGAAGATGTCCACCAATGTGCACGAGCGACTGGTCTCGCTCGACATCCCGCACGTGTGGGACGACTACGGGGCCGGCGGCCACACCTGGCCGTACTGGCAGCGGTCGCTTCGTCAGACCCTGTCCGACCTGATGGACGCGTTCGCGGACCCGCATCCGGCACCCGTTCCCTTCGCCTACACCGCGGTCGACCCTGCCTACAGCGTGTACGGCTGGACCGTGCGTCTGCACCGCGCGGCGCTCGAGTTCTCCACACTCGACGACGCCAGCCCAAGCGGCTTCCGGCTGAGCGGCAGCGGAAGCGCCAAGGTGACCACTGCCGGCTACTACCCGCCGGGAAGGGCCTATCGCGTCACCGTCACCGGCCCCTACGAGCAGACATCGGCGACCGTCGTCGCCGACCGTGATCGCCGGCTCACCATACCCGTCACCCTCGGGCCGCCCAACCCCCACCAGCAGTACACCGTCCAAGCCGCGGCGACCGGCTCCCTCGTCCACACCGCCACCGTCACCATCACGCCCGCCACGGGCCGAGCCTGACTTGCGGCTCAATCGCTTCGCAGAGGCTGCCTCGGCCAGCAGCTGATCCCGTAGTCGATTGGCAAGCCCGCCCATGAGAAAGCCAGCTTCAGCGAGGGCTATTCACAGCTGATCTTGTAGAAGTGCAGTGCGACCACGGCGGCGATCGTTGTGGTGAATGTTGCCAGTGGTCGCCGGTAGTCGGTGTGGAGGATTCGCCAGGTCTTGAAGTTCGCGATGGTTTGCTCGATGAGATAGCAGATCTTGTTGACGGCTGTGTTGAATTCTTTCTCCCAGTCGAGAAGTTCCCGATGGGCTGGTTTCTTGATGGGAGTGATCATGCCGTTGCCGACGTATCCCTTGTCGCCCATCCAGTTACCGGAATCGAGGGTGTCGATCAC
>WHSS01000104.1 GCA_009379975.1 Actinophytocola sp.
CGCACACCGAGGCGCGCATCGTGCGGCGGGTAGCGAAGCTGCGTGCCGGCCGGACGACGGTGGTGCTGACGGCCAGCCCGCTCTGGCGTCGCCAAGGATGCGGGACTGGCACCGCGTTCAGGCCGACGGGGCACTGAGCGCATGACCAGCCCGCCGGCGCTTGAGGCAAAGGAAGGAGACGCCATGACCGAGGTGAAGCTGCCGTTGGCCGACGCCGGAATGGTGCGCCGCTGGCTGGCACGGGTCGCACGCGCCCACCGCGGCCGGTTCGCGGTGCTGCCGGCGTTCTCCGTGCTGGCTTCGCTGCTGGGCCTTGTCGGACCGCAACTGCTCGGCGTGCTGGTCGATGCGGTCGTCTCGGGCGAGCCGGTGCCGATCGACGCCATCGCGGTGGGGTTCTTCCTGGCGCTGATCGGGCAGGCGGCGCTGCGGGGGCTGGCCTACGTCCGCGCGATCCGGTTCGGTGAGCTACTGCTGGCCGCCGCGCGGGAGGAGTTCGTCGATCACGTGCTGCGGATGCCGATCGGCACGGTCGAGGCCGCGGGCACCGGCGACCTGCTGAGCCGGGCGACCACCGATGTCGACCGGATCGAGTACGCCACCCGCGAGGCCGCCCCGCAGATCCTGACCGCGACGATCACGCTGCTGCTGACCGCCGCCGCGATGGTGTTCACGTCGCCGCTGCTGGCCGCGGGCGCGCTGGTGCCGTTGCCGCTGATCGTGATCAGCACGCGCTGGTACCGGGCGCGCGCCATCGACGTGCTGGAACGCATGCTGGCCACTTGGGGAGACGTGCAGGCCAGCACGAACGAGTCGGTCACCGGCGCCAGGACCGTCGAATCACACCTGCTGGCGCGTAAACGCCTGGCGCACCACGATCGGGCGCTGGCCGGTGCGCTGGAAACCGAGCACGCGCACCGCGGACTGCTGGTGCGCTGGCTGCCGACGCTGGAGCTGTCGTACTTGCTGCCGATCGCGGCGATGCTGGCGATCGGCGGATGGGCCTACGCCGAGGGCGTGGCCGGTCTCGGCGAGATCACCGCGGTGGTGCTGTATGGGCTGGCGATGTCGGGGCCGCTCAACGAACTGCTGGTGTGGGCCGAGGAACTGCAGATCGGTGACGTCGGCCTGCGGCGCATCCTCGGGGTGCAGCGGGTTCCGCAGGCGCAGCCATCGGCACCGGTCTCCCCGGCGGGCCACGAAATCCGGCTGCGCGACGTCCGGTTCTCCTACCTGCCCGGCCGCGAGGTGCTGCACGGCATCGACCTGGTGATCCCCGAGGGCGAGCGGCTGACCATCGTCGGGCCGTCCGGCTCGGGCAAGTCCACGCTCGCCCGGCTGCTGGCGGGCCTGGCGACGCCCGACTCCGGTTCGATCACGCTCGGCGGCGTGGACCTGGCCTCCTGGCCCCGCGACCTGCTGCGTGCCGAACTGCTGCTGCTCACGCAGGAGCATCACGTGTTCGCGGCGACGGTGCGGGAGAACCTGGCGCTGGCCGACGGCGACTACCCCGACGAGCAGCTCTTCAAGGCATTGGATGCGGTGGGTGCGGGCGACTGGGTCCGCGAGCTCGACGATGGTTTGGACACGGGGCTGGGCGCCGGTGCCTTGGCCGTGACGCCGGGTGTCGCTCAGCAGCTGGCGCTGGCCAGGATGGTGCTCGCCGATCCGCCGATCGTGGTGCTAGATGAGGCGACCGGAGTGCTGTCGCCTCATTCGCCGGCGGGGCTGTACGGGCGCTCATCTGACGGGGCGCCAACCGAGCGGTGCCGGTTGACCGGCCGCACGGTCATCGCCATCGCGCACCACCTGGCCGCTGCCGGAGCCGCCGACCGGGTAGTGGTGCTCGACGAGGGGCGCATCGTCGAGGTCGGTAGCCACGACGAACTGCTCGCCGCGGGCGGGTCGTACGCCGCTCTGGCGCTGGCCACGGAGCCGTGACTGCGCGATGATCGCCAGCGACAGCCACCGACAACGTGGGAGGCATTGTGACCCGGCGGGAAATGTTCCACTACGTGATCGTCGGTGCGGGCAGCGCGGGCTGCGTGCTCGCCGCCCGCCTGACCGAGGATCCGGCGATCCGGGTGCTGCTGCTCGAAGCAGGCGGTGAGGACGACGCCGACGAGGTGCACATCCCCGCCGCGTTCGCGTCGATGTTCAAGACCAGCCTCGACTGGAACTACGAGACCACCCATCAGCCCGCGCTCGGCAGGACGGCGTATTGGCCGCGCGGCAAGATGCTGGGCGGGTCGTCGTCGATCAACGCGATGATCTACATCCGGGGTAACCGCGCCGACTACGACACCTGGCGGGATGGGTACGGCGCCGAGGGCTGGGGCTACGACGACGTGCTGCCGTACTTCATCCGGGCCGAGGGCAACACCCGGCTCGGCGGGCCGTGGCACGGTGAGAACGGGCCGCTGCACGTCGAGGATCGCCGGTATACCCACGAGTTGTCCCACGCCTGGGTCGATGCCGCGGTGGCGTGGGGCCTCAAGCGCACCGACGACTTCAACGGCGAAGCGCAGGAAGGCGCCGGCCTGTACCAGGTGACCTGCCGCAACGGCCGCCGATGGTCCGCCGCCGACGCCTACCTGCACCGGATAGTCACCCGGCCCAACTTGGTCATCCGCACCGAGGCGCAGGCGACGAAGGTGCTGCTCGACGCCAAGCGCGCGATCGGCGTGGCCTATCTGTACCGGGGCACGCCGCGCGAGGCCTACGTCGACCGCGAGGTCCTGCTCTCCGGCGGCGCGATCAACTCCCCGCAGCTGCTGATGCTCTCCGGTATCGGTTCGCCGACCCACCTGCGCCGCAACGGGATCAAGGTCGCGGTGTCGCTGCCGGGCGTCGGCCAGAACCTCCACGATCACCCGGTCGCCCCGCTCATCTTCTCGACCAAGGGCACCACCGATCTGGTCGACTTCGCGACACCCCGTGGGCTCCTGCGCTGGCAGCTGACCAAGCGCGGGCCGCTGACCTCCAATGTCGGCGAGGCCGGTGGCTTCTTCGCCACCTCGGCGGATCTCGACGCCCCGGACATGCAGGTCCACGTCGCGCCGACGGTGTTCTACGACAACGGCCTGCGAGAACCGACGATCCAGGGCTTCACCGCGGGCGCGACGCTGGTCAGCGTCGCGAGCCGGGGCACGGTCCAGCTCCGGTCGGACAATCCATTGTGGAAGCCGGCGATCGACCCCGGGTATTACACGAAGGACGCCGACATGACGGCCATGGTGGCCGGGCTGCGGGCGCTGATCGAGATCGGCAAGCACGATCCGCTCGCGGGCTTCCTCGACCGGCCGTTCCTGCCCGATCGCGCTCACCTCGATGACATCGACGACGCCGAACTAACCGAGCATGTGCGGCGGTGGACCCAGACGCTGTATCACCCGGTGGGGACCTGCGCGATGGGTACCGGGCGCCGTGCGGTGGTCGATCCCGAGCTCCGGGTGCGCGGGGTCGAGGGCTTGCGTGTGGTGGACGCCTCGGTGATGCCGATGGTGCCAAGGGGGAACACCAACGCGCCGACGATCATGATCGCGGAGAAGGCCGCCGACCTGATCCGCTGAACTACCCGCGCTCAGGCCCAACTGCGCGCTGAAAGACGCCTTCAGTCCGATGGACGGACTGAAAGGGCCGCTCAGTCCGTTGAACGGACTGAAGGCGTCTTTCAGCTTGCGGGGTGACGGCTAGCGCTTGCGCCCGTGCAGGACCGCGATGAGCTTCGATACCAGCTTGTCGGTCGACTTGGTGCGCTGGAACGAGGTCAGCTTGATCGGCGCGGTGAACCGTTGCCGCGCGATCGCCTTCGGCCGGGAGAACTCCCGCAGGCCTTCCGGCCCGTGGATCCGCCCGAAGCCGGACTCGGCATGGCCGCCGAAGGGCAGCGACGCGATACCGGCGTAGGACAGTGGCGCGTTGATCGCGGTCGCCCCGGTCTTGAGCCGCCGGGCGAGGTCCATGCCCTGCTTGCGGGAGAACACCGCTGACCCGAGCCCGTAGCGTGAGTCGTTGGCCTTCGCCAGCGCCTCCTCCATGTCCGCCACCTTGGCGATGGTCACCGTCGGGCCGAAGGTCTCTTCCTTCACGGCCTTCGAGTTCTCCGGGACGTCGACCAGCACGATGGGCTGCACGCACCGATCGCCGATGGAGTCGAGGCCGCCGTAGACCGCCTTGCCGCCACGGTCGAGGGCGTCCTGGACGTGGCCGCGGATGATGTCGATCTGGGAAGGCATCGTCGCTGGGCCGTACTGCGCCTTCGAATCGGTGCCCGACCGCACGCCGCTCGCCTTGTCGATCACCTTGGCCACGAACTCGTCGTAGACCTGCTCGTGCACGTAAGCCCGCTCGATGCCGGTGCAGGTCTGCCCGGCGTTGGAGAACGCGCCCCACACGGTCGCGTCGGCGGCCGCCTCGATGTCGGCGTCGGAGTCGACCAGGATCGGGTCCTTGCCGCCCGCTTCGATGACCACCGGGATCAGCTTCTCGGCGGCGGCGGCCATCACCTTCTTGCCGGTCGTCGCCGAGCCGGTGAACGCGATCTTGTTGACATCGCTGCGAGTCAGCGCGGCACCGGTCTCGCCGAGCCCGGTGATCAGTTGCAGCACCGGATGCTCCGGCACCGCTTCGGCGAAGGTGTCGACGAGCCACTTGCCGACGCCGGGGGTGTACTCGCTCGGCTTGAACACCACCGCGTTTCCGGCCGCCAGCGCGTAGGTCACCGAGCCGAGCGGGGTGTAGACCGGATAGTTCCACGGCCCGATCGCGCCGATGACGCCGAGCGGCTGGTACTCGACGGTGGCGGCGTTGTTCGACAGCAGCAGGCCTGCCGCGCGGCGCTTGCGGCCGAGGATCTTCTTCGCGTGCTTGGCCGCCCATTCCATGTGCTCGATGGCCAGTACGATCTCGAGCTGCGCGTCGCCGGTGGGCTTGCCGGTCTCGGTGCGGACCACATCCGCCAGCTGCGACATCCGCCGCGTGACGATGCCCTTCCAGCGGCGCAGCCGATCGGCCCTGCCGTCGAAGCCGAGCGAATCCCACCACACGGCGGCCTCGTGCGCCCGCGACACGGCGGCTTCGACATCCTCGGCGATGTGAATCGGATAGGTCCCGACGACCTCGTCCGTCGCGGGATTGAGTGAGTCGAACGTCTCCCGCTGCGCGGTCTCACCGGTGGAGTGCTCCGGTAGCACGGTGGTCATGAGCCTGCCTCCTGGACGGATTCTGCTTGAGGGGGGACCAGTGTCTGATTACTAAGTCGGGCCATTCACAAGAAGCATGCATGTCGCCATATGCTGCGACCTCCCTCGATCGCTCAGGCGGGCCTCCGGCCCACCATCGCTGGATCGGGTTGTGTATGGCGCCTCCAGGTTACGGACTAGTTGACGAAATGCCAACTAGTCTCCTGGATGGCTTAGCCCCCAGCATGCCACTCGATGGACCGGATGCCGAGGCCGGCGAAGTCTTGGCGCGGACTGCGTGTGCTCGTAGGCTGGTGGACCGGCATCGCCAACCGAGGGAGGGACGGCACCGCAAGATGCGTATCCAACACTTCGGGCACTCCTGCGTGCTGATCGAGACCGATTCCGCCCGCATCTTGATCGACCCCGGTGCGTTCTCGTCCGGCTTCGAGGATCAGCGCGACCTGGACGCGGTGCTGATCACACATCAGCACTACGACCACATCGACGCGGAGAAGCTGCCCGGCCTGCTCGCGGCGAATCCAGGGGCCGAGCTGATCACCGACCCCGGCACGCACGAGACCGTCGAGAAGCTGCGGCTGACCGCCCGCATCACCTACCCCGGCGAGACGTTGCGGATCGGCGGCAGCACGGTGCAGGTCGTCGGCGGGGAGCACGCCATCATCCATCCCGACATCCCGTGCGTGGCCAACGTCGGTTACCTGGTCGACGGCGGGGCGTTCTACCACCCCGGCGACTCGTTCCACGTACCGGATCAGCGGGTCGACATCCTCGGGTTGCCCACCGGGGCGCCGTGGCTCAAGGCGGCGGAGGCGGTGGAGTTCCTGCGCGCGGTGGCGCCGAGGATCGCGGTGCCGATCCACGAAGCCGTGCTGGCCTTCCCCGCGATGCATTACGGGCTGTTCACCAACCTGGCGCCGGAGTGCACCGAGGTCCGGGTGCTGGAGAACTCCGAGGCCCTGGCGAGCTGAGTCGCGCGTCGATGTTGAGTGAGTGTGACGTTCAGCCGAGCCTACTGCTCCAACGTCACACTCACACAGCCGCCGCCCTAGCCGCCGGCCCGCGTCCTCGCCGTGTCCGCTTCGATCGCGGCCCGCACCCGCTTCTCGTCGAGCACCGAACGCACCGCCGCGGTGATCCCGGTGATCCACAGCGCGACGAGCCCGAGGTAGACGGTGACGAACACCACCGGCGTCGCGTCGATGACCCGCAGCAGCAGCCAGGCGTTGGTCAGCACGATCATGCCGCCTGCGCCCGCGCCGAGCACCCGGGGCGGCATGTGACGCGCCAGCCAGGCCGCGATCGGTGCGGCCAGCACGCCACCGATCAGCAGGCCGCCCACGATGAGGAAGTTCATGCCATCCTGCTGCGCGAGCACGAAGAAGAAGGTGATGCTCGCCGAGACGGTGACCGCGAACTCGGCCGCGCTCACCGAGCCGATCACCTTGCGCGGCTCCAGCCTGCCGCTGGAAAGCAGTGTCGTCGTGGCGACCGGCCCCCATCCGCCGCCGCTCGACGAGTGGATGAAGCCGCCGACCAGGCCCAGCGGCCCGAGGAACTTGGCTCCTGGCCGCTTATCGGTGATGAGCTTGCCCAGCTTGAGGAACGCGAACCGGATCAGCACGTAGAGCCCGAGCAGGAACAGCAGCGTGCTGACCCATACCTGCGCGAAGCCGACGGCCAGCGAGGAGACGACCGTGGCGCCCGCGATGGCGCCGAGCGCACCGGGCAGGGCGAGGCTGCCGACGGTGCGCCAGTCGACGTTGCGGAACTTCCAGTGCGAGGCCCCGGACGCGAACGTGGTGCCGACCTGCGCCAGGTTCACCGACGCCGCGGCCACGGCGGGCGCGGTGCCGAACGCCAGCAGCGTGGTCGAGGACGTGACGCCGTAGCCCATACCGAGCGTGCCGTCGACAAGCTGAGCCAGGAAGCCGGCTATGCCGAAAAGCACGAGCGTTTCCATTCAGACCTCTGCATAGGGTGCTGGCCCGTGATGGGCCGGTCTACGGGCGGGAAAGTTTACGTGATGCGCGGGGACAGCATTAAGCACCGCGGCGTGACCTGCGGCAAAGTGCGGAATTCACGCGCAGCAGGTCCACGTGACGCCGCTGGACGAGCGCGACGGCCACCACAGTCGTCACGGCGCTGGCCGCGACGTGAGCTGCTAGGACCTCATCCATTGCCACTCTATGATCGTGACAGAGCGACGTTGCTCGAGCCAGCACGTCCCAGATGCTGAGCGCGGAGGAGAAAGTGACACCGCGCACGGAGGTCCCATGCGCTACGAGTGGATCTCGTTCACAACCGACTACGGGCTCGACGATCCGTTCGTGGGGATCTGCCACGGCGTGATCGCGGGCATCGCCGGTGGCGTCCGGGTCATCGACCTCAGCCACGGGGTGCCGCGCGGTGACATCCGGCGCGGCGCGCACGTGCTGGCGCAGTCGGTGCCCTACCTGCCTGCTGCCGTGCACCTCGCGGTGGTCGACCCCGACGTCGGCACCTCACGGCGGGGTGTGGTGATCGAGGCGCCGGGGGGCGTGCTCGTCGGACCGGACAACGGGCTGCTCCTGCCCGCCGCTGATGTGCTCGGCGGTGCGATGCGCGCGTACGAGCTGACCTCGGCGCAATACCGGCTGGACCAGGTGTCGGCCACCTTCCACGGCAGGGATGTATTCGCGCCCGCCGCCGCGCACCTCGCCACCGGCGTCGCCCCTGCCGACCTCGGCCCGCCGGTGACATTGCCCATGCTCGACCGGTTCGCGACGCCCGCACCCTCGGTGCGGCCGGGGGCGATCACCGCCGAGGTGCTTTCGGTCGACCGGTTCGGCAACATCCAGCTCGCCGCCTCGTCGGGGTCGTTGTCCGATGCCGGCTTCGCCGATGGTGAGCCGGTGACCGTGCGGTTGAGCGAGCGCAGGTACGAGGGGGTCGTCGGAAGTACCTTCGCCGATGTCGACAACGGTGAGCTGATCGTGCTCGCCGACTCAGCGGGCCTGGTGGCGCTCGCGATCAACGGCGGTTCGGCGGCCGCCCGGCTGGGGCTGACGCGCGGTCACTTCCCGGAGTGCACCATCACAACGCGCTGAAAGACGCCTTTCAGCGCGGCTCTGGGGTGTGCCGAACCGGATCGCCGATGGTGATGGTGCCCGGACTCAGCACCACGTAGTTGGAGCCGAAGGTGACGCCGCCGTCCGGGATCCGGCGGTAGTCGGCCAGCGTGCGGATCGGCTCCGGCCCGGCCCGCCGCCCGGTGTCCTGGTCGACCAGCGGCACCGTGCAGCGTTTGCACACCTTGGCGAAGGCGACCTCGGTCTCGCCGATGGTGAGCGTGCCCGGCCGGTCCTCGGTGTGCGGCTCGGGCCATCCCCGCACCAAGATGTTCGTTCGGAAGCGGTTCATCGGCACCGGAGCCGCGTCGCGCTCGATGATGCGGGCGTTGAGCGCGTCCAGCGAAGACTCGGAGGTTACGAACACCGGGTAGCCGTCGGCGAAGTACAGCTCGCCGGGCTGCTCGCCCGGGGCGCGGCGTTCGAAGCCGGGTGGTGGGCCGAACAGCCGTACGTCGTCGTCGAGGACTTCGGAGAACCATGCCGCCGCGTCCTCGCCTTGATCCACCGCGACGCCCTGCCACGCGAAGACACTCACCTCCTGGCGTCTCCCGTCAGTGACGACCTCGACGACCAGGTCCTCGATGCCGGGCGCCGACAGCGCGAGCTTGGCCCCGTCATGCCGCACGCTGGGCCGGATGGTGGCCATCGCCGAATGGGTGCGCTGGCTGATGAGCCGCCCGTCGTCGGCGCCGCCCACCATGAAGCGGCGGTCGTGGGCGAGGCCGGTGGGTTCGAGCCGCGTCGATGACGTCGGCACCCCCGCGCATCCTTTGATCGGGTAATAGGTGAGTTCGGCGACGACTGGCTGCACGCCCTGCAGTGTATGAGCAATCGAGGTGTGCGTGCCGCCATAGCCGTCGTGCGTGAAAGCCCGTGCCCCGGCACGCCTAGGCACTCACGACCCCGGCACGTTGGGTCGTGAGTGCTGACACGTGCCCATGCAAAGTTTTTCACGCACGAGCGGAGCTCGGGGCCTACAAGATCGGCGCGGGCGAGTACTTCGCGGCGTCTGGGTAGCGCTGCACGATCTCGTCGATGCGCCGCACCACCGCTGCTACCTGTGCTGGGGCGACGCCGGTGAAGCTGAGCCGGTCGGCAAGCAACGCGTCGAGCGCGGCACGGTCGAGCGGGATCCGCTCATCCGCGGCTAGCCGGTCGAGCAGGTCGTTCGCCACGGTGCCCTGCTCGCGCATGGCCAGCGCGGCGGCCACCGCGTTCTCCTTGATCGCCTCGTGCGCGGACTCCCGGCCGATACCCGCCCGTACCGACGCCATGAGCACCTTGGTGGTGGTCAGGAACGGCAGGTAGCGCTGGAGCTCGCGGTCGATCACCGCGGGGAAGGCGCCGAACTCGTCCAGCACGGTGAGCACGGTTTCCAGCAGCCCGTCAGCGGCGAAGAAGGTGTCCGGCAGCGCCACCCGGCGCACCACCGAGTCGGAGACGTCGCCCTCGTTCCATTGCCCGCCCGCCAGCTCGCCCACCATCGAGGCGTAACCGCGCAGCACGACGGCCAGCCCGTTGACCCGCTCGCAGGACCGGGTGTTCATCTTGTGCGGCATGGCGCTCGAGCCGACCTGGCCCGGCTTGAAGCCCTCGGTCACCAGTTCGTTGCCCGCCATGAGCCGGATCGTGGTGGCGAGGCTGGACGGCGCCGCCGCGAGCTGGACCACGGTCGAGACCACGTCGTAGTCCAGCGACCGCGGATACACCTGGCCGACGCTGGTCAGTACCCGGGTGAAGCCGAGATGCTCGGCGACCTTGGCTTCCAGCGCGTCCAGCTTCTCGGCCGACCCGAGCAGGTCGAGCATGTCCTGGGCGGTGCCGACCGGCCCCTTGATGCCGCGCAACGGGTAACGCTCGAGCAGGTTCTCCAGCCGGTCGAAGCCGATGAGCAGCTCATCCGCCGCGCTGGCGAATCGCTTGCCGAGCGTGGTCGCCTGCGCGGCGACGTTGTGGGAGCGCCCCGCCATGACTAGCTCGCTGTACTCCGCGGACAGCGCCGCCAGGCGGGCGAGCACCGCGACGACCCGGTCCCGCACCAGCTCGAGGGAACGGCGCACCTGGAGCTGCTCGACGTTCTCGGTGAGGTCGCGCGAGGTCATGCCCTTGTGCACGTGCTCGTGACCGGCGAGGGCGTTGAACTCCTCGATGCGGGCCTTGACGTCGTGCCGGGTGACGCGTTCCCGATCCGCGATGGAGCCGAGATCCACCTGGTGCAGGACGCGCTGGTACTCCTCGAGGAGACCGTAGGGGATCTCCACACCCAGTTCGGCCTGCGCCCGCAGCACCGCGAGCCACAGTTCGCGCTCGAGCACCACCTTGTGCCGCGGCGACCACAGCGTCCTCAGCTCGGCTGAGGCGTAGCGGCCCGCCAATACGTTGGGGATCATAGAAGCGTCGGAGGCTGTCACGGCCAAAGCGTAGCCGCTGGGGTGCCGCCTGGCTGGCACGCGGGTCGGCGTCAGTCGCCCAACTCCGCCCGCAACATCCGGGCGGCCTCGGCGCGGGGATCGGGGTCGACCTCGATGAGCGCATTCACCACGGCGCCGTCGACCAGCGCGATCAACCGCTCCAGCTCACCGTCGGAGAGGTGTCTGCCGGATCTGGCCATGATCTCGGCCAGGAACTCGCGGAGCTCGGAGCCGAGCATGTGCATCAGCGGCCGGAGGTAGGGCCGCCGCCACGTCGCGACCAGCCGTTCATAGCGCGACAGCACCGCCTCGGCGTCGGCCTGCGCGGTGTCGCATGGGGTGCCGAGCAGCATGTCCAGCACCAGGTCGACCACGGTGTCGATGCCGCGCTGCCGGATGGTGAGCTCGTCGAGCCGTTGCCTCCCGCGCTCCAGATCGGTCCTTGCCTGGTATTCCACTACCGCGGTGACCAGGTCGTCGAGTGAATCGAAGTAGTAGGTGGTCGAGGCGAGCGGCAACCCGGCACGTTCGGCGACGGCGCGATGGCGGACGGCGTCGAAGCCACCCGCGGCGAGCAACTCGGCCCCCGCCTTGACAAGGGCGGCGCGGCGGCGTTCCCCCTTGGGAGTGCTCGCGGTCGTCATGGGCGGCTATCCTGCCAGCTCCGCTGTTGGCTTACCGACCCGCGGCGATGGCGTCGGCGATGCGCTGGAGTTCGTCCGGGAGCGGCGCGGCGGGCGACCCGGGAGCGGGCTTGCTGGAAACCACGACGATGTCGCCGCTGCCGCCATCGGTGCGAGCCTGGGCCATGCGGGTCCGGGAGTCCTCATCGCTCAGCGCCATGGCTTCGCCGTCCGATGCGGGAATGATCGCCACCGAGATCAGCCCCGACGCCTCGCCGTCGGACACTTCGTAGGCCGCGTTGCTGCCGCCGTCGACGCACGGGCCGATGCCGGGGACGGGGTCAGGAGCTCGAGAGGGACCGACCGGAAGCTCGCCAGCGAGGGCATCGGCAAGCTTCCGGTCGATCGACTCGCACCCGTAGGTGCGTTCGGCGACCTCGGGGTCCGCAGCATCAAGGCTGGAATCCTCGCCCCCCTGCTTGGGCGCGGCTTCACGGGACAGCTCAAGGCCACCACTTTCTTGACGTGCGTCCGCGGAATTAGGTTGCGGCTCATCTGCGCTTTCACCCATTTGAGCGGACACCGCCGTGCCTGCGCCCTGCTCGTCCCCGGACAGCGGTCCGATCGTGGCGAACAGCGCGCCGCCGGCGAGCACCAGCGCGGTGAACGACGCGGCGGTGGCGACCCGCATCCGGTGCCGGGCGGTCGCACGGCGCGATGCCGCCGCTACGTCGGCGGCATCGAAGGTCGCCGGTGGTGCCTCCCCCGGCGCCTCACGGAACAACGTCTCGAGTTCGCGCTCATCCATGCACGTTCACCTCCTCGCCGAGTACGGCTCGCAGGGCGGCGAGCCCGCGGGCGGTCTGACTCTTCACGGTGCCTTCCGAGCAGCCAAGCGCATTGGCGGCCCCGCTCACGTCGAGGCCCTCGAAGTAGCGCAGCACCAGCACGGCGCGCTGCCGTGGCGGTACCTGGCGCAGCCCCGCGAGCAGGGCTTCCCTCGTGGCCACCTGATGGTCGATTCCTTCCGTGCTTGGCGCAGGCTCCGGCATCTGTTCGACGTAGCGCTCCCTGCGCCACGGCCGTCTTGACTCGTCGATCGACGCCCGCACCACCGTTTTGCGGACGTAGGCGTCGAGAGCGGCTCGATCGCGGATCTTGCGCCACCGCCGGTGCAGCGCGACGAACGCGATCTGGGCGAGGTCATCCGCGCGATGCCAGTCACCGCACAGCAGGTAAGCGGTGCGACGCACGGCGTCTTGCCTGCGCGCGAAATACTCCGCGAACTCCTGCTCGTCGTGCTGGTCCACGCGGATAGTTCTCCGCTCGTTTTCGCTTTGCCTGATAAGGACGGAAACACCCGCGAACAGCGTTGCACGGTTGCGGTGGAATCGGTGCGAAATCTTACCGGTCGCCGGTGGAGTACCGGTGCAGACCTGGGACGTCGTGACATGCCCGACACCCGGTATTGCCACCCGACACGCTGTGTGATGTGATCGAACCGTGACCTTTTCTGCGAGTGCCGTCATCGACCTTCGCTCTGACACCGTCACCCGGCCGGACGAGCGGATGCGGGCGGCGATGGCGTCGGCCGAAGTCGGCGACAACGTGATCGACGTCGATCCCACCATCCGCGCCCTTGAGGAACGCACCGCGGCGATGCTCGGCAAGACCGCCGCGCTGTGGACGCCGTCGGGAACCATGGCCAACCTGATCGCGCTCGGCGTTCACCTGCGCCGGGGAGACAAGTTCCTGGCGCCTCGCGGTGCGCACGTGCTGACCAACGAACTGGGCGGGGCGGCGTGGCTCGCCGGCGGCATGCCGGAGGCGATCGACACCGACGCGGGCCCGGGCCGGCCGTCGGTGGCCACGGTCAACCGGGCGGTCGCGGGCAATGCCGGCGCGCCGTATTACGCGCTGCGCACCACGTTGCTGTGCCTGGAGAACACCCATAACGCGGCGGGCGGCGCCGTCACCCCGCCCGATGAACATGCCCAGCTGGTTGCCACCGCGCGCGAGGCGGGGTTGAGTGTGCACCTTGACGGCGCGCGGCTGTGGAATGCGAGCGTCGCGCTCGACGTACCGCCCGCCGCGCTGACGGTCGGCACCGACACCGTGTCGGTCTGCTTCTCCAAGGGGCTCGGCGCGCCGGTCGGATCGGTGGTGGCGGGCAGCATCTCGTTCGTCGGGCAGGCACGGCGGATGCGGCAGATGCTCGGGGGCGGCGTGCGGCAGGGTGGCGTGCTCGCCGCGGCCTGCCTGCGCGCGCTGGACAACATCGATGATCTCGCCGCCGATCACGCCAACGCCGACCGGCTCGCGACGGGGCTCGGCGAGCTCGGGTGGGATGTCGGCAAGCCGGAGACGAATATCGTGCTGGCGTCGGTCGCTGACGTGCGCTCGACGCTGGAAGCGATGCGCAAGCTCGGCGTGCTCGCGCTGCCGATGGCGGGCAAGGTCCGCTTCGTGACGCACCGGGATGTGACCACCGCGGAGATCGACGAGGCGTTGCGACGGATCGAGCGCGCGGCGGTTGAGCGGGAGCACCGCGCCGCGCGCTCCTCGGCGGGCTGACCCGGGCAGTGCCTCACTGTGGCCCTGGGTGCCACATAGGCACCCCATGGCACCTTGGTTCCGCGTGCCCGCCCTTCGGCTCGAGGCTGCGCTACCGGTTGATCTGCTTGGGGGACTTGCCGCTCTTGATCGCCCCGTACGCGGCGGTGGCCAGGAACAGCACCCCACCGACGACCGCGAGCCAGAACAGCCCTTCGATCACGGCGCCGAGCACGGTGAGGGCCAGCCACGCGACAACCAGCACGCCGGTGATCTTGAAGAGCATGACTTTCCTCCGTGTTCGCTGCCTGGGTTTCGCTGCGTGATGAACTCAAGCTTGCCAGCATGTCGGCCGGAAAGCTCGCATACCGCCCGGAGTTCAGGGTCTTCTCGGGGATGCCCCTGGCGGATGGACCAGAGCTCCACATATCTGAGTAGCTCAGAGCCAGCTGCCGAGGCGGTGCACGCACTCGGCGACGTCATCGGCGGATCCGGCGAAGGAGAACCGCACGAACTTGCCGCCGTCGACCGGGTCGAAGTCGATGCCGGGGGTAATGGCCAGCCCGGTTTCGGCGAGCAGCCGCTGGCACCAACTCAGGCTGTCGTCGGTGAATGCTGAGACGTCGGCGTAGGCATAGAACGCGCCGTCCACCGGGGCGACCTGGTCGATGCCGATGTCGCGCAGGCCCTTGAGCAGCGCGTCGCGGTTGTTCCGGTAGCGCCGGACGTGCCCGTCGAGCTCCGCGTAGGACTCCTCGGTGAACGCTTGCACGGCGGCCTGCTGCGCCAGCGCGGGCGGGCAGATGTTGAAGTTGCCGGTCAGTACGTCGACGGCGCGATGCAACCGCTGTGGCACCAGCATCCAGCCCAGCCGCCAGCCGGTCATGCCGAAGTACTTGGAGAACGAGCCGAGCACCAGCGACTCGTGGCTGCTTTGCCACGCGCTGGCACCCTGCTCGTGGTCGCCGTCGCCGAACGTGATGCCGTGATAGATCTCGTCGCTGATGAGCTGGACGCCGTGCGATGAGCACCAGCCGGCGATCGCGGCCAGCTCGCCGGGCGGGAGCATGGTGCCGGTCGGGTTACTCGGGCTGGCCACCACGAGGCCGGCAAGGTCGCCGATGTCGCCGAGGTCGTCGAGCAGATCGGTGCTCGGCTGGAACCGGGTGTCGGCGCCGACCGGGAATTCCACCACCTCGCAGCCGAGCGCGATGAGCAGGTTCCGGTACGCGGGGTAGCCGGGGCGCGCCATCGCCACTCGATCGCCAGCGTCGAAGGCGGAAAGGAATGACAGCAGGAACCCGCCCGATGAACCGGTCGTGACGATCACGTCTTCAGGGTTAACCTCGAGCGCATAGCGGTTCGCGTAGTGGCCGGCGATAGCCTCCCGGAGCTCGGGGATGCCCAGCTGCACGGTGTAGCCGAGGTCGCCGCCGGCGAGCAGCTCGCTCGCCGCGGCCAGTACCGCCTTCGGGGCGCCAGCGGTCGGTTGACCCGCGCACATCGAGACCACGTCACCGTGACTGCGCTGCCGCGCCGCGGCGGCGGAGAGAACTTCCATGACGTGAAACGGCGCGACGTCGGCCCGGGCCGCTGGGCCGGGGAGTTCGGCGGAGTGAACCATGCGGATCAGCGTAGTTTCGGGCGAGCCGAGGGGCCCCTTGGGCTCGAATACGGCATCGAATACGGCATCGAATACGGCACTGTGTGGGTGCTCTCGCGCCGGCGGCTTTGAGCGAGTGTGACGTTGGGTCGACAGGACTGGTCGAACGTCACACTCGCCCAACGCGCGTGTGCCTGGGGTGCGGACGCGTGGGACTGGGGCGCGGACGCGGGCGGCTAGTAGCCCACGTAGCCGGTGCCTGCCGCCATGCCTTGCAAGCCTGGGTGCCCGTCGAAGCCGCCGTAGCGGTCGAAGGTGTAGCGCACGCCGGCGATGATGTTCGAGACCGGGTCGTAGATGTC
>WHSS01000212.1 GCA_009379975.1 Actinophytocola sp.
CCCGTCCACACAAGGCATCCCTTCCCCAGCGTGCGCTTCGACGCCATCTACTCAAGGTAGGAGCCCAGTGCGGTAATCCCGCACGCTGGGATCTGTGCGGGGGGCCGCCCGCAAGGGCGGTCCCTACCGCGATTGACGTTGGGTCGACAGGACTGGTCGAACGTCACACTCGCCCAACGCGCGTGTGCCTGGGGTGCGGACGCGGGCGGCTAGTAGCCCACGTAGCCGGTGCCTGCCGCCATGCCTTGCAAGCCTGGGTGCCCGTCGAAGCCGCCGTAGCGGTCGAAGGTGTAGCGCACGCCGGCGATGATGTTCGAGACCGGGTCGTAGATGTCGTCGTAGCCGGGCAGCTTGTGCGCCTGGAAGGTCGGGTCGATGCACTGCATCAGGCCCTTCGACGGCGTCCCCTTCGCGGCGTTGCTGTCCCAGTCGTTGAGGGCGTGCGGGTTGCCGCCGGACTCCTTCTCGATGATGGTCCAGATCTTGTCGATGTCGTCCTCGGTGACTCCGACGCCGTTCTCCTGCAGGATTCTGATGGCTTCGCGGATCCACTCCTCGACGTTGCCCGGTGGCGGCCCGCTCGACGGTGGCGGCCCGCTCGACGGTGGCGGCCCGCTGGAGCCGTAGCCGCCGAAACCGCCGCCGCCACCAGTGCCACCGCCGCCACCGCCGCCACTTGCACCGCCGCCCGCACCGCCACCACCGTTGCCCGACGGCGCCGGGTTGTTCGCCGATGGTGCCGTGCCATCGGGCGAAGGCGCGTCGATGTCGCGGTACCCGCCGCTGACGTCGCCGTCGAGCGCCTTGGTCGCGTCGGCCAGCGCCTGGTCGGCCGCATCGACCTTGCCCTGAATGTCCTCGGCGGCCGCCTGGGCGGTGCTCTCGTTCTCCGCGACGGCGTTCGCGCGAATCGTCTGCGGGTCGAGTAGCGGAGCGGGCAGCGTGCCGTCTTCACGGCGCCGGCTCTCGTTGTCGCGCATCTGCTGTTCGGCCGTGGCGTTGTTCTTCTCGATCTTCTTCTCGGCGGCGTAGAAGATCTCCTTGGCGGAGTTCCGCATGCTTTGCAGCGTCTCGGCGACACCGGAGAGCGCCCGCGCCGCCTTGTCCAGCTTGTCGTTGACCTTGGTGCCCGCCGTGCTCATCAGGTCGACGTGCCCCGCGAAGGCGTCGGCGTCCTTGCCCTTCGGCCACGCTTCCCGCAGTTGCCCGCCGAAGTTCTTCAGGTCGGCGCTGTGGTCATCCGAACTGCCCGCGGCGGTGGAGAATTGGGACTCGACGGTGCGCACCGCGCCGGGGTCGACATCCTTGATCTTGTTGTACTTCGCTTCGACCGTAGGCCAGTTGCCCGGTTTGCCGATCCCGCTCATGGTGCGTTACCCATCCCCTCGTCGGCCGTTGTTCTCACGCGGGCTGCTGCGAGGAGAAGCTGCGCGCCGAGTCCTCCTCGGTGGCATCCATCCCGTCGGCGGCCGCGGTGATCGACGTCTCGGTGGCCGTCATCAGCTTCGCGCCTGCCGACAGCTCCTGCCTCATAGCCTGGGTGAACGAGCTGAGCGCCTCGGCGATCGAACCCGAACTGGGCAGCTTGCCGAACGCATCGCCGCCTGGCTTCGCCGTGATGCCCGAACCCGTGGCACTCAGGTCGCCACTGAGCCCGCCGATCTTCCGCGCGACACCGCGGATCTCGTCGGGGCTGTAACTGCGATCGGTCACCGTCGTGATCCCTCCAGCGTGGACTGACCCTGGCGCACCCTCGGACGGCCGTCCTGCGTCGGCGGTTCCGCTCGTCCCCGGTCAACTTTAAGTGCTCGGAGCAGCTCGCGCGTGGCTACCATCAGAGCGCTTCGAGTAACTCCCAGATGCGCATCGTCAGCACGGTGTTGTCCGCGGGCGTGATGGTGCACCAGTCCTCGTCGTCGCCGCTGCGCTCCAGTTGTACGAGGTAGCGGCCGGCGTCGGTGTCGTGGAACGCGACAACGTGCGGCGTGCGGACGTGGCCGCCTTGACCGTTCTCGCGCTCCACGCCGAACTGGCCCTTTGTCGTGGTGCCGAGCAGCATGCCCGCCAGTTCCTGCGCGTCGAACAGTTCGACACCGCGATCCTGCAGGGCGGTCACCAGCGCGTGCGCGTCGTTGCCCGCCTGCGCGGTGGCGTCGACCAGTAGCTGGTGCGGCACCGAGACCGACTGGCCGACGCCCGCTGGCAACTCGCCCGCGATCGACACGGCCGACTCGGCGATCGAGGACGCGCGCGCCGGGATGAGCCAGCACTCGTCGCCGTCGATGACGCCGAGAATCGCGTGGTTGCCATTGCTCGCGGCCAGCCCGGTGATGCGATGGTCCGAGAACACCCATGCGTCGACGGATCGCTCCGGGTTCGCCAGCAGCCCGAGCAGGTCGAGCAGGTCGCCCGAGGCCCTGCGTTGCCGGGCGAGCCCGCGCGAAGCCAGCGACTGCCACGCCTTTTCCACCAGCTCGGCTCGTTCGCTGTGCGTGGTGCCGGGGCTCGGCACGCTGAGCGCGACATGGCGCGGCCCCAGCCGCTCCGCCTCCCACAGCACATCGAGTTCCAGGGTGGAGAGCACCGTGGGAGCTGCCGTCACGACGAGGGATCCTCCGGGTCATTGCTGTGATACGCGGCGTTCGCGTCGTCGCCGATGACCTCGCGGGAGACCAGCCGCTCGTCGGCGAACAGGTCTGCGTCGTCGACGCCGTGGGTGCGGACGCGCGGCTCGCCGGGCGCTCCGTCCTGCGGCGCGGCCTGCTCCAGGTAGGCCGGTTCGTCCGGCTGGGCCTGCGGCTCGACCCGCTCGACATTCGCCGCGTCCTGCTCGTCCTCGAGTTCGCCGATCTCGAAGTCGTGCAGTGGCCTGCCGTCGACCTCGGTTCCCTCGCCGTAGCCTCGGCCTCGGTGTTCACGATCAGCCTCGCCGCTGGTGGCGCCCGCGACACCGGCCGCACCGACCGCGGCGGCACCGCCCGCGAACCCGGCGCCGCCGCCCGCCGGGGGTGACGGGGTGATCCCGGGGCCGACCGGGGTAGTGGGTTGCGGCGTCGGCGGGACCGCACCGAGCAGCCTGCCTTTGGCCAAGGCTTCGCCACCGCCGACCGCGCCTTGACCCGGGCCACCGGTGATGCCGGGGCCGCCTGGCCGTGCGGTGCCCGCGAAGCCTGCCCTGCCGTCGGAGACCGCCGGGCCGCCGGGCTTGGCCGCACCGCCACCCGATGAGCCGCCGCCGGCCGGCTGGCCCTGGCTCGCCGAGGAGGCGCTCTGCTTCGACCCGCTGGAGCGCGTGCCGGTGCTGCTGCCGCAGATGCCTGCTACGACGCCCGCCACGGATGCACCCGCCGCCGACGCGCTTGTGCCCCCTTGGCGCCCCGAAGTGTCCCCCGGTGACGCGGCCGTCCCGCCGCCACCGGTGGGGCTGCCAGTGCCCGTCACCGCACCTGCCCCGCTCGTCGTGGGCGCTGAGCCCCCTGACGTCCCAGACGCAGCTTCTGCTCTCGACGACAGTGCCGCCGTGTCGGCAGCGCCGCTGCTGGACTGACGTGCTGCAGCGGGTGGCGGGCACTCGGTGGTCCCGGTAGGTGTCGCGGCTCCCCTGCCCATGGTCATGGGGTCCGAGGCGGGCGTGCGGTCGGCCGCGGCCACCGAGCTCGCCGCTGCCGCCATGGTGTGCAACGCGTGGTCCGAGGAGGAGCCATGCGGCGCGTCAGCCGCGCCGTCGTTCAGCGTGATGGTCGCCGGTTCGAACAGCGGCTGGATACTGCGCAGCTCATTCGCGCAGACCTTTGCGAAACCGTTGAACGCGTCGATCGCCTGGTCCCGCGCCGCACTCGCCGCCTTGACCTTCGCCGCGTGGTCGGTCTCGTGGCCGATCAGCCCGGCCAGTACGTCGCCGGTGCCGAGCCCACCGGCGCCCTCCCGGAGCGGCTGCGCGTCGGGCAGGTTGTGCAAGGTCCGGTTGAACGCTTCACCGACGGCGAAGGCGGCCTGCGCGGCGCCATCGATCTTGGCTTTGGCGTCGCCCGCGAAGTCGGCATGATCGCCGATCACGCCCTGGGCCATGCCGGATGCCGTGCTCTCCCAGACGACGCCGAGCTTGCCGAGCTCCTCGCGCAGCGTGCTGTCGGTCTCGGCCAGCGCCGAAGCCACCGCGGTCAGCGCTTCGACCGCCGCCGAGAGGCTGCCGGTGCCGACCCCTTCGCGGAACAGGTCGATCTCTATCGCCAGCATCTCGGCGTTGAAGCCGTCGAACCGGGTGTTGCTGATCTTCTCCAGCGGGCTCATGCTCATGACATCTCCAGCTCTGTGACCTTCGCCGGCGAGTACCAGTTGCGGTTGTGTTGTCGGGCTGCGGTGTGCGGCCACTCAGGCAGAGCCTGACGGCCCCGCCATCGCTGGGCCGCAAGGCGAAGCTCCCAACCGCTCATGGCTCGACACCGCGGTCCTCGAAGGCGGCCGCCGATTCTTCGTCGGCGAGCCGGTAACGGTCGGCCGCATCGCGCAGTTGCTCGGTGAGCCGATACAGCCCCTGCAGGTAGGTCTCGGCACGGGCGAACTGGGACTCCTCGCCGTCGGCGACGGCCGCGTTCCACGCGTCGGCGGCGTTGCGGCAGACCTCGTTGCGTGAGGGTGCCTCGATCTGCAGGGTTGGGCCGTGCTGGGCCAGCGCCGCGCTCAGCGTGTCCGCCTGCGCGGAAACGATCTTCGCGGCGGCGAACACCCGGTCCGGCTCGATCTTGAGGCGCACCCCCGCCGCGGGCGCTCCGGTCGCCGCCCCGAAAGCCGAGGCCAGCCACCCCGCACCCGCGTGCTCGCCCGGTCCCTCGGTTCCGGGCTCGGTTGGCTCGGTCATGCTCGCGCACACCCCCTGCGTAGCCGGACAGTCACGGCTTCGAAGGCTACCAAGCACCGCCAGGCAGCGGGGCCGGATTCACCGAACTCACCCGGTGGGAAGCGCGAACAGGCTCCTATTCAAAAGTCGGGCTGTTCAAAACTGGTGGCTGGTGTTGCCGCGACCAACGTCGCCGTCGTGGTTGCGTCCTCGACCGTTCGGACGGACCGGACGCTGGTCACCTGGCGCACGTGGAGGTCCGGCTCACAACGTGGCCGCTGGCCCGCCACTCGGGTAGGGGCTTCGCCCCTACCCTCGCTGGGCCGGCATGCTTCGCACCGGCCCGTCCTCACTGGGTCGAGGTTTGAATAGCCCTCTTGCCTTCGGCGGCGGCCAGCGCGATGTCGGTGCGGTGATGACCGCCCGCCAGGTGCACCTTGGCGAGCCGCTGGTACGCCTGCTCGCGGGCATCGGAGAGGTCATCGCCGGTCCCCACGATGGAGAGCACCCTGCCGCCGGCGGAGACCACGGCGCCGTCGTCGCGGCGGCGGGTGCCCGCGTGCAGCACGCCTGCCGCATCGGATCCGGTGATGACGTCGTCGACGCGCGGCCGTCCCGGGTAGCCGTCGGCGGCGATGACCACGGTGACCGCCGAGCCCGGCGCCCATTCCAGCGGCGGTTCGTCGGCCAGTGTGCCGGTGGCGGTGGCGGTGAGCAACCGGCAGAGCGGCGTATGCAGCAGCGCCAGCACGGCTTGCGTCTCCGGATCACCGAATCGGCAGTTGAACTCGATGACCTGCGGGCCGTCGGTGGTCAGCGCGAGCCCGGCGTAGAGCAGGCCGGAGAACGGAGTACCGCGCTTGGCGAGCTCATCGACCACCGGCTGCACGACGCCGGAGACGATGTCGTCCACCAGGTCGTCCGGTGCCCAGGGCAGCGGGGCGTAGGCGCCCATGCCGCCGGTGTTCGGGCCGATGTCGCCGTCGCCGACGCGCTTGAAGTCCTGGGCGGGCAGCAGCGGGCGGACCGCGGTGCCGTCGACGAGGCAGAACAGGGAGGCTTCCGGCCCGTCGAGGAAGCTCTCGAGCAGGACGGGGTGGCCGCCGTCGAGCAGGGTCAGCGCGTGCTGGCGTGCCTGGTCGTAGCTGGTGGTCACCACGACGCCCTTGCCCGCCGCGAGCCCGTCGTCCTTGACCACCCAGGTTGGTCCGAACCGGCTGAGGCAGGCATCGAGGCGCGCCGGGGTGTCCACGATCTCGCTGTGTGCCGTTGCCACGCCCGCCGCGGCCATGACGTCCTTGGCGAAGGACTTCGAGCCCTCGATGCGGGCGGCGGCGGCGCTCGGCCCGAAGCAGGTGATACCCGCGGCGCGCACCGCGTCGGCCACGCCCGCGACCAGCGGTGCCTCCGGCCCGATCACCACTAGGTCGGCCTGCCACTGCCGGGCCAGCGCGGTGACCGCGCCGGGGTCGTTGCCGTCGACCGCCAGTGGCTCGGCGAGCGTCGCCGTGCCCGCGTTGCCGGGGGCACACGCGAGCGCGGTGACGTCGGGGTCGTGTGATGCCGCGAGGACGAGGGCGTGCTCACGGGCTCCGGAACCGATTACCAGGACGCGCACTGCTGCAGGGTATCTCGACGCTGAAAGCGTCACTCACTCCGTCCAGTGGACTGAAGGCGTCTTTCAGCGCGCTCGGCGGGGGGTTGCGAAGCGGGCGGAAAAAGTAGAACCTGTTTCCGTTCGGCGCGTCCAGCGCGGCCGAGGAACGGCGCCGGGAAGTCCTTCGCAAGACAAGCGCGGCTCCGGCCGGGGCGCGGCTCCGGCGAGATCCGCCAGGTCGAAGGAGGTGGCCCGGTGAATCAACCGAATCAGCCGGACGACAGCGGCTTGCGGGCTGCCGGGCTGAGGATCCGCTTCGGTGGCAACGTCGCCGTGGACGGGGCGTCCTTCGCGGCGCAGGTCGGCCGGATCACCGGGCTGATCGGGCCTAACGGTGCGGGCAAGACCACCACTTTCAACGCCTGCTCCGGGCTGTTGCGACCGGCCGAGGGCAGCGTGTGGCTGTTCGGACAGGACGTGACCCGCCGCTCGCCCGCCGCGCGAGCCCAGCTCGGCCTCGGCCGGACGTTCCAGCGGATGGACCTGTTCGACTCACTCACCGTCGAGCAGAACATCGCGCTCGGGCTGGAAGCGAGGCTCGCCCGCGGCCACCCCGTCAAGCAACTGTTCTGCCCGCCCGCCGAACGCAAGGCGGTGCGGCTGGCGACGGCCGAGGTGCTCGAACTGTGTGAACTCGGCGCCCTGCGAGCCGAACCCGCGGGCGCGCTGTCGACCGGGCAACGTCGCCTTGTCGACCTCGGCCGGGTGCTCGCCGGTGGCTTCTCGCTGCTGTTGCTCGACGAGCCGTCGTCCGGGTTGGACAGCGCGGAAACCCAGCGGTTCGGGCAGATCGTCAGCCAGGTCGTCGCCGAACGAGGCTGCGGGGTGCTGCTCGTCGAACATGACATGTCGCTGGTGATGTCGATCTGCGGCTACCTGTACGTGCTCGACTTCGGGGAGATGATCTTCGAAGGCACGCCGGAGCAGGTACGCGAGAGCGAGGCCGTCAGGGCGGCGTACCTGGGTTCGGAGGCGGCCTGATGTTGCGGTTGAGTGAGGTCAGCGCGGGCGAGGACGTCACCGGTGCCTCGCCGCACGCGCTGACCCGGCGGGGCGTGTGTCACGTGCCGGAGGGGCGAGGGATCTTCCCGCGGCTGTCGGTGCGGGACAACATCGCGATCCAGGGCGGCGGCAAGGACGTCGACGACGCGCTGGAGCGAGCGGTCGCCGCCTTCCCGGTGCTCGGGAACGAGCTCGGCCAGCAGGCCGGTTCGCTCTCTGGCGGCCAGCAGCAGATGCTCTCGCTGACCCGGGCTCATCTCACCGAAGCGCGCTACGTGCTGCTGGACGAGGTGTCCATGGGGCTGGCCCCGGTGGTGGTGGACGAGATCTTCGAGTTCCTCGCGAAGCTGGCGGCCAACGGCAGCGCGCTGCTGCTGGTCGAGCAGTACATCACTCGCGCATTGGCGCTTGCCGACTACGTCTACCTCATCTCGCGGGGCCGCATCGACTTCGCGGGCGAACCCGGCGACTTCGCGGGCGAACCCGGCGA
>WHSS01000089.1 GCA_009379975.1 Actinophytocola sp.
CCGCGCGGTGGAACGCTGCTCCGGGGCGGCACTTCACGCGGAGGCAGATCGCGAGGCGGCGCATCGCGGGGGGGCATTCTCCTCGACGGCGCGCCGCGCGGTGGGGTGGCCCGCGGCGGCATGGCAGGCCGTCGCGGTGGCGGTGGCGGCCGCCGCCCACGCCTCGGCTCCTCGTCGTCCCAGAACGGCCCGCTCACCTACGCGTCCTCCGAACCGGGCCCGCCGGTGCGCGCTCGGTAGCTCGCGCGTGCATCCAGCCACCCTTGCAGAATCTCGACCGCGGCCGCTTGATCGACGACGGCACGTTGCTTGCGGCCCTTCACCCCGCGATCGGACAGCATCCGGGTCGCCATGACCGTGCTCAGCCGCTCGTCGCACAGCCGGACCGGAACGGACCCGAGCCGCTCCGCCAGCCGCTCGGCATAGCGCACCGCGATCTCGGCCGCCTGCCCGTGCCGACCGGCGAGCGTCTGTGGCAAGCCGACGATCACCTCGACCACCCCGTGCTCGGTGGCCAGTTCGACCAACTGCTCGATGTCGCTGTCTGAGTCCGCATCACGGGACAGGGTAACGAGCGGCGAGGCCAGCATGGGCGAGGGATCACTCAACGCGACGCCGACCCGGACAGAGCCGACATCAACCCCCATCCGCCGCCCCGCCCCGGGATCGTCCGGTCCCGGCGTGTCGGGTCGACGGCTCATCGGCTGCCGCTCGAACGGCGGCTCACGCGGCGCCATCCCGCAATGCGGCCGCCAGGGCGGCGATCGCCTGCTCGATGCCTGCCGGGTTACTGCCGCCGCCCTGCGCGAGGTCCGGCTTGCCGCCGCCTCGGCCACCGATGGCTTCGGCGAAGCTCGGCACGAGCTTGCCCGCGGCGAGGCCGGTGTCCCGTGCGGCCGGCGTGGTCGCGACCGCGAAGCTGACCTTCTCGCCGCTGGGTGAGAACAGGGCGACCACGCCGGGACGCGAGCCGAGCCGGTTGCGCACCTCGGCCGTCAGCTTGCGAAGCCCGCCCGCGTCCACGCCTTCGTCGATCTTCGCGGCGACCAGCGCGACGCCGTTGACATCGTTGGCGGCATCGGCCAGCGAGCCCGCCGAGCCGAGCACCTGCTGCGTGCGGAACTGCTCGATCTCCTTCTCCGCATCGCGCAGCCGCTTGAGAACGTCCTCGATCCGGCCTGGCAGCTGCTCACTCGGCACCTTGAACGTGCCGGCAAGCTGCGAAACCAGCAGCTGCTCCTTACGCACGTACTGCAGGGCGTCCCTGCCGACCAGTGCCTCGACGCGGTGCACCCCGGACCCGATCGACGAGTCGGAGACGAGCTTCACCAGCCCGAGTTGGCCGATCCGGTCGACATGGGTGCCGCCGCACAGTTCACGGGAGTACTCCCCCATGTCGACGACGCGGACGTCGTTGCCGTACTTCTCGCCGAACAGCGCGACCGCGCCGAGTTCGAGCGCCTTGTCCTTGGTCGTGACGTAGGACTGCACCTCGATGTCCGTGGCGAGGTAATCGTTGACCTCCTCCTCCACCGAGGTCAGCACATCGGTCGAGACCGACTTCGGCGAGGTGAAGTCGAAGCGCATCCTCCCCGGCGAGTTCAGCGAACCGGCCTGGGCCGCGCGCTTACCGTAGGCACCGCGAACCGCGGCGTGCACCAGGTGTGTCGCCGAGTGCGAGCGTTGGATCGCCATCCGGCGGGCTTCGTCGACCGACCCGGTCAGCTCGGTGTCCATGCCGATCTCGCCGTTGAGCACCTCAACCTTGTGCACGAACAGCCCGGGAACCGCCTTCTGCACGTCGAGCACCCGCACCTCGCCGCCGGAGCCGATCAGGACCCCGGTGTCGGCGATCTGGCCACCGCTCTCGGCGTAGAACGGCGTGCGGTCGAGAATCAGTTCGGCGCGCTGTCCCGCCGAGATGCTCGATACCGGCTTCCCGTCGGCGAGCAGCCCGATCACCCGCGAGTTCGACTGCAGATCGGTGTAGCCGAGGAACTGCGTCTCGCCGTGCTGGTCGAGCACCGCCCGATAGGCCGACAGGTCGGCGAAACCGATCTTCTGGCTGGCGGCGTCCGCCTTGGCCCGCTGCCGCTGCTGCTCCATCAGCGACCGGAAGCCCGCCTCGTCGACCTCGAGCCCGTTCTCGGAGGCCATCTCGAGGGTCAAGTCGATCGGGAACCCGTAGGTGTCGTGCAGCTGAAACGCCTTGTCCCCTGCCAGCAGCGAACCGCCCGCCCGCCTGGCCTCCTCCGCGGCCAGGTCGAAGATGCGCGAGCCACTCGTCAGCGTGGCGAGGAAGGCGTTCTCCTCGTTGACCATGATGTCGCTGATCCGGTCGAAGTCCCGCTCGATCTCGGGATACGACGGCGTCATCGCGTCGCGCACCACCGCGGCGAACTCCGCCAGCACCGGCTCGTGCACGCCGAGCAGCCGCACCGAGCGCACGATGCGCCGCAGCAGCCTGCGCAGCACGTAGCCGCGGGCTTCGTTGCCGGGCGTGACTCCGTCGCCGATCAGCATCACACCGGATCGGGCGTGGTCGGCGATGACCCGGAACCGCACGTCGTCGGTGTGGTTGCCGCCGTAACGTTTGCCGGAGACTTCCTCCGCCTTGGTGATCACCGGCCGGACCAGATCGGTCTCGTAGACGTTCTCGACGCCTTGCAGCAGGTAGGCCACCCGCTCGATGCCCATGCCGGTGTCGATGTTCTTCTTCGGCAGCTCACCGACGACCGGGCCGCCCTTCTTCGGGCTCACCTCACCGCGCAGCTCCTGCATGAAGACCAGGTTCCAGATCTCCAGGTAGCGATCCTCGTCCACGGCGGGGCCGCCCTCGCGGCCGTACTCCGGCCCGCGGTCGTAGTAGATCTCCGAGCACGGACCACCCGGACCGGGGATGCCCATGTCCCAGTAGTTGTCCTCGGCGTCGCGGTACTGGATCCGCTCGGACGGAATGCCGGTGACCTTGCGCCACAGGCCCGCTGCCTCGGCGTCGTGCTCGTACACGGTGGCCCAGAGCCGGCTCTCGTCGAAGCCGTAGCCGCCCTCGGACCGCGGCTTGGTGATCAGGTCCCACGCATGCTCGATGGCGCCTTCTTTGAAGTAGTCGCCGAAGGAGAAGTTGCCGGCCATCTGGAAGAACGTGTTGTGCCGGGTGGTCTTGCCGACCTCGTCGATGTCCCCGGTGCGCACGCACTTCTGCACGCTGGTCGCCCGCGGGAACGGCGGCGGCACCTCGGCGAGGAAGTACGGCTTGAACTGCACCATGCCCGCGTTGACGAACAGCAGGTTGGGGTCATCGAGGATCAGCGAGGCACTGGGCACCTCGGTGTGGCCTCTGCCGATGAAATGGTTCAGGAACCGTTCGCGAATATCGTGTGTCTGCACGGGTCAAATCCTGTGTCTTGTGGCGTTGTTCGAATCGCCCGGTGGGTCGATGGGCAAGCGCTTGCGGCAGATGGCGCTGGTGGAAAGCCCCTCAGCCATCCGCCCGGGGCGCTCGCCGGGGCCGGGCCTGCTGCTCATCGAGGAAGGCGTGCCTGCCCTGCCGAGGCGGCTGCGCCCCGTACGCACTCGGCACGCCGGAAGCCCGTTCCACGGCCTCGTGCAGCTCCTGCTCTCGCTCGTTCATCCCGGCTCGCACCTCCGCACCGAAGGTGCCCAGTGCGCCGGCCAGCTCGCGCACCGCGTCACCCAAGTTCGAGGCTAACCCCGCGGGCGTCGCCTGACGAGCGGTTTGGCTCGCCTTGCGGGACAGCGCGATCCCGGTGGCGATGCCGACGCCCAGCCAGAAGGTGCGCTTCATTTCCGGCCCCGCTTCCGGCCGCGCGCGTGCTTGCCGCCATCGATTTCCTGTGCCTGCCTGCGGGCCTTGATGGCCTTGCTGATGCCGTAGGACAGGGCAGCCACCTTCACCAGCGGGCCGCCGAGCGTCGCGGTGAACACCGAGGACAGCGCCGAAGCGTTGCTGGACACCTGGTGCACGTTGGCCGTGACGTTGTCGAGGTGATCTAGCTGCTTGTTCACGGAGGTGATGGTCGTATTGGCGCCGAGCAGCAGCGGGTCGCTCCGTTCGCGCGCGACGATGATCGACTTTGTCGTCTCGTCCAGGGTGCGGCCGAGCTTGAACAACACGATCGCGAGCAGGATGACCAGCACCACGAACGCGCCTGCGGCGATGAGTGCTGCGATGTGCCCTGGCGACACGATTCCTCCTCGGTGTGACGTGCTGGAAACGCTGGTCAGGCTACCGTGCGTGACGCTCGTGGGCTGGAGTGACCCGCGGCTGCGACGGCGAGTTCGCTCAGAAGCGGCGCGTGATCGCTTCCACCCTGGCGAGCAGGTCTAGATCGTAGGCGACGCCGGGGATGTAGCTGATGATGTAGTCGGCGCCCGCTTCGAGGGCGGCCTCGTACCGGGCGGCGATCTCGTCGTCGGTGCCGATGACGGTCTGCCGCGAGAACCCGTCGAACGCCTTGGCTGGGATGCCCGCCCGTTCCGCGGCCGCCATCGGGTCGTCGCCGCTGTCCAGGGGCAGCACGTTCATGCTGGTGGACTTGATGATCTCGTCGTAGTCCCTGCCGACGGTCTCGCAGTGGCCCCTGAGCAGTTCGAGCTTCTCCTTGATCAGCTCCGGCTGGCCGGCCCCGATGTTGGCCGCGTTGGCGTACTGCGCGACCAGCTTGAGCGTGACCTTCGGGCCACCGCCGCCGATCCACAGCGACGGGTGCGGCTTGCGTACGCCCTTGGGCTCGTTGATGGGCTTGTCGACGGTGTAGTACTTGCCGGAGAACTCGACGGCGTCCTCGGTCCACAACCGGTGCACCAGTTCAACGGCCTCCCGGAACGCCCCCATCCGGTCCTTGAGCTCCGGCCACTCGTAGCCGTAGGCGCGCCACTCGTGCTCGTACCAGCCCGCGCCGATCCCGGCGTAGAGCCGCCCGTGACTCGCGACGTCGACGGTGGAGGCCATCTTGGCGTAGAGCACGGGGTTGCGGTAGCCGTTGCACCCGACCATCTGGCCGATGTTCACCCGGCTGGTGTCGCGGGCCAGCGCCGCCGTGGTGGTCCAGCACTCGAAGGTGGTGTTGAGCGTCGGCTTGGGCGTTGTGTGGAAGTGATCGTAGAGCCAGATCGAGTCCCATGAGCCGGCGTCCGCGGCTTTGGCCACGGCCGTCATCGCTTCCCACTGATCGATCGGATCGGTGAACTTGTTCAGGTCCATCCGCCAGCCCTGCGGTACGAAGACCCCGAAACGTGTCGCCATGATGTGGGTTCACTCTCCCCTGATAGTGCGTCGCAATTTGGGCACCCGCTCGGCGAGTACGCGCTCCGCGCCTCGCTCCGTCGGGCGATAGTAATCGGTGCCGACTAGTTCATCCGGCGGGTACTGCTGCGTGAGTACCCCTTCCGGCACGCTGTGCGGATAGGCGTAGCCCTGGGCGTTGCCGAGCTTGGCGGCACCCGCGTAGTGACCGTCGCGCAGGTGCGGCGGCACGGTGCCGATCTTGCCCGCCCGCACGTCCGACATCGCGGCATCGATGGCGGCGATCACCGCGTTCGACTTCGGCGCGGTCGTCAGGTGCACGGTGGCCTGCGCGAGTGCCAGCCTGCCCTCGGGCATCCCGATGAACTGCACGGCGTGCGACGCAGCGACCGCCGACTGCAGCGCCGTCGGATCGGCCATGCCGATGTCCTCGCTCGCATGGACGACGAGCCTTCGGGCGATGAACCGCGGGTCCTCCCCTGCCTCGATCATGCGCGCCAGGTAGTGCAGCGCGGCATCCACGTCGGAGCCCCTGATCGACTTGATGAACGCACTGATCACGTCGTAGTGCTGGTCGCCGTCGCGGTCATAGCGGACGGCGGCCTTGTCGACCGTTGCTTCCACGGTGGCCAGGTCGATCTCGGCGCTGCCAGCTGCTTCCGCCGCGTCCGCCGCCGCCTCGAGCGCGGTCAGCGCCCGGCGCGCGTCACCCGCCGCCAGCCGCACCAGGTGCGCCACGGCATCGTCGGTGAGCCGTCGCGCGCCGCCGAGCCCGCGCTCGTCTTCGACGGCTCGGGCCAGCACCTCGCGGATGTCGTCGTCGGTCAGCGGGCGCAACTGCAGCACCAGCGACCGCGACAGCAACGGCGACACCACGGAGAACGACGGGTTCTCGGTGGTCGCGGCGACCAGCAGCACGGTGCGGTCCTCCACGGCGCCGAGCAGCGCGTCCTGCTGGGTCTTGGAGAACCGGTGCACCTCGTCGATGAACAGCACGGTGTTCTCGGCGGAGTAGGTACGCCTGCGGCGAGCCGCCTCGATGACGCCGCGTACTTCCTTGACTCCCGATGACAGCGCGGAGAGCGCCACGAAGCGCCTGCCCGTCGCCCCCGCCATCAGGAACGCCAGGGTCGTCTTGCCGGTGCCGGGCGGCCCGAACAGCAGCACCGACGCCGGCGCCGCGCCTTCCACCAGCCGGCGCAGCGGGGCGCCCTCGCCGAGCAGGTGCTGCTGGCCGACGACCTCGGCGAGCGTGCGTGGCCGCATCCGGACCGCGAGCGGCGAGTTCGGGTCGACGGCCGGTTCCGCCTGCGGCTCGTCCCGCGGGTCCGCGACGTCCGGGTTTACCGTGAAGAGCTCATCCTGCATCGTGATCGCCTTGCCATAGGGGATCGTGAGTGCTCAAGCGTGCCCGAGCAACGACTTTCACGCACGACCCAGCACGGCGGCCAGTGCGGCTACCACGAGGTCAGCACGATCGAGGCGAGCATTGTGGCCCATCAGCCCGATGCGCCAGACCGAACCGGCGTACTGGCCGACACCCGCGCCGATCTCGATGCCGTACTCCTCGAGCAGCCGGGTGCGGACCTTCGCCGAGTCGACCCCGTCGGGCACCCGCACCGTGGTGAGCTCCGGCAGCCGATGCCCCGCCGCGGCGAAGAGCTCGAGGCCCAGATCGCGCAGCCCATCGGCGAGCCTGGCGCCCGCCACAGCGTGCCGGTCGTAGACCGCGGGCAGGCCCTCTTCCAGCACCCTGCCGAGTCCGGCGTGCAGCGACGCGATCATCGCGGTCGGTGCGGTGTGGTGATACACCCTCGCGCCGCCGGCACCGCCCGCGACGTAGTTACCGATCAAGCCGAGATCCAGGTACCAGGTCGGCGGGCGCTCCACGCGCCGCTGCCAGGCACGCTCCGACATCGTGAACGGCGCCAGCCCCGGCGCCACCCCGATGCACTTCTGGGTGCCCGCGTAGGCGAGGTCGACTCCCCACTCGTCGATCTCGACCGGGATACCCGCGATCGAGGTTACGCAGTCCGCGAGCACCAGGGTGTCCGGCTCGCGGGCGTGCACGGCGGCGGCCAGCGCGGCGATGTCGCTGCGCACACCCGTCGACGTCTCGGCGTGGACCGCAGCGACGAGGGCGGGCGCGGGGTGCGCGGCCAGCACCCGCTCGGCATCGATCGGCTGCCCCCAGTCGTGATCGACCCGGACCACGTCGGCGCCGTAGCGGCCCGCGACATCGACCATGCGTTCACCGAAGAGGCCGTTGACCGCGACTACGACGACGTCGCCGGGGCGCACCATGTTGGCGAACGCGGCCTCCATGCCGATGGAGCCGGTACCCGACAGCGGCAGCGTGCGGGCGTTGCTGGTGCCCCACACGGTGCGGAGCCGGTCGTTGGTCTCGTCCAGGATCCGGAGGAACTCGGGGTCGAGGTGGCCGAGCAGCGGGCGAGCCAGCGCCTCGGTTGCTTCCGGATAGGGGTTCGAAGGGCCAGGGCCCAACAGCAGGCGGTCTACAAGCATGCCGCTGACGTTACCGTTCGGCCTCCACGCCGCTAATAGCCCTCCGGGCCTCGCGGCAGGCTCACCTCGCGCGCCGCGGCCCGCGCGGCGGTGCGGACCATCATCGACGCCGCGTACGGCACGAGATCCCTGCCCCGCCGCCACAGCCACGGGATGCCCTGCGCGATCAGCCAGCCGATGTGGTCGGCCGTGCCGCTCGCCTTGCCGCCACGGGTCTGGAGACTGACCGGAGCCGGAACCGCGAAACCGGCGTCGGCGATGAGACGGGTGAACCCGCGCGCGAGGATCCGGTGCCCGAACTCCGACGGGTGCAGCCGATCGACGCTCCACGAGCAGAGCTGGTAGGTCCCCTCCTCGGCTCCGACGTCGAAGCAGCCGACGCCGCGGCGCGCCACGATCAGATCGATCACGTCGTTGAGCTCGGCGATCCTGTCGCGCAGCGCCCGCGCGAGCGGCCGCGGTAGCCGGAACACCCGCGCGTGATCGTGGAAGCGCAGCATCAGCGGAACCGATCCCACCCGCTGCAGCGCCGTCACGATCGCGTCGAGGTCCGCGGCAAGTGTGCCCGCGTCGAAGTCCGAACGCAGCGTGTCGTTCATCCCCACGACGATCACGGTCACGTCCGGCCGTAGCCGCAGCGCGGCGGGCAGTTGATCGGTGCGCACGCACGCCATCCGCGCGCCGGTGAACGAGGTGTTGAGGTAGTTGGCGGAGTTGCGGTCGATGCCCAGCGCTTCCGCGATGAGGGGGCCGACTCCGCGCCACGAACCGTCGGGCAGCGGATCGCCCAATCCCACGGCGGTCGAGTCACCCAGTACCGCCAGAGACCGCGCTGGAATGACGGTACAGGCAGGGATCGTCGGGATCGTGGGAACGGGGCTCTCGTCGATCGTGGTCACCCTTGCACCGTGACCTACCCAGGCTCACCAGCGGTGATGAACAGGTAACGCGTCGCCGACGGGCGCCGGAACGCTCGGCTACCGAAACTACCGAAACGCCGGGTACAGCGGGAGCTCGAGCCCTGGGCCGAACCGCTGATCGAGCGCGGCGGCCACGGCCTCGGCGTGCTCCGCGATCTCGGCGGCGCCGGACTGCTTGGCTTGCTTGGCCAGCTCCCGCCACCAGGACTCCAGCGCCGACGCCCGGCTCGTCGCACCGTCCCCGGCTTCCGCGGCGAGGCCGGGTAGCTCCAGCTCGGTCTGCTTCCACACGCACAGCAACTGGCTGTCGAGCAGGGCGGCGGCGAACGTCTCGTCATCGGTTAACTCGTGCCAGGTTTCGGTGACTTCGGCGCGCCACGCCGCGATCATCGCGTCGCTCATGCCCGCCGGTAGTGCCAGTGCCCCTTGCCAGAACGCGAACGGCACGCGCAGGTGGGCGACATCGATCAGGGCATTGCGCACGCAGCCGTGCTCGAAGTCCAGGAACCGGACGCCGTCGCTGGTGACCAGATTGTTCTCCGGTGCGAGATCGATCGGCGAAAAGGCGCGGAACACGCCGCCACCGACCCGCTGCCACGCGGCCGAAGCCTGCTCACACACCGCTCCCGGCGTCGCGACGTCCAGTACGTCGGCCAGCACGGCAGGCAGCTGGTCGCAGACGCTCGCGGGCTCGGGGTCCTGGCAGCCGCGCCGGCCACCCAGCCGCCGCAGCAGCGCGTTGAAATCCGCTTCGCGGCGCGCCGTGGTGGCGTGCATCCGGCCCAGCGCTCTCGCCCAGGACAGCAATGCCCCTTCTGCCGCCCGCGAGTCGGACGCCCGAAGCTTGTCCTCCAGCGTCGGCGCGTTGCCGAGGTCGGTGAGCACCAGCACCCGGTGCGTGGCGTCATGCCCGATCAGCTCGGGACACATCCGGTCTTCCGAGGTGAGCGCGGTGAACAGCTGGTAGCTCACCGCTTCGGTGGCGAACGAGTCGGCGAAGCCGGGCCGCGGCTCGCGATACTGCTTGATCACCAGCGTGCGTGGCAGGGAGAACGGTGAGGACGCGACGGTCACCCGAACCACCGCCGCGGGCCCGCTCCCGGCAAGGTCCTCCGGATCGGACAACGTGATGGTTGATCCGAACCGGTTGGCCAGCACCACTTCTCCGGCTGCGAGCGCGTCACCCATAGCGGTTACGTTCGGCTCGTTATCGACATATTCGTCGTCGGAGGCAGAGGTGTCCACGCGCATCAGCTGCGGAGCCTACTAGCGTAGGTCGTGACATGACCAGCACCAGAAAGTCACGACCAGCTCGTCGCGGCCGCGACCGCGACGAGGAAGGACGCGCGCGCAACGCCCGGCCGAGGGACGGGCTCGGGCGCCCGCTGCCCTACGGATCACCGGGGGTCGAGCGGCAGCCCGAGGGGATCGAGCGACCCCCGGAAGAGACGCTCGACGAGGCACAGCGCCTGCTCGATGACGGCATGCCCTTCCACGCCCACGAGGTTTTCGAGGACGCGTGGAAGTCCGGCGACGAGGCGGCGGAGCAGGCCCTCTGGAAGGGGCTCGCCCAGCTCGCCGTCGGGCTCACCCACGCCGCCCGGGGCAACACGGTCGGCGGCGCGAAACTGCTGCGCCGCGGCGCGGAGCACGTCTCGCCGTTCCGGTCGAAGCCGCCCCATGGCATCGACATCGCCGGGTTGCTGACCTGGGCGGCCGGGCTCGCCGCCGACCTCGACGCGGGCAGGCTACCCGAGTCGGCAGCCGCGGCGGCGCCACGGCTGTGCCGCTGAACCGCCGCAACCGCCGCTGACTTCAGCCCTGGGGCCCCTGCGGCCCCTGCGGCTTGGCGTCGATGCCTGCCTCGCGACGCTGCTGGGGCGTGATCGGAGCGGGCGCCGAGGTCAGCGGGTCGAAACCGCCGCCGGTCTTCGGGAACGCGATCACGTCACGCAGCGATTCGGCCCCCGCCAGCAGCATGACCATGCGGTCCCAGCCGAAGGCGATCCCGCCGTGCGGCGGCGCGCCGTAGGCGAAGGCGTCCAGCAGGAAGCCGAACTTCTCCTGCGCCTCCTCCTCGGACAACCCCATCACGTCGAACACACGCTTCTGCACGTCCGCGCGATGGATACGGATGGAACCGCCGCCGATCTCGTTACCGTTGCAGACGATGTCGTAGGCGTAGGCCAGCGCGTTGCCGGGGTCGGTCTCGAACTTGTCGATCCACTCCGGCGTCGGCGAAGTAAAGGCGTGGTGCACCGCGGTCCACTCGCCGTGCCCGACCGCGACATCGTCGGTCTCGCTCGTGGCCTCGAACAGGGGCGCGTCGACCACCCACACGAACGCCCAGGCGTCCGGGTCGATCAGCCCGAGCCGGTTGCCGATCTCGTTGCGGGCCGCGCCGAGCAGCGCACGCGCGTCCGAGCGCTTGCCCGCCGCGAAGAACACGCAGTCCCCCGGCTTCGCGCCGACGGCGGCCGCGAGCCCTTCCCGCTCCTGCTCGGACAGGTTCTTGGCGACCGGGCCACCCAGCGTGCCGTCTTCGCCGACGAGCACGTAGGCCAGTCCGCGAGCGCCGCGCTGCTTGGCCCATTCCTGCCATGCGTCGAGCTGGCGCCGCGGCTGGTCGGCGCCACCGGCCATGACGACCGCGCCGACGTAGGGCGCCTGGAACACCCGGAACGGCGTGCCGGCGAAGTACTCGGTCATCTCGGTGAGTTCGAGGTCGAAGCGCAGGTCGGGCTTGTCCGTGCCGTACTTCGCCATCGACTCGGCGTAGGTGATCCGGCGGAACGGCAGCGTGACCTGGTGACCGATGAGCCCCCACAACGCCGCGACCACGCGCTCGCCGAGGGCGATCACGTCATCCTGGTCGACGAAGCTCATCTCGACGTCGAGCTGGGTGAATTCCGGCTGCCGGTCGGCGCGGAAGTCTTCGTCGCGGTAGCAGCGCGCGATCTGGTAGTACCGCTCGATGCCGCCCACCATCAGCAACTGCTTGAACAGCTGCGGTGACTGCGGCAGCGCGTACCAGGAACCCGGACGCAGCCGGGCGGGCACGACAAAGTCCCGCGCGCCTTCCGGCGTCGACTTGGTCATGGTCGGCGTCTCGACCTCGAGGAAGTCCTCGCCGTGCAGCAACTCGCGCACCGCGCGGCTGGCCTCGCTGCGCAGCCGCATCGCCTTGGCGGGGCCGCTGCGCCGCAGGTCGAGGTAGCGATACTTGAGCCGTGTCTCCTCCCCCACGTCGACGCGGTCGTCGATCGGGAACGGCAGCGGCGCGGCCTCCGACAGCACCTCGAACTCGGTGGCGAGCACCTCGATCGCGCCGGTGGCGATCTCCGGGTTCTCGTTGCCCTCCGGGCGCGCCGCGACCTCGCCGACCACGCGCAGGCAGAACTCGGAACGCAGGCCGTGCGCCCGCTCGGCCATCTCGCCTTCACGGAAGACGACCTGCGCGACGCCGCTAGCGTCACGGAGATCGATGAAGATCACGCCGCCGTGATCGCGCCTGCGCGCGACCCATCCGGTCAAGGTCACGGACTGTCCAGCGTGTTCGGCGCGCAAGGTGCCGGCGTCGTGGCTGCGAAGCACGGGGGCTGCTCACTCTCTTCATCGAAAAAGGGGTCGGGCTGCGATGGGCGGCCCACCAGCAAGGCTAGTCAACGCCCCACCCAGTCTCGCCACCGGTTTACCCAGTCACCCGGCGGGCTGCCCGGTACCGAGTGCGTCACGGATCGCAACCAAGCGACATCGTATTGCAATCGAATACCCGGCATACTGGAGTTATGGCATATCAGGCCAGGGTGCTACGGGCTTTGATCTCCTGCCCGAGCGACGTCGATCTCGACGACGTCCGGGCGATTCAGACTGCCATCGGCCGGTGGAACGTCCTGCTCGGCGAGCAGTTCCGCTCGACGGTGGTACCCGTTCATTGGAGTGAGCACGCCGCGGCGGCCTTCGGCGCGCCGCCGCAGCAGATCCTCAACGAGCAACTGGTCGACACCGTCGACTTCGGCATCGCCATCTTCTGGTCGCGGCTGGGCTCACCGACCAAAGCAGCGAAGTCGGGCACCGCGGAGGAGATCAACCGGATCACCGACGCGGGTAAACCGCTGAGCATATTGCGATGCACCAGGCCGGTGGAGAGCTCGAAGCTCGACCCGTTCCAGATCACGAGCCTCGAGGCGTACCTCAAGAGCGTTCGCGGCGAAGCGTTGATCCTGACCTACGCCGACCCCGCGACGCTGGCCACGCACGTCGACACCATCCTGACCAGGCTGGTCACGCACGATCACCCCGGCCCTCCCGCCGAGCCGCCACTGCCCCGGACCGGCACCGAGCATCGCCCGCTGAGCAGGCCGGAGTTTCGAGGCTGATCGCCGCACGCCCAACGTGGCTGGCCTTCACGGGTGCATCAGCCGTAGAGTGGAATGTCCTTTCGCTCAGGAGGTCGTGTCAAATGCGTACATCCTTCCTTGTCGTGTCGATCGTCGGAGCACTCCTGTGTATGGGTGCGGCGTCGTTCCCCGACCGAATCGACCTGCCCGATGGTTGGCAGCCGGAGGGAATCGCAACGGGCAGAGGTCACGAACTGTTCGTCGGGTCCATCCCGACCGGCGCGGTCTATCGCGTCGATGCCCGCGACGGGACCGGGTCGGTCGTGGTTCAGCCGAGCGAAGGCCGCGCCGCTATCGGGCTTGCCGTTGACGAGGCGAATCGCCTCTTCGTCGCAGGCGGCGGCACCGGGAAGGCTTTCGTCTACAACGCTCGTTCCGGGGATCTGCTCGCCGACTTCCAGCTCGCCCCTGCCGGCAGTGACACGTTCGTCAACGACGTCACGTTTGCTCGCGGCTCCGCGTATTTCACCGACTCGAGGCGTTCCGTGCTCTACATCGTGGACGGTGACCTTGGCGGGGCGCGTGAGTTGCCGTTGCCGGATATCCCGTTGGATCCCGGATTCAACCTCAACGGGATCGTCGCCTCACCGGACGGCCGCACGCTGATCGCCGTGCAGACCGCGAGCGGCCGCCTCTGGCGGATCGATGCCGCAACCGGCTCAGCGGTAGAGATCGACGTCGACGGCGGGCCGCTTCCCAACGGTGACGGCTTGCTCCTGCACCGAGGGACTCTCTATGTCGTGCAGAACCGGCTCAACACCATCGCCGCCGTCGAACTCGCTCCCGACCTTTCGAGTGGCGAAGTCGTGGACACACTGACCAGTGAGGACTTTGACGTACCGACCACCATCGCCCGTCACGGCAGCTCGCTGTACGCCGTGAACGCGCGGTTCGGTACCCCGCCGACACCGGAAACCGGCTACTGGATCACGCGGATCTCGCCCTAGGCGGCACGAAATGTGGGACCGAGGCTGAGCGAGTGTGACACTCGGACGATAGGTCCGGCTGAACGTCACACTCACACAAACCGCGCGCCGGGTTCGAACCGCACGATGACGGACGATCTGTCATGGTGTCAGTACGGCGAAGCTCGCCGGGGAGGATTGGAGGCACCGGCTATGAGTGAAGATCCCGGTACTACGCGTATGCCCGCTCCCGCGGTACCGGATGCGAACGAGACGGCTCCGGTCGCTGAACCGAAGCCCGAGGCTCAGGCCGATTCGCCGGGGTCGGCGATGCTGGTCGTGAACAGGGGGCCGCGGGCAGGTCAACAGATCCATCTCAATCGCTCACATCTGAAACTCGGCAGATCCGCCACGTGTGACATCGTGCTCGACGACGCCACCGTTTCGCGGCAGCACGCGGAGATCAACCGGGAGTCCGGCCAGTACGTCGTCACGGACGCAGGCTCGCTCAACGGCACCTACGTCAACCGCAGCCTGGTGGACCGCTCGGCAGTTCTCAACGACGGCGACGAACTCCGGATTGGGATCTTCCGCCTCATTTTCCGCGCGTGACACCGATCCTCGCGACGGTGGTCCATCACGCTCATCCGTGCGGAGATCCGGCCGTCCCGGAACAACCACCGTCGCCAGATGCTTACTTCTCGCGGTACTCCAACCTTCAGTCCACTGGGCGGAGTCAAAGACGCTTTCAGTCCGTTGAACGGACTGAAAGCGTCTTTCAGCTCCGACGGCTCGGGTCGCGCGTTCGGAGTGCTAGCCTGCTCAGCCATGACGCTCGGGCGCCGTGAGTTTCTCGGCCTGGCGGGTGCGGCGGCCGCGGCTGTCGGCCTTCCTGGTGCTGCGTTCGCGCAGCCCAAGGGCGGCAGCGGTCATGCCGCCGCGGAGCTCACCACCCTGGAACGCACGCTCGGCGCCAGTGCCGTGCCGTCGCGCAGCGGGCAGATCAGCGATTATTTCCCGATCGTCTCCCTGCCCGGCGAGCCGCACATCGCGCGCGCCGAGCTCGCCGGTGGGTCACACCGCCGCCGCGGTAACCGGCGGAGCTTGGTGTCGTTCGTCCACCTCACCGACCAGCACGTCGTCGACGTGCAGTCGACGACAAGGGTGGAGTTCACCGACCGGTACGCCGACGGCGAGTGCGGCGACTCCCCCTTCCCCTCCGCACACCGGGCGCACGAGGCAGGCAGCGCGAGGATCGTCGACGCGATGCTGCGGCAGATCCGCGCCGTCGGCGTTTCCCCGGTCAGCGGCAGGCCGTTGCAGGCGGCGATCTGTACCGGTGACAACACGGACAACCAGCAGGGCAACGAACTCCAGACCTTCCTCGACCTGATGAACGGCACCGCGGTCAGCGGCAGGCAGGTAACACCCCAGTCCGGGGCGGCGCTCGCCTACGAAGGTGTCCAACGCTCCGGTGACCGGGCCTACTGGCATCCGGACGAACTGGCGACGCCGATCACGCAAGCCGATCAGTACCGGCTGCTGTTCGGGTTCCCCGACGAGCCCGGCTGGCTGGAGCAGGCGCTCGCGCCGTTCGACGCCGTTGGCGCGGGCATGGACTGGTTCACCTGCTACGGCAACCATGACGGGCTGGCGCAGGGCAACGCGCCGGTGCTGCCCGCGTTCCGATTGATCGCCGAGGGCGTCGTGAAGGTCGTCGGCGCGCCCGAGCACGCGACGTGCAACAGCCTCACCGACCCGGCGGCCGCGCTGGGTCAGCTCACTTTGCCGGGCATGCCCGCGATGCGGGTCACGGCTGATACCGGACGTCAGTACGTGACCCGCAAGCAATGGATCGAGGCGCACCTCGAGTCGCCGGGCGCCCCGCACGGGCACGGGTTCACCGCCGAGGACAACCTCGACAACAACCGCGCCTACTACGCGCGCGACGTGGGTGACGTGCGCTGGATCGTGCTCGACACCGTCAACCCGGGCGGCTTCTCCGAAGGCTCGATCGGCGACAAGCAGCTGAGCTGGCTCAGCGAACGGCTCGACGAGGCGGACGCCAACGGTCTCCTGGTCATGCTGTTCAGCCACCACGGGCTGCGGTCTCTGGACAACCCGGTCCTAACGCCGGATCCGCTGATCGAAGAAGAGGGCGGCAACGACCTCCCCCGCCACAACGGCGCCGAGGTCGAGGCAATGGTGCTGGATCACCCGTCCGTGATCGCATGGGTGAACGGACATACCCACGAGAACCTCATCGAGCCGCGGATGGGCACGGGCGCTCAGTCCGGCAAGTTCTGGGACATCGGCACCGCCGCGCACATCGACTGGCCGCCCCAGTCGCGGCTGATCGAGGTGTTCGACAACCGTGACGGCACGCTGTCGATCTTCACGACGATGGTCGACCACGCCGACGACGAGATCGCCACGGTCGCGCGCGAGCTCATGGCCAACGACCCGCAGCGTGGGTTCGACACGGGCACCGGCAAGCCGGCCGACCGCAACACCGAACTCCTGATCTCTCACCCGTTCGCCTGACTGAACAGGACCCGGCCGAAAGACGGCCGCGGGCACCGGACACGTGCCCGCGGCCACCTTTAGCTCGGCGCGCTCAGTTCTCGCCGAGCAGGCCCTTCATCGTGTCGATCTCAGCCTGCTGGCCGTCGATGATCTCCTGGGCCATGGCCTTGGCGTCACCGTGGGAACCGTCCTTCAGTTCCGCCCTGGCCATCTCAACGGCGCCCTCGTGATGCTTGATCATCATCCGCATCCACATCGTGTCGAACTCGGCACCCTTGGCCTTCTGCAGCTTGGCCATGTCCCCCTCCGACATCATGCCGGCCATCTCGCTGTGGCCGTTTTCGCCATGATCCATGCCGTCGCCGGACGCGGGGGCGCCCCAGTCCTTCAGCCAACCGGTCAGCTTCTGGATCTCCGGGTCCTGCGCCTGTTCGATCTGCTTGGCGAGGTCGACGACCTTCTTGTCAGCAGCACGGGAGGGCACGAGCCCGGCCATATCGATCGCCTGCGCGTGGTGCGGGATCATCTGCTGGGCAAAGGCGATGTCGGCTTCGTTCGCCGCTGCCTGCTCGGCGGTTGTCGCTTTTCCTTCGCCCATGGCTGGCATGTCGCCGTGGCCGGCGTCGTCTCCTCCGCAGCCGGTCAGCAGCGCGCCGAGAGCGGCTGCTCCCGCCAAGAAACGGGCAGTCTTCTTCCTCAACATCATCTCTCCTGGTGGTCGTGTGATTCGGGCATGACGGATCGCACCCGCGCGAACGCGGGCGCGGGGACCTGTCACAGCCGCAACACGCACACCCGGTGCAGGATGTCGCGACCCCATACCGCAGGAGGCCGCGCAGCAGGCATGACGGTGCCCGATGCAGACGAGACTCCGGGCAATGGCCGGCCGAACCGACGACGGAACAACCAGACGAGCAACACCAAACCGGCCGCGGTGGCTATGACGGCCACGCACAGGTGCAGGAAGACGTGAAGACCTCCCGGAACCGGCGCCTCGTCGGGCCCCGGCTCCGCGTCGTCCGGTGTTGCGCCGCCATGGTGCATCGAGATCGTCGAAATCACGGAGTGCCCGCCGGAGTGATCGACGGCGGCAGTGTCGACGTGGTGCATCGCGACCACACCCCACGCCAGCACGCACAGCAGCGCCCAGCGCAGGAGGATCGCGGCACCCCGGTTCATGATTCCCACCGTAGCAATCGCGCTGAAAGACGCCTTCAGTCCACTGAACGAGGTGAAAGACGCTTTCAGTCCGTCGAGCGGACTGAAAGCGTCTTTCAGCGCGGCGCCCAGTCGGTCAGACTCGGTGGATGGATGCCTTGTCGTTCGAACCGTTGACGCCGACGGCCTACCTTGATCGCGCCGC
>WHSS01000159.1 GCA_009379975.1 Actinophytocola sp.
CGTCAACCCACTACCCGCACCCCGCGGCACGATCGACACACCCGCATCAGCACACGCCCGCACCACCGCCTGCACACCCTCGACATCGGCGGGCAACACCACCGCCAACGGGACCCCATGCTCGGCCAGCGGCATCATGTCGCGGCTATAACTACCGGTCACGTCGACATCGGTCAGTACGGCAGCCGCACCCAACTCCGCCCGCAGCCGGTCGACCACGCTCGAGCTAGCCATCTGGTGTTACGTCTCCTCGTTGAGTCCACAACAGGTCACACAGAGCAACGGCCCTGCCGTAGCCAGGTTGACCTTTGTATGGTCTGACCAAAGCTTGGCCTGTAATGTAGGGTCACGACAGGAGTTTGTAAAGGTTCGGAGGCGTCGATGGCTGAAGTCGAAGCCGATGAGCAGCGAGAAGACATCCGCCGCTGGCGTCCGGTAGCGCGCTCTCGGACCTACGAACTGGTCATCGACCGCGTCGAGGAGCAGATCGTCACCGGCCAACTCCGGGTGGGCGACCGGCTGCCCGCCGAACGCGACCTCGCGCAGATGCTCAGCGTCAGCCGCGCCGCGGTCCGTGAAGCGTTCCGTGCCCTGGAGGCGCAGGGGGTCCTGCGCATGTCGGTCGGCACCGGTCCCGACTCCGGCACGACAGTGGCCGCTCTGCCCAGCGAAGCCCTGAAACGGCTGTTGCGCCTACACGTCGCGCTGGCGAATTTCCCGGCTCAGGACGTGGTGGAGGCGCGGGTGATGTTGGAGCGGCAAAGTGCCCGCAACGCCGCGGAGCGGGCGACGGCCGCTGATCTCAAGGAAATGCGCGAACTCCTGGCCGCCATGGACGATGCGGACTGTGACCGTGTCCAGTTCAACGAACTGGACACGGATTTCCACCTGGCGATCGCAGAAGCAGGCGGCAACCGGCTCATCGCGGACATGACGATCGCCGTTCGCGAGTCCATGCGGCTGCCACTGCTCGAGGGATTCCAGGCCCTCGGGGACTCATGGCGCTCGGCCGCCGAAAGGCTCAGGCGCGAACACCAGTCGATCTACGACGCGCTGGAAACGGGCGATGGGGCTACTGCGCAGCAGCACATGGAGAACCACATCCGGGGGTTCTGGGCCTCCGTGCGGGAGCGCTGAAAGACGCCTTCAGTCCACTGGGCGGACTGAAGGGCCCTTTCAGTCCGTCTAACGGACTGAAAGCGTCTTTCAGCGCGGCCTTGACGATGGAACTGACGACTTGTGGCATATCGATCCCTGTTTCAGCCATCGGGCCACCGTTCTTCCTCCTGCTGCGCCCGCAGGAGCGAAAATTGATAACCGCCGCCGATGTCTTCCACGACGAAGTTTCCGTTACAAACCTCGCGGGCGAACACCGACGTTCGCAGCAGCGAACCACGCAACATCAATTGCACCCCGGTGATCAGGCAGTCCGAGTCGTCGTCGATCGCCGCGGCCAGCCCGAGCATCATGGGAATGGCGCGCCGCGCCGGGTCCTGCGCGATACCGGGAATGCGCACACGAATCGGGACCCTGCTCCCCGCGGCCCGCAGCATCCGCTCCCATTCAACGACGGGCTCGAGCTCCCGCACCGTCGGCGCCAGCAGGGTCACATCGACATGATTTTCCCGCCCGGCGGCATACACGGAATCGAAGGCGCGCAACAGATCAGCGGAATAATGGTCAATGTTCCCGCCAAGACCGCCCGCGACGGAAATCCCGGTGATACCCCTCCCGCGCAGACCGCCGAGGGAGATCACTCGCACCAGATCGTCGAGCACATCGACCAGGTCGGCCGAATCCGGCCAGACCGCCGTCACCTCCCGCGCGCCGGCATCCGCCACCGCACCCAACGTGCGGCCGACGGCACCTAGATCGCCTAGTTCAGTGGCGAAAACCGGAACAACCGGCCGTAGGCCCGCGCTCGCAATCCTGTCCGCCGCGCGGACGACGTCAGACAACGACCGCGTGCGGCGAACGGGCACGCACACCCGGGTGGCGGGCGCCAGGTACTCGGCGAGCCGTAGTTGCCGTGCCATGCGATGCAGCGGGAGTTCCAGCGTGTGGTCACTCGCCAGTGTGGCGAGTGCCCAATAGACGCCGCCGGGTAGCCGGTTCACCGCCATCGGAATCCCGCCTCCTTCCAGCATGATCTCGCTGGTTTCAACAACCCATCTGAACAGTTGCCTGCCACGACGTCAAATGATTCTTCGCCGCGCGACTATCGCACCAGAGGTGATCTATAAACGAACACTGAACAACACATGAGCATTCGCTCATTGGACACTCGATTCAGGTGCGGACACAATAGCTGAGTGAGCATCGGAAGAGTAACATTCATTTCCCATACGCCCGGTACGACCGGCTCGTTGTCATGGCGAGCGACCTGCGCGATCGCCGAAGCGGATTTCGTCATCTCGACCGGTGAAGTCGTTTCTCCAGAGGTTCTGCGGCACGTACCAGACCATGCCGATGTCTTCCTCGACGGCGCCGGGACGACGCATTCCCTGATGCCGTTCTACGACCTGGCTTCCCGCGATGGGTTTCGCATTGCCCACATCAGTTCGGGTATACCCGATCAATCCGAAGAGATGGCCGAACGGCTCGACCGCTGCGCGGAACTCGGCCTGACAACCGAGATCATCCGACCATAGCGGCCCCGTGAGATACGGGGCCGCTAAGGCCGCTGTCATGCGAAGTTGGCCAGTAACTGACCGAGCGTCACCATGGCGATGCCGCCAACAAGGGCCAGGTAGGGCCGGAACCCGGCGCGACGGCGTGGGAGCGTGCGCTCCCCGGTCCCGTCCTGCTCATACATCGAGTCCGGGAACTGGCCCTTGTCCTGCACGTAATGCCGGAAGGCGAACACCGGCACGATCAACAGGGCGAACAGCAGGCCACTCCACAGCGTGCCGGGTCCCCAGATGCCCGCGCCCCAGCCGAGCAACAGCGCGTTGACGTACGCCAGCACGCCGCCCGCCGTGATCAGCGAAGTCGGAGCGCGCCATGGCCGCGAAATATGCGAGTTGTCCACCCGGTGCAGCCAGCCGGCATTGAGGTTGAGGAAGTTGAAGATCATGTAGCAGACGCTGGACGCGGCCAGCACGAACACATAGTCGCTCATCAGCAGCAGGACCAGGTTGAAGGCGAGGTCCGTCCACATGGCACGGGTCGGGGCTCCGTGCTGGTTGGTCCTGCCCAGATAGCGGGGCAGCCAACCGTCCAGCGATCCCTGGTACAGCGTGCGCGAGGAGCCTGCCATCGTCGTCATGATGGTCAGCAGCAGCGCGAGAATCAGCATGACGATGAGCAGATTGCCGATGACGGCTCCGCCCCCCACCATGTCGACCATGGCGGCGGCCACGCCGGTGCCATCCACGATCGGATCAGTGACCAGCCGTTCGACGCCGAGCGCCCCCTGGAACGCGAAGGGCACCAGGGTGTAGATCACCAGGCAGACGATTCCCGCCGAGAAGATCGCTTTGACCGTGTCACGTCCAGGGTTCTTGAACTCACGGGTGTAGCAGACCGCGGTCTCGAACGCGTAGGCCGACCACGCGGCGAGGAAGAGACCGCCGGCGAACAGCGTCCACCCTTCGAGGTTCCACAATCCCTGCAGCGGCACGAACGGAGCGAAGTTACGCTCCACGACGTCACCGCTGACCAACGGCACCAGCCCGACCATCAGCAAGGGGACGAGCACCGCCAGCCCGATCACCATCTGCACCCGCGCCGCTCGCAGGATGCCGTGGTGCTGCACCGCGAACACGACCAGCAGCAGTACCGCGGCGATGAGGAACTGCGAGTTGAACCGGAGTTCGAGGCCGTCTTTGAGCAGTCCGAGATCCACCAGCGCCACCGACCACGTATTGATCGCCGCATCGGCCGGGAACAACGCGGTGAGCACGTAGCCCGCGGCCAGCGCCGCACCGATGGTCAGCACCGGCGACCAGGCGAGCCAGTTGCACCACACCGACATCGGCGCGAGGACCTTCGAATAGGGCCACCACGCCATCGCCCCGTAGACGGAGGCGCCACCCGACTTCTGCGGGTACATGCCCGCGATCTCGGCATAGGTGAAGCTCTGGATGAGTCCGAACACGACAGCGACGGTCCACACCAGCACCGACGGGGTGCCGATGGTCGCGGCGATCGAGCCGATGGAGAACAGCACGAGCGCCGGGACACCGCTGGCGATCCAGAACGCTCCGGTCCAGCTGATGGTGCGCAGCATCCCGGAGTCCCGGGGTACCCCGATCGCCTCACCGGATTCACGGACGGTATCGGTCATGGCTACGTCTTCCTTCCGTCGTGATGACTTCTCGGATCAGTGCAAGGGTTTCTGCCATCCCTCGAGCACCGGCGGAGTCCAGTTCGTCCCGACCGTTTCCGATCCGTCGAGCCACGGGCCCAGTTCGGGCTGGGCGAACTTCGCGTGCTTGTGCTTGAGCCAGATCCCGTAGGAGTTGCCCTCCTGCAGGTGCTTGATCAACACTTTGCGGGCGTACTCATCCTCCCTGCCCGCCGGAATCTCGAAGTGGATCTTCAGGAAGGCATTGGTGTAGCGGTCGAAGACCGCCGGGATGCCGTCCTCGGTCATCAGCTCGATGTCCTCGAGCCAGTTGAGGTCGTCCCCCGGTGTCTCGGCGATCAGGTCGACGTCATCGACCAGGCTCCGGTCGAACTGGTACGGGAAAGTCCTGCCGGTCAGCTCCTCGGTGTCGATGCTCTTGCCGCCGGACAACCGGCGTTCGGAGATTTCCAGCCGCTCAGACATCGTGTCCTCCGCCAAGTCCGTCGTTGGCAACGTGCTTTTCCAGCAAGCCCTTGATCTCGTCCAATGTGCGTTCTTCACTGACACCCGGCACGTAGTTCGTACCTGCCAGCGGAACCTTGGCCATCGCGGCCGCCTCGGTGGTCAGCGCGCACAGGTCCTCCGGTTCGAGGCTGTGGATGTTGGTCTTGCCGCAGGCGCGGGCAAGCATCTGCACCTCGAGGGTGAGGGTGTGCAGGAAGTTATAGACCCGCTCCGCGGCCTTGTCGACCTCGAGCCGCTTGCGCAGCTCCGGATCCTGAGTCGCGATGCCCACCGGGCAGCGGCCGGTGTGACAGTGATAGCACTTGCCCGCTTCGACGCCGATCGTGCCTTTGTAGTCGGTGACGCCGGGGAGCTCCTTGTTGCAGTTGAGGGCCATCAGCGCCGAGTGTCCAATCGCGACGGCTTTCGCACCGAGTGCGACGCACTTGGCGATGTCGCCGCCGTTGCGGATGCCGCCCGCCACGACCAGGTCGATCTCGTCGGCCAGTCCCACGTCTTCCAGCGCGCGGCGCGCCTCCGGGATGGCGGCCATCAGCGGGATGCCGGTCTCCTCGGTGGCGATGTGCGGGCCTGCACCGGTTCCGCCTTCGGCACCGTCGAGATAGATGATGTCGGGCCCGCACTTGGCAGCCATCCGCACATCGTCGTAGACCCGCGAGGCGCCGAGTTTGAGCTGGATCGGCACCTGATAGTCGGTCGCCTCCCGGATCTCCTGGATCTTCAGCGAAAGGTCGTCGGGACCGAGCCAGTCCGGGTGCCTTGCCGGGCTGCGCTGGTCGATGCCGGGCGGCAGGGAACGCATCTCGGCGACCTGCTCGGTGACCTTCTGCCCCATGAGGTGCCCGCCGAGCCCGACCTTGCACCCCTGCCCGATGAAGAACTCGACGGCGTCGGCGAGCATCAGGTGGTGCGGGTTGAAGCCGTAGCGGCTCTGGATCACCTGGTAGTACCACTTGGTGGACAGGTCGCGCTCGGGCGGGATCATCCCGCCCTCACCGGAGCACGTCGCCGTGCCCGCCATCGACGCGCCCTTGGCCAGCGCCATCTTGGCTTCCAGCGACAGAGCGCCAAAGCTCATTCCCGTGATATAGACGGGAATGTCGAGCTCGATCGGCTTCTTGGCGAACCTCGCGCCGAGGATCGTCTTGGTCTGGCACTTTTCGCGGTAGCCCTCGATGACGAAGCGGGTCAGCGTGCCCGGCATGAACATCAGGTCGTCCCAGTGCGGGATCGGCTTGAACATCGAGAAGCCGCGCATCCGGTACCGGCCGAGCTCGGCCTTGGTGTGGATGTCGCTGACCACCTCGGGCGTGAAGATTCGGCTGTGCCCGAGCGGCCGGGCGGTTTCGCCGTTGGATGTGCTCATGGGTGTGTACTCCTGTGCGGGTGGTGGGACGGCCGGCTAGGCGCTAGAGAACCAGCTTGCGTTCGTTGGGCTCCAAGTTGTCGTAGTTCCACAACTTGCGACCGCAGACGAACTTGCGGAACGAATCGGGCCGGTCGATCCGGTAGCTGGCGAACTTCCGGTCGATCAGCTCGTTGTCGGCGTCGGTCATCTCCGCCTCGACGCAGTCCACGCCCAGTGATGCGACCTTGCCCGCGACGTAAATCGAGCCGTCGTACATCGAATCGCCCATGCCATGGCCGACATCACCGCAGATGATCTGGCGGCCGCGTTGCATCATGAACCCGGTCATCGAACCGGCGTTGCCGCCGACGATGATCGTGCCGCCCTTCTGGTCGATCCCGGTCCGCGCCCCGACGTGCCCGCGCACGACGAGGTCACCGCCACGGAACGCCGCCCCGGTCAGCGATCCGGCGTTCTTGTCGATCACGACCACGCCGGACATCATGTTCTCGGCGACCGACCAGCCGACCCGACCCGCGATGTGAATCTCGGGGCCGTCGATGATGCCGCAGCCGAAATAGCCGAGGCTGCCCTCGATCTTGATGCGGCAGCGCAGGAGCAAGCCCACCGCGATGGAGTGACGCGCACGCGGGTTGTGCAAGGTGATCTCGGTGACGCCTTCGGTGTGCAGCAGCCTGCGCAGCTCCAGGTTGATCTGCCTGGTGCTCAGCTCGGCGGCGTCCAGTTCCGCCGTGGTGCCGGTGACGATCGCGGTGTTCGGTGCCGTGGCGTCGGGGTCGGCCAGCCCGCGGACGTCGTACTTTCCCGTCCGCTTGCCCGCCGATTCCTCCTGCGGCGCCTGCATTACCTGCTCCACACCATCACCTCTCCTTCGTACGGGTCATAGGTGTCGATTTCGCGGTCGAGGACCGCACGGATCGCGCCCTCCTCGGACGCCATGGCGACCATGTCCTCGCCTTGGTAGAGCACGAGTGGCTTAGCGGCCATCTCGTCCTTGGCCATGCCCAGCTGGCTCTCGGTGACCACCAGGTAGGTGAACACCCCGTCCAGCTCTTCGAGGCTTTGCTTCATCGCCGCTTCCAGCGGCAGGCCGTCGGCCATGCTCTGCGCGAGATAGACGGCGATGATCTCCGAGTCGCATTCGGACTGGAAGCGATGGCCGAGCCGCTCCAGGCGCCTGCGCCACTGGTGGTAGTTCGTCAGCTGTCCGTTGTGGACCACCGCGACATCGGAGAACGGGTACGCCCAGTACGGGTGTGCGCCCGCGATGTCCACATCGGACTCAGTGGCCATCCTGACGTGCCCGATCGCGTGCGTGCCGTTGAAGGAATCGAGCTGGTAGCGGCCGGCGACGGACTCGGCGTCACCGAGATCCTTGATGATCTCGAGCGAGTGACCGAGCGAAAGCACCTCGACCCCGGTCACGTCCTCGACGAAGTCGGCAAGCGGCTTGAGTTCGCCGTCGTAGCGGAACGTGGCGCGGTAGGCGTACTCCGACTCGCTCTCGACCCGGTCGACGGTGGCGCCGATCTTGGCGAGCCGGGACTCCACATTCCGCCTGCTGCGGGCGAGCCGATCCGAATAGCCGAAGTCCCCCGCCACGTGCGGATCGGCCAGCTTGAACCGCATCACGAGCAGTTCGCTCGGTTCACCGTAGAGCGCGTAGCCCGTCGAGTCGGGCCCGCGATGCTTCATGGCCTGCAGCATGTTGGTCATGTCGCGGCCTATGGTGCCGCTCCGGTCGGTGTAGATGATGCCGGCGATACCGCACATCTCGTGGTACTCCTTTCCCCGCGGTGGGGTCTTCATCAGTCGGTGTCTTATTCAAAAGTCGGGCTATTCATCTTCTGGCTCGCCGGAGTACCGGCCCTCACCTGGAGCCGGCCGTCGCGAACCACCCTCCGGGCGGCCCCGCCGACCGACTTATGAATAGCCCTCTCGAGGACTACGGGTCAGGGCAGGATGTCCAGGTACTCCTTGACGTCCCAGTCGGTGACGGCGGCGCAGAAGCGTTCCCACTCGTCGCGCTTGTAGTGCTCGAAGACCTTGAACATCTCGCCCGGCAACGCGCTCCGGACGACGTCGTCCTGCCGCAGCGCCTCCAGGGCGTCCCCGAGGGTCATCGGAATCTTGCGCACTTCCTTCCCCGCGGACATGGCCTCGTAGATGTTGCGCTCCTCCGGCGGCCCCGGGTCGAGGTTGCGCTGGATACCGTCGGCCATCGAGGTGATCAGGCCCGCCATGGACAGGTAGGGGTTCACCGCGGAATCGACCGAGCGGTACTCGAACCGGCCCGGCGCGCTGACCCGCAACGCGGTGGTGCGGTTCTGGAATCCCCAGTCCGCATAGAGCGGCGCCCAGAACCCGGTGTCCCATAGCCGCCGGTACGAGTTCACCGTCGGTGCGGTGAGACACGTCAGCGCGTCGAGGTGCTCGAGCACGCCACCGATGGCGGCGAGCCCGCGCTTGCTCGGCATCCTGGGGTTGTCGGTGTCGGGCAGGAAGTCGTTCACGTCGCCTTCCCACAGCGAGATGTTGTGGTGACAGCCGTTGGCGGAGACGCCGGTGAACGGCTTCGGCATGAAGCACGGGAAGGCGCCGAACTCCCGGCCCACCTGACGGCAGATCTGCCGGTAGGTGGTCAACCGGTCGGCGGTGAGTTCCGCGCGGTCGAACTGCCAGTTGAGCTCGAGTTGCCCCGGTGCGTCCTCGTGGTCGCCCTGGATCATGTCGAGGCCCATCGCGGTGCCGTACTCGATCACGCGATGGATGAGCGGCTGCAGCTCGGAGAACTGGTCGATGTGGTAGCAGTACGGCTTGGTCATCCCCTCCACGGAGGGCGTGCCGTCCGCGTTGAGCTTGAGCCACATCATCTCGGGCTCTGTGCCTACACGCAGGTGTAGCCCGGTTTCCGCCTCGAAATCGTCATGGATCCGCTTCAAGTTGCCGCGGCAGTCGGACGTCAGGTACGCGCCAGGGTCGACGTCCTCCTCCCGACCGCGGAACAGCGTGCAGAAGACCCTCGCGGTCTTGGGGTCCCAGGGGAGCACGCAGAACGTGTCCACGTCCGGGATGCCGACCAGTTCACGGGATTCCGCCCCGTAGCCGATGTACTCGTCGTGCCGATCGATGAACAGGTTCGCGGTCGCGCCGTAGACGAGCTGGAAGCCGCCGGCGGCGAACCGTTCCCAGTGATCGGCGGGGATACCCTTCCCCATGATCCGGCCGGTGACCGAGACGAACTGCAGGTAGATATAGCGCACCCCCTGCTCGTCGATCTGCCGCCTGACGGCGGCGACCTGGTCGTCGCGGCCATCTTGCGCGAGGAAGTTCTCAAGATCGGTCGTCATGCTTGGCCTCCTAGTCCCGCCAGCCGAACGGTGGGACGCTGTGGTTTACGACACACTGCGCTGTCCACCAGTAGTAAACTCTGTGTCCTCTAATGACACAACCCTTGGGCCGGAAATCGACGTTGCCGCCTTCCGCGCCAGTAACCGGCGCATCGGCGGCGACCTGCGACAACACCGCCCGGACGCCATCGCGAAAAATCTCCTCGCGGCGGCTAGAGTTGACGCCTGGAGGGTGGTTCGCGACGAGTGACTGCAGGTGAGAAGCACGATCGAGGTGACATGCCCGATGTGAACAGCCCGACTTATGAATAAAACCCTGCGCCGGCGGTGGCGAAGTTGAGACGGAGGGAACGGCCCCTACCATGATCAAGCGATGACGGAAGAAGCCAGTTCGCCCATGGCCGACCTCGACGAAGCCGCCGGTCCAGAGGAGGCGCTCGCCGCGGTCATCGCCGACCGGGTACGCGAGTTCCGGCGCCGGCTCGGCTGGACGGTGGGGCGACTGGCGACCGAGAGCAACCTGTCCAAGGGCATGCTTTCCAAGATCGAGAACATGCAGGCATCGCCCAGCCTGTCCACCCTCGCCCGGCTGTCAGGGGCACTGAGGGTTCCCGTGACCGCGTTCTTCCGCGGCCTCTCCGAGGAGCAGGACGTCGTGTTCGTCAAGGCGGGCAGCGGACTGGACATCCACCACAAGGGCTCCGGCCCCGGCCATCGTTACCAGATGCTCGGCACCATGCGTGCTCCCCACGACAGCCTGGAACCCATGCTGGTCACGCTCACCGAGCGCACCGAGATGTTTCCCCTCTACCAGCACGCCGGCACCGAGTTGATCTTCATGATCACCGGCAAGATGGAGTATGCCTACGGCAGCGCCCGCTACCTGCTCGAACCGGGCGACACGCTGCAGTTCGTCGGCGAGGTCATGCACGGTCCCGGCGAGCTGATCTCGCTGCCCATCCAGTTCCTCGCCGTCAAGGCCGTGCGCCCAGGCGAATAGCCGCGCGCGCCGCGAGCCGAAGGAGCCAGGTCGACTCACCACACCGGCGCACGCCTCTGTCCACTCGCTGTTTCATAACAGTGGACATTGTTTCCTACTAGCCGTAAGGTTACCGGCACCGGGCAGTAGCGCACCAAGGCGCGGCTGCGGTGTACGACGGAGCTGGAGGCGTCTGCATGACTCGTGCGAACGGCAGCCGCCACGCGGTGAATGGCCACCGTGATGGCAAGCGGAAACCATCGCGGTATTCCGCGTTCGGCCTCTTCAGGCGCGGCCTGACTCGTTCGGAGTGGCCTCGTGCGTGGCGGGATCGTGCGCTTGAGCCGTCTTATGACGTGGTGATCGTCGGTGGTGGTGTGCATGGGCTGGCGACGGCTTATTA
>WHSS01000018.1 GCA_009379975.1 Actinophytocola sp.
ACGTCTTCCGGGATCGCGAAGTCACGGCCGGAGAGCAGCGCCCGGCCCCGTGAGAGCTGCACGAGATCGAGTTCGGCCCGCGGGCTGACCCCGACATCGACCTGATGGTGATCGCGCGTCGCTCCCGCCAGGGCCACCACGTAAGCCACGACGTCGGGATGGACCGCGACCTGCTCCAGCGACTCCCGCATGGCCAGCAGATCCGACGGCCCCAGTACCGAGCGCAGCTCTGCGGGCGCCGACCCCCGAGTCAGCCTGCGCTGCAGCATCTCGATTTCCCCCGCGGGTTCGAGATACCCGATGCGTACCCGCAACGAGAACCGGTCGAGCTGCGCCTCTGGCAACGGATACGTGCCCTCGTACTCGATCGGGTTATCAGTTGCCAGCACGATGAACGGCTCCGCCAGCCGATGCGTCTCGCCGTCGATGCTGACCTGCCCTTCGGCCATCGCCTCGAGCAGCGCGGACTGCGTCTTCGGCGGCGTGCGGTTGATCTCGTCAGCCAGCAGCAGATGCGTGAAGATCGGCCCCTTCCGGAACACGAACTTGCCCGACGACTGTTCATAGACGGTGGCGCCCAGCAGATCGGCGGGCAGCAGATCCGGCGTGAACTGCACCCGCTTGAACCGCAGGCCGAATACCGTCGCGAACGAGCGCGCGATGAGCGTCTTACCCATACCTGGCAGGTCCTCGATCAGCACATGGCCGTGGGCGAGCACGCCGGTCAGGATGAGCTCGAGCGCCTCCCGTTTGCCCACGACCGCGCGCTCGATCTCGTCCAGCACGGCGGTGGCGTACTCGGTGGTGGTCTTCGCGGGGGTCAGAGTCATGCGGCCTCCGTGCCGAGCGCGGCAAGCCGCGCCGATGACATGGCGTCGGCCGGCATGGTGTCTGATGATTCGGACCTGCAAGCAGTCCTCATGCGGCCTCCAGCCGTTCGAGAATCTCACTCAGTGCCGACCGGCCCGGCCCCGGAGCGCCGAGCCCGCTGGTGAACCCGCCGGCGGGATCGACCAACGGCCACAGTCGCGGGCCGAACATCAGCTGGCCGGTCTCCCGACGCGACCGGGACCCCGAGCGTCGAGCACCGACGATGTTGTCGAACTCCCGGGCCAGCACCGGCCGGACGTGCCGGTCCCAATCGCTCCGGGTGCCTTCCGCCCAGCCGACGGTGCTCGCCGCCTGGGTCAACGTGGAATCCGGTTCGACGCCGGTGGCCGCGGGCTGCTCGGCATGTCGAACACGTCGAGCACCGCCCACGACATGGGAGGACAGCCACATCACCGCGGCGAAGATCACCGCGATCGCCAGCACCTCGAAGATCACAATCGGGTCCACACCGGCCCCCGCAAGTCGTCGAGGATCAACCGGAGCGTCGACGCGGCCGTCTCCCGGTCGTCGGCGGACATGGCATGCGAGCTGTAGCGGGCTTCCGTGAACAGTTCGACCAGCCGCTCGCCGTGTTCGGCCTGGACCTGACCGGCGTCGGCAGCGCGCCGCAGGACCTCCGACGGCGTATCAGCGGGCTCCGGAGCGGCACCGGGCGCCTGACACAGCGCGTGCTCCATCGCGGCATAACACCGGATGATCGCTTGCCGTGCATCGAGATCGGGGGAGTCCACAACGGACAATGCGCGACGAGTCGCGGTCGCTAACGGCTCCTGACGCGGGTGGCTTGCCACCGGTTCGTCGTCCCGCGCATCCGGCTCGCCGTCGGGTGGCCTGCGATGCACAATCACCGACATGATCACCAGTATTCCGAGGACGGCGATGGTGAAGATCGTCCAGGTGTCGATGTCGAGGCCCTGGCCGCCCTCGGGCGTTTCGGGCCTGCCGGCGGATCCCGGCTCGGCTCCGTTGTTTGCGCTGCCGCCTTCGCTGTCACGGTCGTCCTCGTCCGGGTCCGCACGCCGGGGCAACAGCCTGCCGAGCAACCCGAGACCGACGGCAATGCCGATCAGCGTGGCGAGCGCCAGCACGCCGGCACGCCAACTCCGCCGCTTGCCGTCATCGGTCGCGGCGGGGGAGCGGCGCGGCCGATACCGGAGCCCGGCGAAGATCAGCAGCGCCAGCGCGGGCACGACAAGGACCATCAACCAGGCGACGGCTTCATTAGCGTCCCCCGGCCTGCCGGGATCGGCCGGGGGTGGCGGCAGATCGGCCACGGGGGTGCGCAAGATGACCACCCCGGCCGCGATGAGGAGCGCGGGGAGGGCGATCCGGGTGATCACGCGGGTCCGCACACGTCAACGGTGGGCCAACCGGCGCACGAGCACAACCCGATCTTTACCGACACGCCACTGGCGAGCGGTTCCGCTCACCGGGGTCATCTGGGATAGTTGACCATGAGCACCGCGCGAGGCCGGGAGCGAAACTGATGAGCCACGTGCACGAGCCCCATTGGCCGGGGCCGGTAGTCGTTGGCATCGACGGGTCCGAGTCAGCGCTGCGGGCCGTCCGCTGGGCGGCCGCGGAGGCCAGGCGTCATCGCGTCGGCCTCCGGATCCTGCACGCCATCGGGGTCCCTGACTTCTTTCCCGGCGGCGCGGTTTCCCCGTCGACCGAGCTGTTTCACCTGCTCGAGAACGACTCGAGCACTGTGCTGTCGGAGGCAGAGCGCGTGGCCGTCGAGGCGGAGCCCGCCATCGATGTCACCGCGAAGTCGACCACCGATCCGCCCGTCATCGCGTTGATCGAAGCGTCCCGCGCCTCCCGCTGCGTCGTGCTCGGTGGATCCGGCCGCGGCGCGTTCGCCGGGCTGCTGCTCGGCTCGACCACGGTCACCCTCGCGGCCCACGCGCACTGCCCGGTGGTGGCGGTACGCGGCACCGGTGAGCAGGAACCCGGCGCGCCGATCGTGGTCGGTGTCGACGGAAGCGACCTCAGCGATCAGGCGCTGGGGTGCGCGTTCGAGCAGGCTGCGTTCCGGCAGGTGCGCCTGGTGGCGGTGCATGCGTACACCGATGCTGACGCGAAGCAGGTGTTCAGCGAGGCGCGGATGGCCCATGACTGGGAGCCGCTGAGCGAGGCGGAGGCGCGCGTACTGGCGGAGCGGCTCGCTGGGTGGTCGGAGCGCTATCCCGATGTGACCGTCGACCGGGATCTGGTGCAGGCGAAGCCACGCCAGCGGTTGCTCGAATGGAGTGAGCGGGCGTCGCTCGTGGTGGCGGGCAGCCGCGGGCGCGGCGGGTTCAGCGGGCTCCTGCTTGGCTCGACCAGCCAGGCGCTGCTGCACCATGCGGAATGCCCGGTGATGATCGTCCGGCCGGAGCACAAAAACCACTAGCCGAGGCGAAACCAAGGTGCCATGGGGTGCCTAAATGGCACCCGAGGCCACCTTCGGCTCCCCGTTGTCGCGCCTCGCCTTGAACCTGCCCAAAAAGGTAACGGCCCGCTGACGTCGTTGGCAGCGGGCCGTAGATCGGGAGTGACGGGTACTTAGCTGATCGGACGGTCCGTCGGCGCGATCGGCGCGGGCAGCACGTCACGGCCGGTGAAGTAGGCGTCAACACCGGCGGCGGCCGCGCGGCCTTCGGCAATCGCCCACACGATCAGCGACTGACCCCGGCCGATGTCGCCCGCGCTGAACACGCCGTCGACAGAGGTCTGGAAGTCATCGCCGCGGGCGACGTTGCCGCGCGGGTCGTAGTCGACGCCCAGGTCCTCGAGCAGCGCGCCCTTCTCCGGCCCGATGAAGCCCATCGCCAGCGTCACCAGCTGGGCCGGGATCTCCCGCTCGGAGCCTTCGACGGGCACGAACTCGCCGTCGACGCGCTCGACGTCGACCAGCTTGATCGCCCGCAGCTTGCCATCGTCGTCGGCGAGGAACTCCTGGGTGTTGACCGAGTAGACCCGCTCGCCACCCTCCTCATGCGCCGACGACACGCGGTAGATCATCGGATAGGTCGGCCAGGGATTCGCCTCGCTGCGCGTCTCCGGCGGCATCGGCATGATCTCCAGCTGGGTCACCGAACGCGCGCCTTGCCGGTGCGAGGTGCCGAGGCAGTCGGCGCCGGTGTCACCGCCGCCGATGATCACGACGTCCTTGTCCTTGGCGCTGATCGGCGTCTCGGCAAGATCGCCACTGGCGACCTTGTTCGCCGGCGGCAGGAACTCCATCGCCTGATACACGCCTTCGATGTCGCGGCCCGGCACCGGCAGGTCCCGCCACTGCGTAGCGCCACCGGCCAGCACGACGGCGTCGTACTCCTCCCGCAGCCGCGCCGCGGTCACGTCGACTCCGACGTTGACGTTCACCCGGAACTCCGTGCCCTCGGCGCGCATCTGGTCGATGCGACGGTCGAGCCGGAACTTCTCCATCTTGAACTCGGGGATGCCGTAGCGCAGCAGCCCGCCGACGTCGTCAGCCCGCTCGTACACCACGACGTCGTGCCCCGCGCGGGTCAGCTGCTGCGCCGCGGCGAGTCCCGCGGGCCCCGAGCCGACGACCGCGACCTTCTTACCGGTCTTGGTCTGCGGCAGCTGCGGCGTCACCCAGCCCTCGTCCCAGGCGCGGTCGATGATCGAGATCTCGACGCGCTTGATGGTGACAGGGTCGTCGTTGATGCCGAGCACGCACGCGGACTCACACGGAGCGGGGCACAACGTCCCGGTGAACTCCGGGAAGTTGTTCGTCGCGTGCAGTCGTTCGCTCGCTTCCTGCCAGTCCTGCCGCCAGACCAGCGTGTTCCAGTCCGGGATCAGGTTGCCGAGCGGGCAGCCCTGGTGACAGAACGGGATACCGCAGTCCATGCAGCGCCCGGCCTGCTTCGCCAGATGCTTCTCCGCGAACTCGGCGGGGTCCTGGTAGACCTCGCGCCAGTCCAGCAGCCTCAGCGGCACCGGACGCGTCTTCGGCACTTCGCGCTCGGTTGTCAGAAAACCCTTGGGGTCAGCCATGTGCCGCCTCCATGATTGCCTCGTCGATGTCGCGCCCGTCGCGCTCGGCTTGCGCCTGAGCGGCAAGTACGCGCTTGTAGTCCTTCGGCATGACCTTGCCGAACCGCTCGACCGCGGTGTCGAAGTCGGCCAGCAGGGCGCGTGCGACCGCCGATCCGGTCTCGTCGTAGTGCCGCTCGACGATCTCGGCTAGGAACTCGCGGTCTTCGTCGTCCAGCGGGTCGAGGTCGACCATCTCGGGGTTGACGCGATGGGCGGGCAGATCGAGCACGTAGGCGACGCCGCCGGACATGCCCGCGGCGAAGTTACGGCCGATACCACCGAGGACCACGACCTTGCCACCTGTCATGTACTCGCAGCCGTGGTCGCCGACGCTTTCCACGACGGCGGTGGCTCCCGAGTTCCGCACGCAGAACCGCTCGCCGACCTTGCCGCGCAGGAAGATTTCCCCGCCGGTCGCGCCGTAGGCGATCACGTTGCCCGCGATCAGGTTGTCCTCGGCGACGAACTGTGCGTCCGGGTGTGGCCGCACGATGATGCGGCCGCCGGAGAGGCCCTTCGCCACGTAGTCGTTGCCGTCACCGACCAGGCGCAACGTGATGCCCTGGGGCACGAAGGCGCCGAAAGACTGGCCCGCCGTGCCGGTGAACGTCACGTCGATGGTGTCGTCGGGCAGTCCTTCGCCGCCCCACTGCTTGGTCAGCTCGTGGCCGAGCATGGTGCCCACGGTCCGGTTCACGTTGCGCACCGGCAGTTCCAGGCGCACCTTGTCGCCCGAGGACAGCGCGCCCTCCGCCAGCTGGATCAACGTGTTGTCGAGCGCCTTGTCCAGCCCGTGATCCTGCGCGGTGATGCAATGCCGGGCCGCACGCGGCGCGAGCTCGGGCACGTGGAAGATCGGCGACAGGTCGAGCCCCTTCGCCTTCCAGTGCTGGATCGCCTTGCGGGTGTCGAGCAGTTCGGCGTGCCCCACGGCCTCCGCGATCGAACGGAAGCCCAGCGCGGCAAGGTACTCCCGCACCTCCTGGGCGATGTACTCGAAGAAGTTGACCACGTAGTCGGCCTTGCCGGTGAATTTCTGACGGAGCCTCGGATTTTGCGTGGCGACGCCGACCGGGCAGGTGTCCAGGTGACAGACCCGCATCATGATGCAGCCCGATACGACAAGGGGAGCGGTGGCGAAACCGAACTCCTCGGCGCCGAGTAGCGCGGCGACGATCACGTCGCGGCCGGTCTTGAGCTGGCCGTCGGTCTGCACCACGATCCGGTCCCGCAGCCGGTTGGACAGCAGTGTCTGCTGGGTCTCGGCAAGGCCGAGCTCCCACGGGCCGCCTGCGTGCTTGATCGAGGACAGCGGCGACGCGCCGGTGCCGCCGTCGTGACCGGAGATCAGCACGACATCGGCATGCGCCTTGGACACGCCGGCCGCGACCGTGCCGACGCCGACCTCGGAGACCAGCTTGACGTGGATCCTTGCCGCCGGGTTGGCGTTCTTCAGATCGTGGATCAGCTGCGCCAGGTCCTCGATCGAGTAGATGTCGTGGTGCGGCGGCGGCGAAATGAGGCCGACGCCCGGCGTGGAGTGCCTCGTCTTGGCGATCCACGGGTACACCTTGGTACCCGGCAGCTGACCGCCCTCGCCCGGCTTGGCGCCCTGCGCCATCTTGATCTGGATGTCGTCGGCGTTGACGAGGTACTCGCTGGTCACCCCGAAGCGGCCGGACGCGACCTGCTTGATCGCCGAGCGACGCTCGGGGTCATAGAGCCGGTCGGCGTCCTCGCCACCCTCACCGGTGTTGGACTTGGCGCCCAGCCGGTTCATGGCGATCGCGAGCGTCTCGTGCATCTCCTTGGAGATGGAGCCGTAGGAGATGGCACCCGTCGAGAAGCGCTTGACGATCTCCGAGACCGGCTCGACCTCGTCGACCGGCACCGGTTGCCGCTGGCCTTCCTTGAGATCGAACAGGCCGCGCAGCGTCATCAACCGCTGCGACTGGTCGTCGACCGCCTGCGTGTACTCCTTGAAGACCTCGTACTTGCCTGCCCGGGTCGAGTGCTGCAACTTGAACACCGTCTGCGGGTTGAACAGGTGGTGTTCGCCCTCGCGGCGCCACTGGTAGTCGCCGCCGAGCTCGAGCTCGCGGTGGCTGGCGTGCACGCCGTCCACGGGGAACGCCTTGCGGTGCCGCTGCGCGACCTCCTCGGCGAGCGTGTCGAAGCCAACGCCGCCCAGCCGGGACGTGGTGCCGGTGAAGCACGAGTCGACGACCTCGGCGCCGAGGCCGAGCGCCTCGAAGATCTGCGCGCCGGTGTAGGAGGCGACCGTCGACACGCCCATCTTGGACATCGTCTTGCGGACACCCTTGCCCAGCGCCTTGATCAGGTTCTGGGTGGCGTGCCTCGGATCGGTATCGCCGAGCACGCCACGTTCGGCCATCTCCTCAACGGTGGCCATTGCCAAGTATGGGTTGACCGCGGCCGCCCCGAACCCGATGAGCAGCGCGATGTGGTGGACCTCGCGGGCGTCGCCGGATTCCACCACGAGCCCCACCTGGGTGCGCAGCTTCTCGCGCACCAGGTGGTGGTGGACCGCGCCGGTAAGCAGCAGCGACGGGATCGGCGCGAGGTCGGTGTCGACGCCGCGGTCGGACAGCACGATCAGCCGCGCGCCGTCGTGGAACGCCTCGACGACCTCGGCCCGGATCTCGTCCAGCCTGCGCACGAGCGCCTCGCCGCCGCCGGCCACCTCATAGGTGCCGCGGATGGTGACGGCCTGGAACTCGGGCAGGTCACCGTCGTCGTTGACGTGCACCAGCTTGGCGAGCTCGTCGTTGTCCAGCACCGGGAACGGCAGCACGATCTTGCGCGAATGCTCCGGTCCGGCTTCGAGCAGGTTCGGCTCGCTGCCGAGCTGCGCGCCGAGTGCGGTCACCAGCTCTTCCCGGATCGCGTCCAGCGGCGGGTTGGTGACCTGGGCGAACAGCTGCGAGAAGTATTCGAACAGCTGCCGCGACTGGCCGGAAAGCGGCGCGAGCGGGGAGTCGTTACCCATGGAGCCGATCGGCTCGGCGGCGTTGCTCGCCATCGGCGCGAGCAGCACCGACAGTTCTTCCTCGGTGTAGGCGAAGGCCTGCTGCCTGCGTACCAGCGACGAGTGCGTCGGGATCTCGCGCTCCCGCTCGGGAAGCTCACCCAGCCGCAGCAGGCCGCCGTCGATCCACTCCCGGTACGGGTGCTCGGCCGCGAGCTCGCCTTTGATCTCCTCGTCGTCGATGATGCGGCCTGCCGCGGTGTCCACCAGGAACATCCGGCCCGGCTCGAGCCTGCCCTTCTTGACGATGGTGGCCGGGTCGATGTCGAGCACGCCGACCTCGGATGCCGCGACGACAAGGCCGTCCTCGGTGACCCAGTACCGGGCGGGGCGCAGCCCGTTGCGGTCCAGCACGGCGCCGATCTGCGTGCCGTCGGTGAAGGCCACCAGCGCGGGACCGTCCCACGGCTCCATGAGGTTGGAGTGGTACTCGTAAAACGCCCGGCGAGCCGCGTCCATCTCGTCGTGGTTCTCCCACGCCTCGGGGATCATCATCAATACGGCGTGGGGGAGCGGCCTGCCACCGAGGTGCAGCAGTTCGAGCACCTCGTCGAAGGACGCGGAGTCGCTCGCGCCCCGGGTGATGATCGGATAGATGCGCTCCAGGTCGCCCGGGATCGCGTCGCTGGCCAACGTCGACTCGCGGGCGTCCATCCAGTTGCGGTTGCCGCGCAGCGTGTTGATCTCACCGTTGTGGGCGACGTAGCGGTACGGGTGCGCGAGCGGCCACGACGGGAACGTGTTCGTCGAAAAACGGGAGTGCACCAGGCCGATGGAGCTGGTGACGCGCTCGTCGGCGAGGTCGATGAAGAACTTCTCGACCTGCGGTTCGGTCAGCATGCCCTTGTAGACGATGGTGCGGCTCGACAGGCTGGGAAAGTACACCTCCGCCGCGTGTTCGGCGCGCTTGCGCAAGCAGAACGCCATCCGCTCCAGTGCGAGCCCGGTGATGTCCGGGTCCTGTGCCGCCACGAAGAGCTGCGCGAAGTGCGGCATGGTCCTCGCCGCGGTCGGGCCGACGTGATCGGCGTCGACCGGCAGCTCGCGCCAGCCGAGCGCCCGCATGTTCTCCTCGGCGGCGATGCGCTCGATGGCCGACATGGCCGCGTCACGTTCGGCGGCGTTCCTCGGCAGGAACGCGGTACCCACCGCGTAGCCGCCGGGCTCGGGCAGTTCGAAGCCGACGACATCCCGATAGAACGCGTCCGGCACCTGAATCAGCAGGCCGGCACCATCGCCGGTCTCCGGTTCGGCGCCGCGCGCACCGCGATGCTCGAGATTGCGCAGGGCGACGAGAGCCTTACGCACGATGTCGTGATCGCGCCGGCCTGACAGGTCGGCGACGAACGCGACGCCGCAAGCGTCGTGCTCGTAAGACTCGTCGTACAAACCCGCGCCGCGGCGCGAGGTCAGCCGGGGGGTGGGCCCCTCGGAGAGGGGGGTGGGAAATTCCCTGTGGTGGGTCACGGCTGGCCGTCCTCCCATGGGTGTCGGCGCCGCCGGGCAGCGCTGGTGATGTGTTGCTGAGGCCGGTCTCGGAGCGCAGCACGCTCTGAGGTAACGACCCTGCCCGGAGTCGCGATGGTAAGACTGAGATGCCCGAACGGGCATGATCACACCGCACTGTGTGACCGCAGGTACGCACATCATCGTGCGTTGGGCGCGCGAAAGCCCCCTCCGGATTAGCGGAGGGCTGCCCGCGTGCACGTCTTCGTGCCCGGGGTTTCCGGGGGTCAGATTACTTTAGTGTGAAATCGCGGTTATGGGGATACCTCTCGGCCTACTCGTGGGAAATCCCACGTAATCTTGACGGTTCTTTACCTTCCGAAGCCAAGTGCTTGCTGAGTGCTTGCAGTTGCACTTGACAGTCGTAGGCCACGTGCCGGATGCTACCAGCAGGTAACAGTTACCAGCGGTAACACGACGCCGGAACGGTGTGGAGGGAAGCATGGTGCAGGCCGAGCGCGCCAAGGTGATCATCGTCGGGACCGGGTTCTCCGGCCTGGGGATGGCCATCCAGCTCAAGAACGCGGGTATCACCGACTTCGTCATCCTGGAGAAGGCCGACGACGTCGGCGGCACCTGGCGCGACAACACCTACCCCGGCTGCGCGTGCGACATCCAGTCCCACATGTACTCGTTTTCCTACGAACCGAACCCGAACTGGACCAGGGCGTTTTCCGGGCAGCAGGAGATCTGGGACTACCTGAGGGGCGTCGCGGACAAGTATCGGCTACGCGACCACACCCGCTTCGGCGCCGAGATGGCCAGTGCGCGCTGGGATTCCGATGACCAGGAATGGACGGTCACCGGCGTCGACGGTCAGCAGTACATCGGCCGCTACCTGGTTTCGGGCGTCGGTGCGCTGCACATCCCGAACGTCCCCGACGTGCCGGGCATCGAGAACTTCGGCGGCGCGGTCTTCCATTCCGCCCAGTGGGATCACGACGTCGAACTCGCGGGCAAGAACGTAATCGTCGTCGGCACGGGAGCCAGCGCGATCCAGTTCGTGCCCCAGATTGCGCCGGATGTCCGGCAGCTCACGCTGTTCCAGCGGACCGCGCCATGGGTGATGCCCAAGCCGGATCATCACGTCCCCGGGTTCGCGAAGACGCTGTTCCGGAGGATTCCCGCGATCCAGCGCTTGCTGCGCACGCTGCTCTACGTCTTCCTCGAGTCGCGGGCCATCGGTTTCAACGGCCACCCCGCCCTCATGCGGGCTGCGGAGCGTATCGCGAAATGGCACCTCAACCGGGCGATCAAGGACCCCGAACTGCGGGCCAAACTGACGCCGGATTACACGATGGGCTGCAAGCGTGTGCTGCAGGCGAACGACTACTACCCGGCGCTCGCGCGGGAGAACGTCGACGTCGTCACCGACGGCATCGCCGAGGTCCGGCCGCACAGCATCGTCGACAGCGCGGGCGTCGAGCACCCAGCCGACGTCGTCATCTACGGCACGGGCTTTCACGTCACCGACGCCTTCGACTATCTCGAGGTGATCGGTACCGACGGCGCCGACCTGTCGAAGCTGTGGCGGACCGAGGGGATGACGACGCACAAGGGCATCACGGTCGCCGGGTTCCCGAACCTGTTCTTCCTGCTCGGGCCGAACACCGGGCTTGGCCACATGTCGGTGGTCTTCATGATCGAGTCGCAGGCGCGGTACGTGATCGATGCCATCAAGCTGGCCGAACGCCACGACGCGGCGGCCATCGACGTGCGCCCGGAGGTCCAGCAGGAGTTCCAGGGCGACATTCAGCGCAAGCTGGCCAAGGGCATCTGGACCACCGGCGGCTGCACGAGCTGGTATCTCGACGCCCGTGGCGTGAACCGGACGATATGGCCGGGCTTCACCTGGCGGTACTGGCTCACCACGCGCAAGGTGAAGCCCGCCGAGTATCAGCTGATCGGCCGAGCCGCCGACGCGCGGGAGGAGTCCGCGGCGTGATGGGTATCAGGAAACCGTGGCGTTGAGCAGCAGCTGAACGCAGTGTTCGACGAGGCGGTCGCGCGGCACGGCCAGCGCACCGTTGAGGTAGTTGATGAACAGGTTGGTCAGTGAGCCGATGAGGCCGACCGCGACCAGTTGCCGTTCGGTCTCGTCGATCGTGGCGGGCAACTGGTCCTGTATCAGGGTGGTGAAGGCGGGCAGGAGCTCCGATCCGCGCCTGGTCAACGCCGGATCGGTGAGCGGTGCGAGCAACAGCACCGTGCCCTTCCGGGGATCGTCGATGATCAGTTCCGCGAAGGCCGTCACGGCCGCGCGCACCAGATCTTCGGTCCGCTGCGGAGCGGCCGCCACCGCGTCGACGAGGGCGCCGCGGGCCTCCTCGGCGACGCTTTCGTAGACCGCGAGCAACAAGGCGTCGCGATCGGTGAAGTTCTCGTAGAAGTACCGTTCGGTGAGCTTTGCCGTGCGGCAGGCGGCGCGCACCGATACCGCTGCCGTACCGTCGGAGCCGAGCAGTTCGAGCCCGGCATCGATGAACTGCCGCCTGCGGGTGGCGCGCCGGTCCGCCAGCGTCGTTCCTGCCCAGATCCGTTGGGCGGCCGGCATGCGGGCTCCTTCGCTTGACGACGATCGTGCTCGATCGTAACGTGACAACGATTGTAGTCAGTTGTTGGCAAGGCGGGCCGATATAGAGGGAGACGACGTGAAACTCGGCTATCACATCGGCTACTGGTCGTCCGGGCCGCCCGCGGGCGCGCTTGACTCGATCCTGGCGGCCGAGGAGCTCGGCTTCGACTCGGTGTGGACCGCGGAAGCCTACGGCTCCGACGCGTTCACGCCGCTCGCCTGGTGGGGTGCGTCGACCTCGCGGCTGCGGCTCGGCACCAACATCGTGCAGATGGCCGCGCGGACGCCGACGGCCACGGCGATGAGCGCGTTGACCATGGACCATCTCTCGGACGGCCGCTTCGTGCTCGGCCTCGGGGTATCGGGGCCACAGGTCGTGGAGGGCTGGTACGGCAGGCCGTACCCGAAGCCGCTTGCCCGCACCCGGGAGTACATCGACATCGTGCGGCAGGTCATCGCCCGGGAGCGGCCGGTGACCTCCGACGGCGAGTTCTACCCGATGCCGTACCCCGGCGGCGCCGGACTGGGCAAGCCGTTGAAGTCCACGGTGCACCCGCTGCGGACCGAGATCCCCATCTACCTCGCGGCCGAGGGGCCGAAGAACGTCGCACTGGCCGCCGAGATCGCCGACGGCTGGCTGCCGCTGTTCTTCTCGCCCAAGACCGATGCGTTCTACCGTGCTGCGCTCGCCGAGGGGTTCGCGCGGCCGGGAGCCCGGCACACGCCCGATGACTTCGAGATCGCGGCGTCGGTGCCGGTGCTGGTGAATGACGACGTCGAACTGTGCGCCAACCTCATCCGGCCCTCGCTGGCCCTCTACATCGGCGGCATGGGCGCCAAGCAGGCGAACTTCCACCGCGACGTGTTCGCGCGGATGGGGTACGAGGACGTCGCCCACAAGGTGCAGGAGCTCTACCTCGCGGGCGACAAGGCCGCGGCCGCCGCCGCGATTCCCACGAGCCTGGTCGAAGACATCTCGCTCATCGGACCGCCGGCGAAGATTCGCGACGAGATGGCGGCCTGGCGGGAGACCTGCGTGACCACCCTGCTCGTGCGGGGAGACGAGTCACTGCTCCGGCAGGTCGCCAACGTACTGCTGTGACCGTCCGCCCGCGATGCCGTCGGGGCTGAAGTCCAGCGTCGGCGGCAGTACGCCCTCCATGGTGAGTAGCCAGCGCTTGACCTCGAGCGCGTCGGCCCCGGTGCCGCCGCTGTAGCCGCCGAGCCCGTCATGGGAGAGGACGCGGTGACACGGCACCACGATCGGAATCGGGTTGCTGCCCATGATGCCGCCGATGGCCCTGGCGGGCACGCCGGTTCCGCTGCGATCGGCGAGGCCGCCGTAGGTGATCGACTCGCCGAAACCCACGCTGGTGAAGAGTGCTTGGAGGACGGTTCGGCGGGTCTCGCTCATCGACCGCCAGTCCAGGGCGATGTCGAACTGTTCGCGCTCGCCGCGGAAGTAGGCGCGAAGCTGCTCGAGGATCGGCTCGGTGCGGGAGGGGTCGGCCGACGGTGGCGCCGGTGCCTCCCGGGCCGTGTCGACCCAGCCGACCTCGGCCAGGCCCGCCGCCGTGACCGCGACTCGAAGCCGGCCCACCGACGTATCCAGCTCGGCTACGGCGACGTCAGTTTGGTTCACGCCACCATTGTGCCGACCGCGGCCGACAACCATTTGGTCACCCGGCCGATGCCGCAGGTCAAGCTCGCGGTTGGGCCAGCCGCCGGCAGGCAGATGGGGCCGCCCGAGCGAAGCGAGCGGTGGTCGCGGCTGTCTGCGCACCGCAAGGTTGAACGTTTCCGAGCATCGCATTGCCACGACGAAGTGATCGGCGGCTGGACCAGAGCTCCCGGTATGTCAGCGCATCGCGCGGTCCGGCTCACCGGTGCACAATCGAGGGTGCGGGCTAGGCCGTGTCTTATGGATCTCGATCGATGGGATTCGTGATCCAGGTGGTCGCTGGCAAGGCGGCGGGAAGTCCTCGTACCGGTGTTGTACTCGGGCTTTCCGGCAACACAGCCAGCGGCCATCTGGGCGCGAATACCGCGATCACGGATCCGTAAGACACGGCCTAATCCATTCGCGGAGCGGCGCGCCGTTACACCCGCATCGCGGCGCGTCCGCCGATGACAGGGAGGCCACACATGACAATGGCGCGAGAGATCATGCACGACGGCGCTCAGTGCGTCGGTGAACACGAATCACTGCGCACCGCCGCGCGCATGATGCGTGACCTCAACGTCGGTGCGTTGCCGATTTGCGGTGACGACGACCGGCTGCACGGCATGATCACGGACCGGGACATCGTACTGAAGTGCGTAGCAGAGGGGGCCGACCCGACGACGATGACGGCGAGCGAGCTCGCGCAGGGCACCCCGTTCTGCGTGTCGGCCGACGCCGATGTCCACGACGTCCTGGAGATGATGGAGCGGTATCAGGTCCGCAGGCTGCCCGTGATCGAGGACCGCCGGCTGATCGGCATGATCAGCGAAGGTGACATCGGTCAGCACCTCGACGAAGAGCGAGTCGGACAGCTGGTGCACGCGGTCACCGCACCGGCCTGAGTAGCGACGCGACGGCGCCTCGGCCCGTGGGGTCGAGGCGCCTCGTGCGTGAACGAGGTTTACCGGCCTAGCGACTGGAAGTACTTGACGAGCCTGCGCGGGACGAGCTTGCGCTCCCCGTCGACCATGATCTGGACCAGGTCCGGCGCGGTGGCCTTCCACTGCGAGCGCCGGGAACGGGTGTTGGACCGCGACTTCTTCCGCTTGGGGACGGCCATCAGCTCTTGCCTCCCGCAGCGCGCTTGCCGTAACGGCGGTGAAACTTCTCGACCTGGCCCGCGGTGTCCATGACGCGTTGTGTGCCAGTCCAGAACGGGTGCGACGCCGAACTGATCTCGACGATGAACAGCGGGTAGGTGTTGCCATCGCTCCACTCGATGGTGCGTTCGGACGTCGCCGTCGGGCGCGTCAGGAACGCGTCGCCGGTGGAGGCGTCCTGGAAGACAACGGGATGATAGTCGGGATGAATGCCGGGCTTCATTTCTCTTCCTTTCGGGCCGCATCGGTGCGGCTGTCGGTGATGTCTGAGTCTTCGCACGGATCGGTATGCCAGTCGCCGAACGGATCGGGATAGCGCGCCCAGGCGTCTGGGCCTGCGCTCAGTTCGTTGTCGGTGAGCAACGCGGCGGTGAGGGCGGAGGTGATCTCGTCGGGACTCGTTCGATGGGTGACGACGACGAGTTCTTGCGCGCGGTCGCCGAACCTCGGGTTCCAGTGCAGCGAGGCCATCGCACGGCGCTCGGGCGACACGTCGTCCCAGTCCGGACCGTCCTCGGAGGCGAGCCAGTCGCCCGCATGCCCGATGCCGAGGAACCGCGGCCAAGGCGGTGGTCACGGCCAGGCCCGCGAGCGGCAGCCGGGGGACGCCCGGCGCGACTCGATCCAGCACCGCGTCGGTTCTGGCGGCCGTCCAGGTATCAGCGGCTTCGCCGGCGCAGACGAGGACATCGGCGAACTCCACCTGCGAAATGGCCACCTGCGCGAGGGTGCGCTCGTCGTCCGGACTCGCGATGAGGCCGCGCTCTTCGAGTAGCGCGTCGCCGGTGGCATCTGCGAACCACGATTCGACGTCGATCACCGTGTAGACGCCCTCGAGCCGGACGAAGTCCTCGATCGGTTGGTCGCCGACCAGCACGTTTTGCATCGCGTAGCTGACCGGCTCCGGCTCCATCGCCTCGTCCAGCCGCACCGCGATGCGGTTGACCTCCGGCAGTTGGGAAAGCTTCCGCAGCAACGGCAGCATGTCCTCGCGCAACGTGCACGAGACGCAGCCATGCGCGAGTTCGAGGACGCTGACCTGGTCGCGGCGGCCGAGCTGCAGCGTTCGGCGGACGACGCCTTCTGTCACTTTCCGGAGGTTGTACTGCACGACGGCGGTTCCCGGCTGTCGCCGGAATGTTTGCGCTAGGTCCAGGGCCGGGCCGAGGGCGAGACCGTTGATCAAGACGAGAGAGGTGCGGGAGGGAGCGGACATGTGTACGCCAACTGAAAATGAATGGCACTAGCAAATAGGGAGGGTGCATGTCGGCCGTGTGTCAGGTCACGGGGCGCAAGCCCGGGTACGGCAAGCGGGTCTCGCACTCACACAAGCGCACCTCGCGGCGTTGGGAGCCGAACATGCAGTCGCGCAGGTACTGGCTGCCGAGCGAGAGCCGGTGGGTGAAGCGCTGATGGCGAAGAAGTCCACGATCGCAAAGGACGCCCAGCGGCGGGCCGTTGTCGCTCGCCATGCGGAGCGCAGGGCAGAGCTCAACTCAGCCACCGCGTCCCCGAGGGACCGGGTGGCCGCGGTATCGGAGCTGCAGAGGATGCCAAGGGACGCGAGTGCGACCCGCCTGCGCAACCGCGACGTGGTCGACGGCAGGCCGCGCGCGTACTACCGCGCGTTCGGATTGTCCCGGGTTCGCCTGCGCGAGATGGCTCACCGCGGTGAGCTTCCCGGCGTTACGAAGTCAAGCTGGTGAGGGCGATGCGGGAGAAGAAACCGTTCAAACGCAAGAGGAATCCACTACTCGCCGCCAAGGTCTCCGAGGTGGATTGGAAGGACGTCGAACTGCTCCGCAAGTTCATCTCCGACCGGGGAAAGATCCGCGCGCGCCGGGTCACCGGCCTGACCCCGCAGCAGCAGAAGCAGGTGGCCGTCGCGATCAAGAACGCTCGTGAGATGGCCCTCCTGCCGTATCCCACGTCGCATCGGGTGTGACCGGCGCCTCGGTACCTGCTCGCGCGTGCGCGCAGGACGCCCGTCATGCTTAGGGCATGCCAGAAGAGCACTACCTCGTCGGCCTGGATCTCACCGGACGAAGGGTCGTCGTCGTCGGTGGCGGCGTCGTCGCCCAGCGGCGGCTACCCCGGCTGGTCGGGGCGGGGGCGATTGTCGACGTCATCGCTCCGCACACCACTCCCGCCGTCGAAGGCATGGCCGATGCGGGGGAGTTGACGTGGCACCAGCGCCGGTACACCGAAGGCGATCTCGAAGGCGCGTGGTACGTGCTGGCCTGCACCGACGATTCCGCCGTGAACGCTGCGGTCTGTGAGGAGGCAGAGCGCCGCACCATCTTCTGCGTGCGCGCCGACGCGGGGGAGCAGGGCACCGCGGTGACGCCGGCCTCGGGTGAGTACGAGGGCCTGCTGGTCGGAGTGCTCTCCGGCGGTGAGCCGCTGCGGTCAGCCGCGGTGCGCGACGGCCTGCTGGACGCGTTGCGCGAGGGCAGGGTGACCGACAGCGCGCCCGTCGCAGGCGAAGCGTCCGGCATGGGTTCGGTCGCCCTGGTCGGCGGTGGCCCTGGCGATCCGGAACTGATCACGGTCGCGGGCAGGCGGTTGCTGGCCAGGGCCGACGTCGTCGTCGCCGACCGGCTGGCGCCCCGGGAACTGCTCGACGACCTGCCGCCCCAGGTGGAAGTCGTAGATGCCGCGAAGATCCCCTACGGCAGGGCCGCGAGCCAGGATGTGATCAACGCGACGCTGATCGAACGGGCCAAAGCGGGCAAGTTCGTCGTGCGGCTCAAGGGTGGCGATCCGTACCTGTTCGGCCGGGGCTTCGAGGAAGTGATCGCCTGTGCGCAGGCAGGCGTGCCGATCACCGTGGTGCCGGGGATCACCAGCGCCTTCTCGGTACCCGCACTGGCCGACATCCCGGTGACCCACCGGGGCGTGTCACACGAGGTGGTCGTGGTGTCGGGACACATCGCACCTCGCCACGAGCAGTCGCTGGTGGACTGGGACGCGCTCGCGAAGCTACGCGGGACGATCGTGCTGATGATGGGCGTCGAGCGCATCAGGCAGTTCGCCGACGCGCTGCTAGCGGGCGGCCGCCCGGCCGAGACCCCGGTGGGGGTGGTGCAGGACGGCAGCACGCGCAGGCAACGAGTACTGCGGTCCACCCTCGACGCCGTGGCGGACGACATCGCCGCCGAAGGGATCCGCCCGCCCGCGGTGATCGTGATCGGCCCGGTGGCCGGGCTGCACGAAGAGCTGGGCTAGGCCGGGTTCAGGCTACTGCCGCGCTGTCGAAACGCTCGTTGAGGAAGGCGATCATCGCCTCGGTGAGCCGCTCCGGCTTCAACCGGAGCTCGACCGGGCTGCGGGCGCGGATGAACTGCGCGGCCGGCATGTCGGCGGCCAGCGTGTCGGCGTCGCCGAACGGGTGAATCGGATCGCGGGCGTGACCGATCACCAAGGCGGGTGTCTCGATCTGCTTCCGTAGCGAGCGGGGCGGGGCGATCCGGCCGAAGAGCAGCCCGTGCAGCACGGCGGCCATGCCGGCCGGGTCCTGCTGCAGGGTGTCGGTCACGACGTCGACCCACAGGTTGCCGTGCGGCACCCAGCCCGCGACCCTGCTCACCGCCCGGACCATCGACGGCACGAAGCGGGCGGAGTAAAGCAGCGGCGGGAAGGCGATAAGTCCGGCGAAGACCGCATTGTCGAGCACCGGCATCTCGATGAGCAGCCCGTGCAGCCGCTCCGGGGCGAGCACGCCGACCTCGAGCGAGACGTTCGCTCCCAGTGATGTGCCGCCGACAACGGCCTTGTCCACGCCGAGGTGATCCAGCAGTGCGAGAACCTGCTCGCCGCCGGCGGTCGTCGAATACCGCCAGGACTCCGTCGGGCGGTCGGAGTCACCGTGGCCGAGCAGGTCCATCGTGACGACCCGGAAGCCTTCCCGCGCCAACCCTCGTGCCAGGGCGCGGTGCATCCGGCGGGTCATCAGGAGGCCGTGGGTCAGCACGACGACCTTCTCGCCCTGGCCGTACTCTGTGTACGCGAGATGGAACCCGTCGTGCTCGAAGCGTGCGGATATCTCGAGCGGGGCGAGCGCGAGCGGCGGCCGCGGTGATGGGGCGGCCTGCTCTTCGGGTTCGGGTTCCGGGCCGAGTGCGTTCATCTGGCGTCAACCTCCAGCACGGTCCTACTTCACTGATCAGCACTGATCAGCATCGTACGGCCCACCCGCGCTGAAAGACGCCTTCAGTCCGTTCAACGAGGTGAAAGGAGCTTTCAGTCCATCCAGCGGACTGAAGGCGTCTTTCAGCGCTTGTGCGGGGCTCACTCGTCGGTGATGACGGCGGCCAGCACGTCCGTATCGCCTTTTGAGCAGCTGGTACCGCCTTGTGACGACGGCGGCCCGGAAACACACGCCCACCCGTCGACCGTCGCCTTCACCGGGTGACGAGAGCCCGCGGGCTGCTTACCGGCGATCTCGGCGTGGAAGGCCGCGACCACCTGCTCGGCCAACCCGCACCCCGCGTCGCCGCGCATGACCCGCAGCGTGAAGCCACTCGCCGCGGTGACAGTGCCGCATTGCCCGCCGGCACGGGGCCGGGTCGCCTGCCGGGTCGCAGACGTAGTCGTCGGTGCGGGCTTGCTCGCGCGTGGCGTCGTGGTCTCGGCGCGATCCGGCAGCGGCGGCAGCTTCGGCGACGTGGCGGAAGTCGTACTCACCGGCGACGACGCGACGGACGCCTGATCCGCGGCTGGCCGGTCGGCGGCGCACCCGGCGAGCAGCCCCGCACAGGCGAGCGCGCTGAGCGTGCGAAGCGATGTATGTCGTAAGAAGTACCGGTTCGAACCGATTTCCTTGCTCGCGTACCGTCGCACGGTCCTATTGTGGGCGAGTGAGCACTGAGGAAGGCGTGGGACGCGCCGAAGGATCACTGGCGCGTCAGGCGCTGACCGTCCCGAACCTGCTGTCGCTGCTGCGGCTGGCACTGGTCCCGGTCTTCCTCTGGCTACTGCTCGGCCCCCAGGAGGACGGGCTCGCGATCGCGGTGCTGATGTTCGCCGGGTTCAGCGACTGGCTCGACGGCAAGCTGGCCCGGTGGCTCAACCAGATGAGCCGCCTCGGCCAGTTGCTCGACCCCGCGGCGGACCGGCTCTACATCCTCGCGATCCTCATCGCGTTCCTGCTGCGCGATGTGCTGCCAGCGTGGGTGATAGCCGCCCTGGTCGGCAGGGAGGTGGTGCTGTTCCTCTGCGTCCTGGTGCTGCGTCGCAGGCGGTTCAGCTATCCCGAAGTGACCTACGTCGGCAAGGGTGCGACGTTCGTTCTGATGTACGCCTTCCCCATGCTCCTGCTCGTGCAGGGTGACCTCATCGCCGACGGCGCGGCCGAAGTCATCCAGCCGTTCGCGTACGCTTTCATGATTTGGGGCGGTGTGCTCTACATCTGGTCCGGCGTCCTGTATGTGATCCAGACCGTGCTCGCCGTGACCTCATCGTTGCCCGATCACCTGACGTCCACCCCGTAAGGTAAGGCGCTGAAATCGCAGCAGTGCCGCTCGCTTGATCACCGGCTCGCCTCGGCGTGCGCGATCGGGCGCCCGGATGCCAAACTCTGCGGCGAAACAAGCCTGGAAGCGAAGGGAAGGGCAGTGGACGTTCCAGCTGAGTTGCGCTACACCGAGGAGCACGAGTGGGTCGACGCCCGCTCGGAGGCCGTGCGGGTGGGCATCACGGAGTACGCCCAAGACCAGCTCGGCGATGTCGTCTTCGTCGATCTGCCGGAGCCGGGGACGAGCCTGACCGCGGGCGATGTATTCGGCGAGGTGGAGTCGACCAAGAGCGTTTCGGAGCTGTTCGCCCCGATCGACGGCGAGATCATCGTGAGCAACGCCGCCGTGGCCGACGCGCCAGAGCTGATCAACAGCGACCCCTACGGCGAGGGCTGGCTGGTGGAAATCATGCCCGCCGAGCCCGCCGATGTCGGTGCTCTGCTCGACGCGGACGCCTACCAGAAGTTGATCGAGGGTTGAGGGTCCCGCGGAGGCGATTTCCCAGCCGGTTGGGGGAGTCAAGGGACACTGAAGCGATCAGGCACGGTACGTTGGCAACCACACCATCCCGAGTCCCCAAGAGCAGCGCGTTAGGAGAGTCCAGGTGAGCACGAACGACGGTCCCGGCGTTCCCCCAGAAGAGGCTCCGGAGCGGACCTCCGTCTTCCGGGCTGACTTCCTCGATGAGCCGCAGGCGCAGGAGGCTCCGCCGAGCGATGCGCCGGTCGCGGGTGTCGAGGCGCTTCCGGCCGGATCGGCGCTCCTCGTGGTCAAGCGTGGCCCGAATGCGGGCTCGCGGTTCCTGCTGGACCGGGACACCACCAGCGCGGGACGCCATCCGGACAGCGACATCTTCCTCGATGACGTGACGGTCTCCCGCAGGCATGCGGAGTTCCGGCGCGAAGGCGGCGAGTTCGTGGTGATCGACGTCGGCAGCCTCAACGGCACCTATGTCAACCGGGAGCCGGTCGACCAGGCTGTACTCGCCGGTGGCGACGAGGTACAGATCGGCAAGTTCCGGCTGGTGTTCCTTACTGGCGCGACGGCCGGGAGTCAGACAGCACAGTGACGGCGGCAGGTCGGCCCAGCGGGGCGGGTCCCTCGGAGAGGGGGGCCGGCAAGGCGGAGCGCAACGGGCTGAGTATCGGGGCAGTACTTGCGCAGCTGCGTCCCGAGTTCCCCGATGTCACGATCTCCAAGATCCGCTTCCTGGAGTCGGAGGGCCTGGTGCAGCCAGCGCGAACCACGTCGGGGTACCGGCAGTTCACGGCCGCCGACGTGGAACGGCTCAGGTTCGTGCTGTCGGCGCAACGTGACCACTACCTGCCGCTCAAGGTGATCAAGGACCAACTCGATGCCGCGGACCGCGGTCTTGAGCCAGCGATTCCGACGCCGAAGCTGCCGCGCAAGCTGGTCTCGCTCGACGGCAATGGCACCGGTGCGCCGACCGCGGCGGACTTCACGCCGAGCACGGAGATCAGGCTGACGAAGGAAGAGCTGCTCGCCTCGGCCGGCATCGACGGCGGCATGCTGGCCGAGCTGGAACAGTTCGGGTTGATCCGGCCGGGTGCGGCCGGCTTCTACGACACGGACGCGGTCGTCGTCGCCAAGACGGTCAAGGCGATGACCGAGTTCGGCATCGAGCCGCGGCACCTGCGTGCGTTCCGGGCATCGGCCGACCGTGAAGTCGGTTTGCTCGAGCAGATCGTGACGCCGGTGTCGCGACATCGTGACGCGGATGCGCGCGAGCGGGCGGACGAACTCGTCCGTGAGCTCGCCGCGCTCTCGGTGAAGTTGCATACGTTGCTGGTCAAGGCAGGTATACGGGGTGTCACCGGCGGTTGAGTGCGCCGGATATCGAGGCGTGGGGCAGCTCAGCCCCTTCAAGTCCTCGCTCATGGCGCCTACCCTGAGTCCATCGCATTGCTGGGCATACAGTCCGGATGACGGGTAGCGTCGACGATGTCAATGCGGGATGCTGGAGAGAGTGTTCAGCCCGCGCGCAAGAGAGGGAGGCGAGGCCGATGAACGAGATGCGCGTCGTCGGTGTGCGGGTCGAACTGCCCGCGAACACACCAATCTTGTTGTTGCGGGAAACCAAGGGTGAGCGTTACCTCCCGATCTGGATCGGGTCGGTCGAGGCCACCGCCATCGCGCTGGAGCAGCAGGGCGTTCGCCCCGCACGCCCGCTGACCCACGACCTGCTGAAGGAAGTCATCGGCGCGTTGGGCCGGGAGCTGCAGCGGGTCGTCATCACCGACCTGAAGGAAGGCACGTTCTTCGCCGAGCTGGTCTTCGACGGGGACATCAGGGTCTCGGCTCGTCCGAGCGATTCGGTGGCGCTCGCCCTGCGCGCGGGCGTGCCGATCCACGCGGAGGATTCCGTGCTCGACGAAGCCGGTCTGATCATCCCGGACGAGCAGGAGGACGAGGTCGAGAAGTTCCGCGAGTTCCTCGATTCCGTTTCGCCCGAAGACTTCCGCGGCGCCGACACGTAGGACGGAGCCCAAGGACCCCTTCGGTGCTTATGCGGCGCCCAAGGCGCCCTTGGGTTCGCGGTGGCACCCGCAAACCCTCAACTTGAAGTTGAGGTTTACCGCGAGTCGCGTTGACCGGCCCCGCTCGCGGGCTTACCGTCAGTGCTAGTGAATCGCGTTCGTGTGATTCACTGCTCGTCTGGTGCTGTGGGAGGTTTGCGTGGTCGAGGAAAGGCCTATGCGGGTCGCGGGCGAACAGGGTGAACTGTTCCCTGACGCTTCGGTTCCGGACGAGCTCGTCGGTTACCGGGGGCCTGCCGCATGTCAGATCGCCGGCATCACCTACCGGCAGCTGGACTACTGGGCGCGCACCAAGCTGGTGGCGCCGAGCATCCGCACCGCGCAGGGCTCGGGCTCGCAGCGGCTGTACTCGTTCAAGGACATCTTGGTCCTCAAGATCGTGAAGCGGCTGCTGGACGCGGGCGTCTCGTTGCAGAACATCCGCTCGGCCGTCGCACACCTGCGTGAGCGCGGCGTCCGTGACCTCGCCACGGTCACGCTCTTCTCCGACGGCGCGACCGTGTACGAGTGCACCTCGCCCGAGGAGATCGTCGACCTGCTGCAAGGCGGTCAGGGCGTCTTCGGGATCGCGGTGAGCGGGGCGATGCAGGAGATCTCCGGCACCATTCATGAGTTCCCGGCGGAGCGCGCCGACGGCGGCGAGGTGGAGCAGCAGATCCCGGACGAGCTGAGCCAGCGGCGCAGCGCACGGCGTACCGGCTGACCCGGCGCGAAGCCGTGGCGATGCGCCGGTGATTCCCTACGGTGACGTAGACTGCGGCTGTATTCGTTGAACCCTTGCGGGAGAGTTCGAGCCGTCCCCGCGTGCTCGGCGCCGAAGGAGCAAATCCTCCCCGGAACCTCTCAGGCATAACGGACCGCTAGGGTGAGTTGCCTCTGGAAAGAGGTCATCGGTCGACCCGGTGACTCGCCGAAGGTGCAAGCTTGATGTGTGACGTCAAGTGAACCTCTCAGGCGCCCGATGTGTCGGGCACGGACAGAGGGGGAGGGCCGAGGGCAACCCGTCCGCGGCCCGACCCCAACGACCGGAGGCATGCGATCATGGCTACTCATCGCCAGTCCCAGGACCGGATTCCGCTCGCTGATCTCGAACAGGGCATTCCGTTCGCCGAGCGGCATATCGGGCCCGGTGCGGATGACCTCGAGCGCATGCTCGAGGTCATCGGCGTCGACTCCCTCGAAGCGCTCGCGGACCGGTCGGTACCCGAGTCGATCCGCGAGCGGGACGGCATCTCGTTGCTCCCTCCCGCGACCGAGGTGCAGGCACTCGCCGAGCTTCGCGAGCTAGCCGCGCGGAATCGCCCGCTGACCCAGATGATCGGCCTCGGCTACTACGGCACGGCCACGCCGCCGGTGATCCGCCGCAACATCCTGGAGAGCCCCGCCTGGTACACCGCGTACACGCCGTACCAGCCCGAGATCTCGCAAGGCAGGCTCGAAGCGCTGCTCAACTTCCAGACGCTCTTCTCGGACCTCACCGGGCTGCCAACGGCGAACGCCTCGATGCTCGACGAGGCTACGGCCGCGGCGGAGGCGATGACGCTGGTGCGGCGCGCCGCGCGTAAGAATACGTCCCGCCGGTTCGTGGTGGACGCCGACACGCTGCCGCAGACCATCGCGGTGATCGAGACGCGGGCGGAGCCGCTGGGCATCGAGATCGTGGTGGCGGATCTGTCCGACGGGATCGAGGGTCTCGGCTTCGGTGATGATTTGTTCGGCATCCTGCTGTCCTACCCGGGCGCTTCGGGCAAGGTGCGCGATCACGAACGTGTGATCGCCGAGGCCAAGCGGCTGGGGGCGTCGGTCGTCGTCGCCGCGGATCCGCTGGCCCTGACGTTGCTGCGGCCGCCGGGCGAGATCGGTGCCGATGTGGTCGTCGGCTCTGCCCAGCGGTTCGGCGTGCCGATCGGCTTCGGTGGCCCGCACGCCGGGTACATGGCGGTCCGCGACGGCCTCGAGCGCCAGCTTCCCGGGCGGCTGGTCGGGGTCAGCGTCGACGCCGATGGGGCGCGGGCGTATCGGCTGGCGCTGCAGACCCGCGAGCAGCACATTCGCCGGGAGAAGGCCACCTCGAACATCTGCACCGCGCAGGTGCTGCTGGCCGTGATCGCGTCGGTGTATGCCGTCTACCACGGGCCCGAGGGGCTTCGGGCCATCGCGCGTCGGGCGCACCGGATGGCGACGGTGCTCGCCGCGGGCCTGTGCGAGGGTGGCGTGTCCGTGGTGCACGGCGAGTTCTTCGACACCGTGCGCGCCTCGGTTCCCGGTCGTGCGGCCGCGGTCGTGGAGCAGGCGCGCGGGCTCGGCGTGAACCTGCTGCGTGTCGACGACGATCACGTCGGCATCAGCTGCGACGAGACCACCACCCGCGAGCACCTGTCGCTCGTGTGGAAGGCGTTCGGCCTCTCGGTATCCGACGTCGACGCCCTCGATGCCGACACCAATGACGCGCTGCCGCCGTCGCTGGAGCGGACCACTGATTACTTGACGCACCCGGTGTTCAACACGCACCACTCGGAGACGTCGCTGCTGCGCTACCTGCGCGCGTTGTCGGACAAGGACGTCGCGCTCGACCGCAGCATGATCCCGCTGGGCTCGTGCACGATGAAGCTCAACGCCACCGCCGAGATGGAGCCGATCACCTGGCCCGCCTTCGCGGACCTGCACCCGTTCGCGCCCGTGGAGGACGCCGCCGGGATGTTGCGCATCGTCGCCGACCTCGAGCGCTGGCTCGCGGAGATCACCGGCTACGACGCGGTGTCGCTGCAGCCGAACGCGGGCAGCCAGGGGGAGTTCGCGGGGCTGCTGGCGATCCGGGCCTACCACCGTGATCGCGGCGACGCCGAGCGCGACGTCTGCCTGATCCCGTCCAGCGCGCACGGCACGAATGCCGCGAGCGCGGTGATGGCCGGCATGCGGGTGGTCGTGGTCAAATGCGACGAGCAGGGCAACATCGATGTCGAGCACCTGCGTTCGGTGGCCGACGAGCACGCGGACGACCTGGCCGCGATCATGATCACCTACCCGTCGACCCACGGCGTGTACGAGGACACCGTGCGCGAAGTCTGCGGCATCGTGCATGACCACGGCGGCCAGGTCTACGTGGACGGGGCCAACCTCAACGCCCTCATCGGGCTGGCCCGCTACGGCAAGTTCGGTTCCGACGTCTCGCACCTCAACCTGCACAAGACCTTCTGCATCCCGCACGGCGGCGGCGGCCCCGGCGGCGGCCCGATCGGTGTCCGCGCGCATCTGGCGCCGTTCCTGCCCAACCATCCGCTGCAGCCCACCGCGGGGCCGGAGACCGGTGTCGGCCCGATCAGCGCCGCGCCGTGGGGCAGCGCGTCGATCCTGCCGATCTCGTGGGCGTATGTGCGGATGATGGGCGCCGAAGGTCTGCGCCACGCCACGCTGACCGCGGTCGCGGCCGCCAACTATGTCGCTCGCAGGCTGCACGCGCACTTCCCGGTGCTGTACTCCGGTCACGCGCTGGACGGCTCGGCGGAGCACGGCAGGGCGCTCGGTCTGGTCGCGCACGAGTGCATCCTCGACCTGCGGCCGATGACCAAGGCTACCGGCGTCACCGTCGACGATGTGGCGAAGCGCCTCGCCGACTACGGCCTGCACGCGCCGACGATGTCGTTCCCGGTGGCGGGCACCCTGATGGTGGAGCCGACGGAGAGCGAGGATCTGGCCGAACTGGACCGGTTCTGTGAGGCGATGATCTCGATCCGGGGAGAGATCGACCGGGTCGAGTCGGGGGAGTGGCCGCTGGAAGACAGCCCGTTGCGCCTTGCTCCGCACACCGCGGCGTGCATCGCGGGGAAGTGGGACCGGCCGTACAGCCGCGAGGTCGCGGTTTTCCCGAGCGGGAGCAGCGCGAACAAGGTCTGGCCGCCAGTGCGCCGGATCGACCAGGCGGGCGGCGACCGCAACCTGGTGTGCTCGTGTCCCCCGCTCGAGGCCTACGAGCGCTGAAAGGCGCTTTCAGTCCACTGGACGGACTGAAGGCGCCTTCACTCCGCTCAACGGAGTGAAGGCGTCTTTCAGCGCGCGCGGCGGCGGAAGGGCAGCACGGTGGTGGCCGCCGCGCCGAGGAGTGCCGTGGCGAGCACGAACGGCCCGGCGATGCCCACCAGCGAGGACAACCCACCGGCCGCGGCGGGTGCGGCGCTCTGGGCGACCCGGTTCCCGGTGATGCGCAGCGCGAGCGCGGTCGCCCGTAGCCGCTGCGGTGCTTGTTCGACCACCCAGGTCATGGTGAGCGGCTGACCGAGGCCGAGCGTGAGCCCGAGCAGCACCATCACCACGGCCAGCAGCACCGGGTGGGAGAACAGCACCAGCCCGACCATCGTGACGGCCGCCACGCCCGCGCTGATGATGATCACGGTGAGCCGGCCGCCCCATCGCACCAGCACCCCGAGGAACACGCGTGAGATGAACGAGCAACCGGCGCGCAACGCAAGCAGTGCTCCCACGAACGCGGGGGAGAGGCCGTAGTGCTCGCCGAGAACCGGCAGATATGCGATCAGCAGGTCGACCGAGGCGATGAAGGCGAAGCTGACGAAGACGGCGACCGCGAGCTGACGATCGGCCAGCAGAGCCAGTGCTGAACCGTGGCCCGCCCGTTCGTTGGTGCCGTGCGTGCTCGACGCCAGCGCTGCCGTGCCGCGCAGCACCCACACCATCGCACCGAAGGCCACCGCGACGCCGAGCGCGATCGCGGCCCCGGCCGTGAAAGCCCGCGTGGTCGCTTGCAGCCGCGACTCGCCTTCGGCGAAGGACATCGCCCAGCCGCCTGCGAGCGGGCCCAGCATCTGACCGAGCGAGGCCGCCGCGGTGAACAGTCCGAAGTTCCGGTCGCGCTCGCCGGGACCCGACAGGCCCGCGACGACCGACTGCCCGCCGACCATCAGGGCCAGCAGCCCGGCGCCATAGGCCGCATTGACCAGGGCGACGCCCAGTATGGTGCCGGCGTGGCCCAGCCCGATCGGCCCCGCGACGAGCGCTACGGTGCCACCGAGCAGCAGCACCGGTACCCTGCCCCGGTCGGACCACCTGCCCATCGGGATGGCGAAGAAGATCGGCAGTAGCGAACTGGCGGCCGAGACCAGCCCCACTTCGTGTTCGCCGCCGCCGAGCGCGAGCACGCGGTAGGAGACCACCGGCTTGCTGAGGAACATCGTGGTGTGCACGATGACCGTGCCCAGCAACAACAGCACGAGCGCGCGGCGATAGCTCGCGCTGTGGGGCAGCGCGGGCGGCGTGTTGGGCATGCCGCGATCATCCCTTCCGCCCGGCAGCGCTGATCACCCGCCCGCGCTGAAAGACGCTTTCAGTCCGCTCAACGGACTGAAAGCTCCTTTCACTCCGTCCAGTGGCGCGAGCTAGCCGGAGAACCCAGCGGCCCGAAGCGTGGCGATCTGCTCGGACTCGTTGAGGAAGTCGCGGAACTTCTGCGCCGCGCGCTGCTGAATCTCATCCACACCGTCGCCGCCGACGACGATGTACGGGTAAACGAAGCCCGACGCGGAACTCAACGGCTCGGCGACGGTGGCGACCCGCTCCGGGTCCGCCTCCGACAGGCGCTCGGATGATTCCTTGGATTCGGCGATCCACGCCGCGGGCACGGACTGCACGTCGTCGGAGTCGCTGAGTTCGTCGAGGACGCCTTCCGAGCTACTGGCGCCGATCTCGACAGTGATGCAGTGCGAATGCACCGGCCGGTCGAGCGAGTTCCATCGGGTGGCGATGGCCGACATGGGCTGCTCGAGCTTCGGGGCCACCGCGACACGGAGCATGCGCTTGCCCTCGGAACAGCCTTGCGCTTCGGCTTCGGCCGCGCTGTTGATGGAGTTGATGCCCCAGATCATGGCCGTCACGCCGGTCCCGATCAGTGCGAGGACGGCAGCGACCGCGATGGGCCACTTGGCGATGCCGCGACGAGATTTGCCATCGACGGCGCGGTGGGTGCCCGTCAAGGTCGTCGAGGTGGCGGCAGGGTCGGCAGCGCGCCGGGATGCCGGTGGCGGTGCCATGTTGCGCCGGGATGCCGGTGGCGGTGCCATGTTGCGCCGGGATGCCGGGCGCTGTTCCATCCCGCGCGGAGGTACCGGGGGCGGTTCCACCTTGCTGTGTCGCCCCATGAGGCCTGAGATCCTTTCGAGATCGAATCGATGCTGTTACTTATCCCGGCGCCGGAGCTTATCACCTCATCAGGTGAGTCTGCCCACCGTTCGTGACGAACTTTAGCTGTGTTGCTCGCGACGTACTTCGATTGGCCTACCCATCACGCCCTGTCCGGATGCTGCCTGCGCCCGATGGTGACGTGGGTGCCATCACGGACGGTCCCCACGAATTCCTCGAGGACATCCTCGAGTGCCACCACTCCGATGACCGCACCAGCGGTGTCGATGGCCGTCGCCAGGTGGCTGCCCTCCGCCCGCATCGCGGAGAGGGCCTGGTCGAGGCGCGCGTCGGAGCGGAGATTGGTCAGCCTGCGCAGTTTCGCGGCGGCGACCTTGCTCGCCGGATCCTCGCCCGCCTGGTCGAGGACGTCCTTGACGTGGATGTAGCCGATCAGGTCACCGGATTCGGCGCGGACGGGGAACCGGGAGAATCCGGTGGCCGAGACCGCGCGCTCGACATCGCCCACGGTGGTGGCGATCGGCAACGTGGTCAACTGCTCGAACGGCACCAGCACATCGGCGACCGACTTCGAGACCGACAGCAAGGTCTGGCTGAGCCGCTGGTGCTCCGATCGCTCCAGCAGGCCCTCCCGCCGGGATTCACTGAGCAGCTCCGCGAGCTCGAACGACGTGTAGGCGGTCTCGAGCTCGTCCTTCGGAGTGATCCGCGCGAGCCGCAGCAGCGAGTTCGCCGTGACGTTGAGCAAGGCGATGAACGGGCTCGCGAGCTTGACCCACACGACGTGCACCGGCACCAGCCAGACCGCGAGCTTCTCCGGCTCGGCGATGGCGAGGTTCTTCGGCACCATCTCACCGATGAGCACGTGCAGCAGGGTCATGAGCGCCAGCGCGAAGGTGAACGCGATCGCGTGGACGACATAGCCGGGCAGCGCGAGCCCGACCGCATCGAAGGCGGCCTCGAGCTGGTGGGCGACGGCGGGCTCGCCGACGGTGAGCAGCAGCAGTGAACAGATCGTGATGCCGAGCTGCGCGCCGGCAAGCATGCGGGAGACGTCCTTGCTGGCATTGATGACGATCCGCGCGCGGGTGACGCCCTGCTCGAGAAGGCCTTCGAGCCGATCCCGCCGGGACGAGATCAGCGCGAACTCGGCCCCGACGAAGAAGGCGTTGGCGGCGAGCAACACCACTATCAACACGATCGCGAGCCAGTTGTTCATCGGCCCACCTCGCCCTCGGCGGCGTCGCTGTCGACGTCGGCGAGCTTGCGAACGCTGATTTCGGCGATCCGGAGCCGGTCCATCGTGGTCACGGTCAACCGCCAGCCGTCGACGTCGATGCGATCCCCGGCCGCCGGAATCTCGCCGAGTTCGGTCAGTACCAATCCGGCCACCGTCTCGTAGTCACCTTCCGGCATCGCGAAGCCCGTCGCGTCGGCGAGCTCGTCCGGCCGGAGCTGCCCGGAGACCACCCAGCTGTCGTCGTCGATGCGCTGAGAAGCGGGGGCCTCGCCGGTGTCGTGCTCGTCGCGGACGTCGCCGATGATCTCCTCGACGACGTCTTCGAGCGTGACCAGGCCCGCGGTCCCGCCGTACTCGTCGACCACGATCGCGAGCTGGAAGCTGGAATCCCGCAGCCGGTTGAGTAACGCGTCGCCGGGCAGCGACTCCGGCACCGTGGGTACCGGCCGCATCATGGCGCCCACCTTCACGGACGCGCGGGCGGCGCTGCGAATGGTGAAGGCCTGCTTGATGTGGATGGCACCCGCGATGTCGTCGAGGTCCTGGCTGTAGACGGGGAAGCGGGAGAAGCCGGTCCGCCGCGCGAGCTCGAGCAGGTCGTCGATCGAATTGTCCGCCGACAGCGACTCGATCTGGACCCGAGGCGTCATCAGCTCGTCGGCGGTGCGGTCACCGAACCGCAGGGACTTGTCGAGCAGAAACGCCGTCTCGGTGTCGAGCGTGCCCCGTTCGGCACTGGCCCGCACGATCGAGCCGAGCTCCTGCGGTGAGCGTGCCGAGCGCAGCTCCTCCGCCGGCTCCACGCCGAACTTCCGCACCACCCAGTTGGCGCTGTTGTTCATCAGCCGGATCAACCAGCCGAACAGCGTGGAGAACCCCGCGTGGTAACCCGCGACAGCGCGCGCGGTGGCGAGCGGGCGGGCGATCGCGAGGTTCTTCGGCACCATCTCACCCAGGACCATAGACAGTGATGTGGCGATGAGCAGGGCGATGGTCAGCGAGGTCGCCTTGGCGGCCGATTCGCCCATACCGAGCACGGTCAGCCCCGGCCGGATCAGGCCGCCGATGATCGGCTCGGCCAGGTAACCGCTGATCAGCGTGGTGATCGTGATGGCGACCTGGGCGCCGGAGAGCTGGAACGACAGCGTGCGGTGGGCCTTGAGCACGGTGTGTGAACGACGGTCGCCCACCTGCCGCACGTTGGACTCGACGGTGCTGCGTTCGAGCGCGGTCAACGAGAATTCCGCCGCGACGGCGAGTCCGGTGCCGACGGTGAGCACTAAGAAGAACGCCAGGCCGAGCACGCTGAGCAGGACGCTCATCGGTCGCCACCCCAGCCCTGGGCGCGGCTGGTAGATCGGGGTTGGCCGGGCTCACCGCCCGGCTGGCTACTGTCACCCGATGACTGCGCATCGCGCACGGGAAACGTCTCACTCCTCGAAAGGTTCGGTCCAGCTGGCACGGCACGCGCTGTGCCTGTGTTTTTATCCGTAAGTCGGGCTATTCACAAGAAGCATGCATGTCGCCATCCGCTTCTGACCTCCGCCGATCGCTCAGGCGGACCTCCGGCCCACCCATCGCTGGATCGGGCTGTGAAGAGCCCTCCCGGCATAAGAGTACTTCCTCCGAATGGGGCATGCCCGGAGGGCTATTCACAAGTCAGTCGGCGGGCGCGGCCCGAAGAGCCCGACTTATGAATGAGACAACTGGTGTGCCGGTCAAGCGCCTCGGTGGTGGTGTTTGCGCGTGGTTTCCTCCACCAGGTCGAGAACGGGCTCGAGATCGTCGGCGGGCAGGCCCATGGCGAGGTGCGATACCACACCCTCCAGCACGAGCTCGAGGAAAGAGGTCAGGATGACCACGTCGATGTCGTCGCGCAACTGCCCGGCCTCGCGCTTACGGAGCAGCCGCCTGCGCGTCGCGGTGGTGAGCTGTCGCGAACGTTCGGCCCATCGCTCGCGGAACTCCGGATCGGTGCGCAGCCTGCGGGAGACCTCGAGCCGGGTGCCGAGCCAGTCGGCGGGGTGCTCGCTGTCACCCGCGAGCAGGTCCCGCATGACCTGCACCAGCCCCTGCTCCGCGACGACCTCGGCCATGCGTGCCGCGTCGTCTTCTGCCAGCGCGAGGAAGAGTGATTCCTTGTCCTTGAAGTGGTGGAAGATGGCCCCGCGGGACAGCCCGATGATCTCCTCGAGACGCCGGACCGTCGCACCTTCGTAACCGTGGCGCGCAAAGCAAACGCGGGCGCCGTCCAGTATCTGCCTGCGGCGCGCGTCGAGATGGTCCTGGCTGACCCTTGGCACGTCATGATCCTGGCACCGGCATCGCCGGTACGCAATCCGTACGTACGTACTGTGGCTCACCCCAACCCACGCGAACCGAGCAACGGTCAGGGAATCGCGAGAACCGCTTCGCCGGTTGCTTCGGCCGCGACGCGCTCCGCCTGGTTGCGCTCCGCCAGCATCAGACCGGTGCTACGCGGCGAGACCCGCGTCGCTTCCCACTCGGCCGCCAGCAGGGCGACCTTGGCCTGCATCTCGTTGCGCAGCCGCAGGAACGAGTCCGCGGGGTCGGCGCCCACTTCGCCGAGCAGCAGCCACCACGCCCAAGCGGCGGCTCCGGCATTGGCGATGAAGTCCGGGATCACCGGGATGTCGCGCGCGGCGAGCATCGCCTCCGCCTCGGGAGTCGTCGCGGCATTGGCGGCTTCGACGACGACCCTGGCCTTGACCTCCATCGCGTTGTCCGGCGTGATGGCATACGAGATCGCCGCGGGGACGAAGATGTCCGCTCCCACCGTGCCGACCGCGTCGCGCGGCAGGCGCTGGACATCGGCGGCAACCCCGGACCGGTCGATCTCGCCGTAGCGGTCGCGCAGTTCGAGCAACGCCGGGATGTCGAGGCCGCTGGGGTGGTAGAGCGTGCCTGCGGCATCAGCCACCGCGACCACCCGGACGCCCGCTTCGTGCAGGTACCACGCGGCTCCGCCACCCATGGTGCCGACGCCCTGGATCGCCACGGTCGTCTCGGCGCCGTGCCATCCCCACGCGCCCGCGACACCGAGGCAGGCCTGCGCGACGCCGTATCCGCCGATGACGTCGCCGAGTAACTGACCGCCCGGCACCGGCGCGTTCAAGCCCGCCTGGACCCGCTGCAGGGTGCGCTGCGGGTCCGATGAGCGGGTGATCGCGGCGTGGTAGGACTGCTGCAGACCGATCTTCGCGAACACGTCGTCGATCAGGTGTTGTGGCACGCCCAGGTCCTCGGCCGTCACCCAGTGCGCGTCAAGCCAGGGACGCATCGCGGTGCAGAAGCGCTCGAGGACGCCGCGAGCTTCGGGGTCCTTCGGGTCGCAGTCGATGCCCCCCTTGGCACCGCCGACCGGAAGGTTGAACGCCGCGGTCTTGCTTGCCATGCCCCGCGCCAGATCCTCGACCTCGGAGAGGGTGCAGCCTCGGCGCATCCGGGTACCGCCGGTGGCGATGCCGGAGACCAGACTGTGCACCACGAGATAGCCGTGCGTGCCCGTAACGGGATCGGTCCACGTGAGACGCAACATTGGCTCAGTGGTGTTCGGGGTCTTCATTGCAACCACCTCCAGCGATTCCGGTTCGAGCAGCGCCGCTCGGCGTTGTTGCCACCCCGATCAGGGCATGGCCGGTCGTCGTTTTCTCCACCGCCAAAACGGCAGCAGGGCAGGGCCTACCCTCGGCCGTTGTGATGGCAGACGTGCAGGTCAGCCAATGCGGTGCGGCCACGGCATTGGGGTCTGCGGATACTTTCGGGTCTCTCGACGGAAACATTTTCCGCCCGCTACCGTCAGGGTCCGCCACAAGTGTCCGCGCGTCTAGTTACAGATGGTGGACAGCCATGTTTAGGGTTTGTGTATGGAACTCTCGCTGCACCGGCTACGAATGCTGCGGGAACTGCATCGGAAGGGCACGATCACCGCCGCCGCGGGTTCGCTGCACTACACGGCGTCCGCGGTGTCGCAGCAGCTCGCTCAGCTCGAGCGTGATGTCGGCGCCAGGTTGTTCGAGCGCATCGGCAGGCGGGTGCAGCTGACCGAACTCGGCGCGTTGCTGGCCGAGCATGCCGAAGAGATCCTGGACGCGGTCGAGCGAGCTTCGCTGGCGCTGGAGGAAGCACAGGAAGCGACGACCGTGGTCCTGAAGGCCGGGGTCTTCGCGACCGTCGCCGCCGGGTTGTTGCCGCAGGCGTTACGGACGCTGAGCGGGCGGCATGCCGGCATCCAGGTCAAGACGCGCCAGTTGCCGCCGGAGGCTACCGCTCAGGCCGTCGCGCGTGGCGACCTCGATCTGGCGTTCGTGATCGACTATCCGGACGCGCCGATGACGATGGACCCCAGCCTGCTCGGTTCCCAGGTCGCGGTGGAACGGCTGCATGTCGCCGCGCCCGTCGGTGTGCTTGGCGCCGGGCCGGTCGCGCTGTCCGAACTCGCCGAGCATCCGTGGATCCTGTCCGGGCCGAAAAGTCACTTCGGCAGCGCCGTGCGGGCCGCTTGCCTGCGCAGCGGCTTCCCGCTCAAGATCACGCACGAGGTGGAAGAGCAGTCGACGGCCATGGCGATGGTCGCCGCTGGCCTGGGCATCACGCTGGTATCCGACCTCGGCCTGACCTTCCAACCGCCGGGCATGGACGCGGTACCGCTGACCAACCCGATCACCAGGACGGTGTCGATCGTCTACCGCGCCACCGCGCTGCGCAGGCCCGCGCTGAACATGGTGATCGACGTGGTCCGCTCGACGGCGGCGGAGATGGGGCTCGGCGCCGCCGCACGGTGAGGGCGGCGGCCGTAAGCTGGTCCGCGGGTCAAATCCGCCGGGCTAGTAACCATCGGCACTGTAAGGGCGCGAGCTTGCGACGCACGACATTAGGGAGCGGCGATACATGAACGTGTCCGTTGAGGTCCACCTCACCGACGGCTACCTGGCTGACTCGCTACGGGCGGACGTCCGCGCGGGATTGACCGCGACACCCAAGTCGCTGCCGCCGAAGTGGTTCTACGACGCGGCGGGCAGCCTGTTGTTCGAACGCATCACGGACCTGCCGGAGTATTACCCGACCCGCACCGAGCGCGAGATCCTCGCGGCACGTGCGGCCGAGATCGCGGAGCTGACCCAGGCCGCCACCTTGATCGAACTTGGATCGGGGTCATCCGAGAAGACCCGGCGGCTGATAGACGCACTGCGGGGCGGCGGATCGCTGCGCGAGTTCGTGCCGCTGGATGTCTCCGAGACGGCGCTACGGGATGCCGCGGGCACGCTCGCTCAGGAGTTTCCCGGCCTGCAGGTGCATGGCGTCGTCGGTGACTTCTTCGAACACCTGGATCGCATCGCCAGTGCTGGGCCGCGCATGGTGGCGTTTCTCGGCAGCACCATCGGCAATCTGCTTCCCGGTGAACGCGTCCGGTTCCTGCGCGACGTCCGGGCGATCCTCGAGCCGGGGGACTGGTTGCTGCTCGGCACCGACCTCGTCAAGCGCCCTGAGATCCTCCAACGTGCTTACGACGATGCCGAAGGAGTAACGGCGGAGTTCAACCGCAATGTGCTCCGTGTGCTCAACCGTGAGCTGTGCGCGGACTTCGACGTTGACGCGTTCGAGCATGTCGCGGTGTGGGACGCCGAGCGGGAGTGGATCGAGATGCGGTTGCGCGCGACACGGCAGATGTGGGTGAAGGTGCCGGAACTCGGCCTGGTCGTGCCGTTCGCGCGAGGGGAAGAGATGCGTACCGAGGTTTCAGCGAAGTTCCGGCCGGACATCGTCGAAGCCGAACTCGCCGCCGCGGGTTTCGACCGCAAACGGTGGTGGACCGACGACGCGGGATTGTTCGGCGTCGCATTGGCGGAAGTGCACGCATAACAAAGGCCGTGAAGGCCACCCTCCTGGCGAGGGAAACTGCCAGGAAAGTGGCCTTCACGGCCTGGTGTTACGGCCTTGCGTTGAACTGATCAGCCAGTGACCGGCAGTCCAGTGGTGACGGGAGCCGGCGCGGTCGCGCCGGGGCCCTCATCGTCGCC
>WHSS01000226.1 GCA_009379975.1 Actinophytocola sp.
GACCGGACGGCTTCGCTACTGATCCGTCCGCAGCAACCCGAGCCACCCATCTGCTGGTCCCACTGCCGCACGAGAACGACCCTGTGCCGCGCCATTGCTCTCACCTCCACGAGGCGTTCCGCCACTAATCCACGATACGCGGACCGGGAGTCGGACGCGGGAAATGTCGCGTCAGCCCCGGCCGCTCCGATCATCGGCAGGCGGAAGCCGCTCGATCGTCGCGTCCTCTGGTAGTTCGTACATTCCGGCGTCTTCAGCCGCACGCACCATCTCGTCCAGGCCAGCGGCGCGAGCGCGCTGCGCCCGCTGCTTATAGGCCAGAACATCATCGAGCCGTACTTTGCGGTGTCGCGCAGGCTGCTCGTACGGAATCTCTCCCGCTTCGAGCAAACGAACCAGCGTCGGTCTGGACACTCCGAGCAGGTCGGCGGCTTCACTGGTAGTTAATACGGTATGCGTTGGCGCGATGGTTATCGCCAGACCTTGCGCAAGCGCGGGCAGGTGCTCATAGCGCCCACGATACGCGCGAGGAGCTCCCCTCCTACGCCGGAACGTACGGGATCAGGCCGAGCTCAAAGGCCTCCACCTGGATTTCACGGGGGAGTTTCCTGGCATCCATCAGCAGGCCGTCGACCTGGATCAGCCAGGCCAGCGGGTTGCGCTCGATGACCTCCTGCCGCGACCATTCGGGGTCGAACTGGCCGATCCGGAACGTGTCCATGATCAGCCGCTGACCACGCGCCAGCGGCGACGGCCGCTTGCGGGCCAGTTTGGCCGCGGCCAGCCAGGCGCGTCCGAACCACCTGCTGGCCCACCGCTCGACGTCAAGGCCTCGGACGTTGCCGACGATTCGCCGCGCGTCCCGCAGGAGGCGGTCGCTCAGCCGGATCTCCCGCACTGCCGCGGGCGGCTTGTTCTTACCTTTCCGGCCCCGTCCCGCCGACCGGCCACGGCTCTTCGGACTCATGTCGTTCAGCCTAGGACGCTCGGCCGCCGTTGGCTGGCGAGCCCGGCGGCTAACGATGCTGCAACAGGCGTTACGCGCTGTCCATCAAAGACGACTCCCGGGGAGCCAAGAAAAAGCCAAAGGGGGAGCGCAATGACCCGGCCACAAATAATTCCAGCTACACGTCCGAATCCGCCGTCCAGGCTGCTCAAGCGCTGGCCTTGGCTACTCGGCCTCATCGCCGCCCTCACCGTCGGCGTCGGAATCGGAGCCGTCATCGGGATGGGCCAGGTCCCCGCCGACGACAATCCCGGAGTGCTGGCGGCGCTGGACGACATCGGGCAGCTCAAGACAACCCAGAGCCAGCGCGCGGCCGAGCGTGAGCGGGAAATTGGGGAGCGATCTAGCGCTCTCGACGAACGTGAGGCGGATGTCGACACACAAGTAGCGAAGTTCGACGAGCGCGAAGGCAAGCTCGACGAACGCAAGACGGCCCTGGACAGGCGCGAGAAGGGCCTCGATAAACGCGAGAAGGCGATCAAGTCCGACGAACGGCAGGTCAAGGCCAACACGGTTCCCGGGGATGGCGTGTTCGTGGTCGGTAAGGACATCAAGGCCGGCACGTATCGGACGTCCGGGCCTTCGGCGAGCGGCATAGGCAGCTGCTACTACGCCTTCAAATCCGGGACCGGATCAGACGCCGACATCATCGATAACAACATCACCAAAGGGCAGGCAACCGTCACCCTGAGCGGTGGCCAGATCTTCGAAACGACGTCGTGCAGCGAGTGGAAGCGCCAGTAACGCCCACCGCAGTGCAGCGGCGCCGATGCGTTGAGCGAGTGTGACGTTCGGACGAACCTATCGTCTCGTCTCAACGTCACACTCGATCAAGCGTGTTCCGCCGGCGCCGGCGGAGGAAACACCTCGCGCTCGAAGGCGTCCGCAGCGCGCAGGATCGTCGCTTCATCGCCATGTCGACCGACGAGCATCATCCCGACCGGTAGTCCGTCCGACATCGCGCACGGCACGTTCATCGCCGGATGGCCCGTGACGTCGAACGGCGCCGTGTTCGGGATCATCTCCAAGGCCCGGGCGACGTACTCGTCCAGCGGTGCGTCCGCCGCGGGGATCGGAGTCGCTTTGAGTGGCAGCGTCGGCATGACGAGCAGGTCGTGGTCGGCGAGCACGCCGTCGTACGCGGCCGTCGCGACCCCGGCGAGGTTGCGTGCCTTCGCGTAGTAGCGCCCATGGTGCGTCTCGGCCATCCAGCGACCGGCCAGCACGGCGAGTTTCACCGTCTCCGACAGCCGATCGCCGCGTGCGCGCCTGCCCTCGGCGAATGCGTCGACGAGACCAGTGAGGTACCGCCCTTTCGAGCCGTGCGCGACGCCCTCGCCCGCGACCATGATCGCCGTGGCGCCTTCGAGGGCAATGGCATTCCACACCGGCATCGCGTCCCGGTGCCAAGGCAGCGACACCACATTGGTGATCGCGCCCAGCTGCTCGAACGCCCCTACCGCGCGCCGCACCGCCTCGTCGACGTCCGGTTCGGACAGACCCTCGTGTTCGAATCCCTCGCGCACGACGGCCAGCCGAAGCCCGGCTACGTCGCCGGTCAGCGCCCCGACGTAGTCGGTGGTCGGCGGGGCCTCATACTGCCTCGGGTCGACGCCGTCCGGGCCGGCGAGCACCGACAACAGCAGAGCGACGTCGCGGGTGTTCCGCGCCATCGGACCGAGATGGTCGAGCGAGTTCTCGATCGGGGATGCTCCGGTATAGGGGACGAGCCCCCAGGTCGGTTTGAGCCCGTAGACGCCGGTCCAGCAGCTCGGGATACGGACCGATCCGCCCTGGTCACCGCCGATCGCCAGGTCGACTTCGCCGGAGGCGACGAGCGCTGCCGACCCGCTCGACGATCCGCCCGTCGAACGCGACGTGTCGTAAGGGTTGCGCACCGGCCCGCTATCAGAGGTGTGGCTACCTCCGGAGAAGCAGAGGCTCTCGCAGACGGACTTCCCGAGGATCGTGGCGCCGGCGTCGAGCACCCGTTCGACGACGGTCGCGTCCTGGTCCGGCACGTAGCCCTCGAGCACCGCCGTACCGTTGCGCATCGGGAGGCCTGCCACCGCGACGTTGTCCTTGACTGCGACGGTCTTTCCGGCCAGCGGCCCGCTCGCCGCGCCCTCGAGGCGGACGCGCCAGGCCCACGCGCCGAGCGTGTTCTCCTCCGGGCGCGGCGCCTGGCCTGCGTCGCGCGGATAGCGCGGCTCCGGCGTCGGCTCATCGATCTCGTCGAGCCGGTCGTACGGGCCAAGAAAGCCCTCCAGGAGCGTCTGAACCACCGGCAGCCGGTCGTCGGAGATCGTGAAATGGAATTCCCGGGCGATCCGGGTGAGGTCGTCGCGCTCGGGGCGTTGAATCGCCATCGCCGCCTCCTCGGGCAGGGTGCGCCTGAGGATTCAGGTCTACCCCTGGGCATCGACGGTGTCAATGACTCTCCGACGCGTTGACCGCGCTCAGCGCCCTGGACGAGATCCGGCCACGAAACCAACGCGACGCGAGCCGCACTGTGGAGGATCTCGGTGTGCCGTCCAGGCGACGTCAGTCTGGCAGCGAACTGCCGCTCGTGGTCATCAGCCGAGTTCGGCCCGTACCTTCTGTGCGGTCTTAGCGACGACTTGGCAGAAGTGCTGATCGTGCGCATCCGGTTCCGTCGCGAACACCTCGAACTGCAGGAATGCGGGCTCGGCCTCGACATCCATGTGACAACTGCGATCGGTCTCCGAAACGATATAACCCTTCGTGTCGCCTACCTCGATCACGTCTTCGCGGTCGGTGACGATTTCGGAGGCAGGTGGTTGCCAAAGGCTCAATTTGATCTGCCCGAGGCCCTCGCCCTTCCACTCGCACCCCGGCCGGCCCGAGTTGTCCGTCTTTTTCGGAGACGCGGCTTCGTCACCGAGGTACTTCTTCACCTCGTCCGATGTCAGCAAGTCGCACGGGTCTTCCTGCTGCCAGGCTGCGCCGGTGTCCTGCTCGGCGCCTGTTGGTGCGCCGGGCGCTGCCTCGCCACCACATCCGGCCAGCAGCAGTGTCCCCGCCGTCGCTACCGCCGCGAGGGGGCGCTTGACTCGCTCCATCGTCATGCTTCTCCATTTCATCGAAACCGCAGGTGCCGACCGCACGGCTGCTATACGGTCCAAGATATCCACCCAACATTCCACCAGGAGGACAGGTGAATTGTCGGGTGAGATCGCCAACCAGGTTGCGTCCCTCATGGACACGTCAACTACGAAGCACGCCCGGATTCCGGATTTACCGGCGTCATGGCACTGTTGAAGCCGCCGGTGGACACCTATGCGCACGAGACCACGGTGCGCCTCGCAAATCGGATCGACCGGCTCAACGGGATGGCTAAGGAACTCAATCGCGCCGCGTGGGTGTACTCGGGCGCGGACGAGTCCTCATACCAGACATTCGACCACCTAACCCCCGGCGTAGTCACGGGGTACAAGGATTTTCCAAACCCGGTTCCGTATTCGGCGGGCGACGAGCCCGAGCTCGAAGCGCCGCCGCATGAGGAAGCTGACATCCGTGGCCTGCTCGACGAAGTAGGCGGCCTAATCAACGGTGTTGACGACGCGATCGCGTTTTTGACGGGCTGGAGCTCGGTCAGCGCACTCGTCGAACCGATGTCCGGCAACTGGACGGAGCTTTCGCGGGCGGGCGAGGTGCTCACGCAGGCAGGCGACGGCGCGGAGGTCGTTGCGGGGAACCTCTCCTCGAAGTTGTCCACATTGGATGCTAACTGGGACGGCGGCGCCGCTATGGCGTTCCAGGACTATGCGATGAAGATCGTCAAAGCAGTCGAGGTTGAAGGACCACTCAACCGAATCGTTGGTCACGTCTACGTCGCGGTTGCCGGCGAAGTCCAGAAGGTCGCGGAATTCATGGTCAGCACACTGAAGACCGCCGTCGACAAGATTGACCAGGCTGCCGCGAGTTCATGGATTCCGGGGGCAGGCTGGATCAAGATCATCGACGCTGTCCGCGCGGCGATCACCATCGTCGAAGAAGCTAAAGCCCTCATAGACTCAATGAACGCTTTGATCGACCAGGTCCAGACCGTCGTCGAGGCGGCACAAGACCCGATCGGTTTTATCGAAGGCAAGGTCGAGGAGCAACTCGCCCCGATCAAGGAAAGCCTGGAAAAGGTAGAGACCGGGGTGAAAATCGCGCACGACGTGGCCGATCTCTCCGATGCCGACGCGCTGAGCGAGGTACCCGAAGATAAATATGCTGTCGGCGACAAACCGAGGAGGCCAGGTGCCTGAGCACGTTCCGCCGCAGATGCAGGCGGCGTTCAATTCATTTGAGACCGCACTCGCCGAGTTCCGTACCCAGCGGATCAGGGCCGAGCAGATGGAGGTGCCTGACTCCCCGCCCGTCGACCCGAACGATCTCGCAGAAGCCGCGCAACGCCCCGACGCACCCGAAAAGCTGAAAGCCGTCGCACGTGCCGTCGAGGACGGCCGCGCCACCTGGAGCGACGTCGCCGCCGGGCGCGCCGACGTCGCACCCGAGGTCAAAGATCTGTTCGCGGCGAGCGGACCCGGCATCATGCGCGGAATCGAAGAGGCAGAGGCCGAACAGGCGCGGCTCACCGAAGAGGAGAGTCGAGTCGCCACGCAACGTATCGATGAGGACGACGACTTCTCACAGCGCAACTTCCTTTCCGGCGGCGGGTAAGTGCGTGGGCCGAGCCGAATGTGGCTTTCGGTACCTATTCGGTACTCAACGCCACATTCGGCTCGCCACTCCAGACCCAGGACGCTAGGCGTTCACCGCAGCACGGCCGTAACGCCGCGAGCAGGCAACGGGACGTATAGATCATGACCGTCCCACCGGAGTCGCAGCCGAGTCACGGGCCGAGGGTGGTGCCAGCCGCCGAGGAAGGGCTGGACGCCCCCGAACGGAAGGTCGTCCAGGCGTTGCGCGAGCAACTCCCGGACGACGCGACCGTGCTGGTCAACCTGCGGCTCACCGACACACGAGCCGACCGGGAGGCCGACGCCGTCGTGGTGTGGCCGGGCGTCGGCGTCGCGGTCATCGAGGTCAAGGGCGGGCACGTCGAATACGCCGACGGCACGTGGTGGGTCGGCAGGCCCCACCAGGGCCGTGCGGTGCAGCCGGTCAAGCAGGCGCTCAAGTGCAAATACGGCATCCGCGAGGTCCTGCGCGGGCATCCTCGCTGGACCGGCCCCGATCCGCGGATGGTGCACCACGTCGCCGTGCCCTACACGCGGCTGCCATCGGGGTTCACCGCGCCGGAATGCCCCCGGACGCTGATCAGCGACCGGGACGACATCCCTCACCTGGCCGACCGCCTCGCCGCGCAGCTGGACGCCCTCGAATCCGCAGCTCGGCCGCCGACCGAAGCGCAAGCGGCATCGCTCGTCGCTGCGCTCACCGGACCCCAGCACCCGCAGGCCGCCTTCGCCACCCGCAACGCCGCCCATATCGCGGAGCGCGAAGAACACTGCGAGCTCCTCACCGCCCAGCAGGGGAGCGTCCTCGACATGCTGCGCGAGGTGCCGCGGGTGCAGATCCTCGGCGGCGCCGGCACCGGTAAGACGTGGCTGGCCGTCGAGCAGGCGCGGCGACTGGCCGAGGAAGGGCAGCGCGTCGCCCTCCTCTGCTACTCCAAGGGCTTGGCGATGTGGCTACAACGCCGCGTGCAGGCGTTGCCCGAGGACCAGCGACCCGCCTACGTCGGCACCTTCCACGCGCTCGGCATCCAGTGGGGCGCGAAGCCCGTCGTCGGCGCGCCGCAGGAGTACTGGGAGTCAGGGCTGCCCGCCGAAATGGTCCGGCACGCGCGGTATCTGACTCCGGAGCAGCGGTTCGACGCGATCATCATCGATGAGGTGCAGGACTTCGCGCCGCCGTGGTGGGAACCGGTGCTCGCCGCGCTCAAGCACCCGGACACCGGCCGCGTCGTGACGTTCGCCGACGAGGGCCAGCTGATCTTCCCCCGCGGCGCGTTGCCGGCGAAGGGCTTCACCAAGATCGTGCTCGACGAGAACCTCCGCAACACCGAGCCGATCA
>WHSS01000290.1 GCA_009379975.1 Actinophytocola sp.
GAGCCTGTTGCAAAATTGCCCCGATCGCGGACAGTGGTCGCCCGAACACGGCTGAGTTGGACGCTGGGCGCCGAACGGTCAAGCCTGAGACTGATTTGGTGCCCCGATTTCGCCATGTTTCGCTAAATCGCAACAGGCTCCCAGTGGACTGAAAGCGTCTTTCAGCGCGGGCCGTGCGCGGGGCGGCCGACGTGTTTGAGCGCCTCTCGCACCGACAGTGGCGAAAGCCCGGGGTGGGTGTCGACGAAACGGCCAACCCACTCCGGGTCTCGGCGCGCGTGCTGGCGCAGTGCCCAGCCGATGCCCTTGCGCAGGAAGAAGTCCGGGTCCGTCGCGTTGGCTTCGACGCAGTACGTGAGCAGCTCGACGTCGATGTCCGAGCCGGCTCCGATCTGACAGATCACGGCCGCCCTTCGCTTCCAGCGGTCCTCGTCGGAGACCCAGTCGCGCATCAGCGGACCAATGGCGTCCGGCGCCGAGCGCAGGATCGGCCCGATCCGGTGAATGGCGATCTCGTCGACGAAGTCCCACCATGCCCCAGTGACGATCAGCTCCTCGTACAACGGAAGCAGTGCCGGGCTCTGCCATCGGCGGTAGGCCAGGACCCCGGTGAGGTCGATCGCGAGGTAACGCTCCTCCCGAAAGCGCGCGTTCGGCCACAGCTCCAGCACGACGCTGCGCCACGAGGCCTCGTCCGGCAGCGGATGCTCGGCGAACACCGTGCGGCCGAAGCGTCTACGTCCCGGCGCGGGTACGCCGCGAAAGGGGAGCTCGGACTTCATGTACTGCCGCATCCGCGGCGCCTGAACCGGATCGGCGAGTTTCGCGAGCCCGGACCGGACCGCCACCACCAAGTCGGATCCAGTGTTCATTTCGCGCTCCTGATCGACTAGCCCGGCCGCTGGCAGCGTAGCCGTGGTCGCCAGCCGGCTGCTGGGGTCTTTCGACTCTTGGCGCGGCTCTGTGCCGCACCTTACGTCCCGAGAACGTTCCTGAAGGAGGTTGTGGCGATGAGTGGTCGTGTGGTGCATTTCGAAATTCCGTTTGACGACGGGGACCGCGACCCTGGCGCGAGTGGCTCCATTCGCACCCTGGCTACGGACAAATTCGCAGGTCGCCGGGATGAGCGCCGAAGTTGACGTCGAGATCCGCAGGTCAGACTGCCTAGCGTGACGAGACATGACCAATGTCGAAGCGCACCGGACGCACATCCGGATGGGAAGTACCACCTACGACGTCGAAGTCGAAGCGCTCGAGCTCGACGAAGCGGAGCATGCCGAGCATGCTGGCCGGGTCGCCGTAAACGTGGTAGCCGCAGGCGAGCAAGCAGAGGTGATAGCCGAAGGAACGATGGAGGTGGACATCGCCGCCGCGGGCACCCTCGGCACAGTGCTGGCGAAGGCACTTCGGTCGGTGGCGGATATCGCCGCGCAGCAGGGTGGCGGATCGGCGGCGGCCGCGGCGAATTGGGGGCAGCCGTGGACTGACGCCATGGACGCCGAACTGGAGCGGCAGTGGTTGGCGGGCGCCACCGTCGCCGAGATTGCCGACCTGTTCGGGAGATCACCGGGTTCGATCCGCGCCCGCCTGCCGCGAGTGGGCTGCGATCCCGTCAACCCAGGGGCGTACTTGCCAGAGCCACCCAGCCGCCGCGCGTCATGAACCGCTCGATACCGCTGCGGCTCGTTCGCCCCAAAGAGTCCTGTGCTACGATTGCTACAGCACAGGGAGGTGACCGGATGGCCAGGACGATTCCGCATCGCGAGCTGCGCAACAACAGCAGCGCGGTCCTGCGTGACGTGCAGGCTGGGGAGTCCATCGAGATCAGCAACCATGGGGAAGTCGTGGCGATCCTGGTTCCGCCGGCGCAGTCGTCAGCCGCCACGTTGCGGGTGCGGAAGGCCCGTGTTCGGGGCGGTTTCGGCTCATTGCCTCGCGTGCGGATCGACGGCACGCTGCAAGAGGTGCTCGATGACCTCAGGGGCGCTGGGTGACGGTCTATGTGGAGACTTCAGCCGCGGCGAAACTGCTGGTTGACGAGCCGGAATCGGCCCAGCTGAGCCACTACCTCGATGAGCTCGCGGGCGAAGGTGTCGTGCTGGTCTCGAGCATCCTGCTCGAGACCGAACTCCGGCGCTTGGCGGTCCGGCTCGACCTGAGCCAGGCCGCGGTCTCCGACCTGCTCGACCGGATAGACCTGATCGAGCCGGACCGTGCGACCTTCTTCGAGGCCGGACTGTTGCCTGGCCGCGGCCTGCGAAGCCTGGACGCGTTGCACATCGCGGTGGCCGTGCGCGCCGCCGCTGAGTCGATGGTTGCTTACGACGTCCGGCAGTCCGAGGCGGCACGTTCGGTTGGCCTCCGCGTGGTAGCGCCCGCCTAACCCAGGGCCTTGGCGAACCAGTGCTCGGCGTACTCGTCGTCGTTGAACCGTGGAATCTCGGCGAAGCCGCAGGCGGCATAGAGGGCGCGAGCCTCGGTCAGGTCGGAGCGAGTGTCCAGGCGAAGGGTGCGTGCCCCGAATTCGCGGGCTGACCGTTCGACCGCGGCGATCAACGCCCGGCCCGCCCCACGGCCGCGCGCATGGGGCGCGACGAACAGGCGCGTCAGTTCGCAGGTGTGCGGGTCGATCCGCCGCACGCCGACGCATCCGACGTCCTCGGTGCCGTCGCGGAGAACAAAGAAGTCGCCACTGGGAGGCGCGAGGTCATCGTTAGGCTCGTCGATGATGACGGCGTCCACCTCAGCTGGCGTCACTTCCCGTCCCCAATAGCGCGACCCTATGTCGAAGAAGTATGCCCTGATCAGGGACTGTGCCTCCGGACTATGGATAGGCAGGGGAGTAGCGACGAACTCGGTGACGGCATCGGTCATGGTCCGATCCTCGCCACATCGTCAAACCGATAACCGCGCGCTGAAAGACGCTTTCAGTCCGTTGAAGAGCCTGTTGTTTTTTGAGGTTCTGCTGATGGCGTGCCACTAGCGGCGTGTCGTTTCTCCTGGTTGATCATTGTTTGGGAGAATTGTCGGTATGGCGAGGACGTATCGGCCGGTGGATCGGGCGCAGGAGTTCCTGCTGCCGCCCTCGATGATCGACTGGCTATCCGGGGAGCATCTGGTGTGGTTCGTGATCGAGGCGGTCAACCGGTTGGACACCACCGGGTTTCACCGGCTGGCCAAGCTGGGCGGGGTGGGCCGCCGCGGCTATGACCCGGACATGCTGCTGACGCTGTTCATCTATGCGATGGCGCATGGGGAGTCCTCGTCGCGGCAGATCGAGCGGCTGTGCCATACCGACGTGGCGTTTAGGATCATCTGCGCACAGGACGTGCCCGATCACACCGTGCTGGCCCGGTTCCGCAAGAACCACGAAGCGGCGTTGACCGGTCTGCTGACCGAGTCGCTGGTGCTGGCCGCCGAACTCGGCATGGTGCCGTTGGGGGTGGTGGCCTTCGACGGCACCAAGATCGCCGCCAACGCCAGCAAGGACGCCAACCGCGGCGAGGCGCACCTACGCAGGTTGGCCGAGAAGTTCGTCGACACGCTCGCCGAAGGTGACGAGGCCGAGGACGCGGCGTTCGGCGAGGACAACCGCGGCGACGAACTGCCGCCGAAGGTGACCGACCGCAGCCACCGCAAGGAACGGATCGAGCAGGCGTTGGAGCAGATCAACGCACGCCGTGAGCGGGCCGAGGCCGAACGGGCCCGTGCCTACGAGCAGCGGGCCGCCGAGGCGGCAGCGGCCGCGCCGGTGGGCCGTCCTCCCGCTAACGCGGATCCGGTCGCGGTGGCCAAGGCCCGCTGGCAGCGCGAACGCGCCAAGGCCGCCGACCGCTACCAACAGTGGCAGCGCGACCGCGAACGGGGCGAACCCCAGCGGGGCGGGCGCCCGGCGGTGCCGCCCGACGAGTTCCACCGGGTGCGCAAGGCCCGCGCCGCCTACGAGACGGCCCAAAGCGAAGCCGCCACGGCCC
>WHSS01000030.1 GCA_009379975.1 Actinophytocola sp.
AACGGCTCCTCGCGATACTCCTCGACCTCGCGTGGCACACCCTTCGGATCGGTGTTGGACATCGCATCGACGTCGAAGATCTCGACCTTGGGCGGGTGCGGTTCACCGGTCATGAGATTCATCGTGCCCGTCGAAGACACCCGTGCACCAGCACCCTGTCGGTGGTCACGCCTACGCTGGACACGTGGCTTTCGCAACCGAACACCCCGTACTGGCTCATTCCGAGTTCCGCCCGGTCTCCGACATCCCTCGGGAGCACGGGCAGTTCAAGGTCGTAGCCGACTACGAGCCCGCCGGTGACCAGCCGCAGGCCATCGACGATCTGGAGCGGCGGCTCAAGGCCGGCGAGACCGACGTCGTGCTGCTCGGCGCGACCGGGACAGGCAAGTCGGCGACCACGGCATGGCTGATCGAGCGGGTGCAGCGGCCGACGCTGGTGATGGCGCCGAACAAGACGCTGGCGGCCCAGCTGGCCAATGAGCTGCGCGAGCTGTTCCCGCACAACGCGGTGGAGTACTTCGTCAGCTACTACGACTACTACCAGCCGGAGGCCTACGTCCCGCAGACCGACACCTACATCGAGAAGGACTCCTCGGTCAACGACGATGTCGAGCGGCTGCGGCATTCGGCGACGATGAACCTGCTGTCCCGGCGTGACGTGATCGTGGTCGCCAGCGTGTCCTGCATCTACGGCCTCGGCACGCCGCAGTCCTACCTCGACCGATCCGCCAAGCTGGCCGTCGGTGAGGAGGTCGATCGGGATTCGCTGCTCCGCGCGCTCGTCGACGTGCAGTACAGCCGCAACGACCTGGCCTTCGCCCGCGGCACCTTCCGGGTGCGCGGGGACACCGTCGAGATCATCCCCGCCTACGAGGAGCTCGCGATCCGCGTCGAGTTCTTCGGAGACGAGATCGACAAGCTCTACTACCTGCACCCGCTCACCGGCGAGATCGTGCAGGAGCTGGACGAGGTGCGGATCTTCCCCGCGACCCACTACGTCGCCGGCCCGGAGCGGATGGAGAAGGCCATCCGGACCATCGAGGCCGAGCTGGCGGAGCGGCTCGCCGAGCTGGAGAGCCAGCACAAGCTGCTCGAGGCGCAGCGGCTGCGGATGCGCACCGCGTACGACATCGAGATGATGCGCCAGGTCGGGTTCTGCTCGGGCATCGAGAACTACTCGCGGCATATGGATGATCGCGCCGCTGGCTCGGCGCCCGCGACGCTGATCGACTATTTCCCCGAGGACTTCCTGCTGGTGATCGACGAGTCGCACGTGACGGTCCCGCAGATCGGCGGCATGTACGAGGGTGACGCCTCGCGGAAGCGAACCCTGGTGGAGCACGGTTTCCGGCTGCCGAGCGCGATGGACAACCGGCCGCTCACCTGGGAGGAGTTCTCGGATCGGATCGGCCAGACGGTCTACCTCTCGGCGACCCCGGGGCCGTACGAGATGCGCAAGACCGGCGGCGAGTTCGTCGAACAGGTCATCCGGCCGACCGGGCTGATCGACCCGGAGATCGTGGTGAAGCCGACCAAGGGGCAGATCGACGACCTGGTGCACGAGATCCGCACCCGTGCCGAGGCCGACGAACGCGTCCTGGTCACCACCTTGACCAAGAAGATGTCCGAGGACCTCACGGACTACCTGCTCGAGCTCGGCATCCGGGTGCGCTACCTGCACTCCGAGGTCGACACGTTGCGCCGCGTCGAGCTGCTCCGGCAGCTGCGCTCCGGTGACTTCGACGTGCTCGTCGGCATCAACCTGCTGCGTGAGGGGCTCGACCTGCCCGAGGTCTCGCTGGTGGCCATCCTGGACGCCGACAAGGAGGGGTTCCTCCGCAGCGGTACGAGCCTGATCCAGACGATCGGCCGTGCGGCGAGGAACGTGTCGGGTCAGGTGCACATGTACGCCGACACCATCACCGACTCGATGCGCTACGCCATCGACGAGACCAACCGTCGGCGAGCCAAGCAGGTCGAGTACAACACCGAGCGAGGGCTCGACCCGCAGCCGCTGCGCAAGAAGATCGCCGACATCCTCGACCGCGTCTACACCGAGGCCGAGGACACCGAGACCGTCGAGGTCGGCGGGCGCAACGCCTCGCGCGGGAAGAAGCCCGAACAGGGCGGCGGTGGCCGCAGCTCCGGCGTGCTCGCGGACAAGGACGTCACGACCATGCCGAGGGCCGAACTCGCCGACCTCATCCAGCAGATGACCGACCAGATGATGCAGGCGGCGCGCGACCTGCAGTTCGAGCTGGCGGCCCGGCTGCGGGACGAGATCTCCGAGCTCAAGCGCGAGCTGCGCGGCATGGACGCCGCCGGGCTGGTGGACTGACCCGCCCGAGTCCACCCTGCGCCCGCGCCCGTGTTAGCTGGTGATGTCCTTCTTGGCGAACTTCCTCGCGGCGAGCAGGCCGAACACCGTGGCGTAGCACAGGGAAGTGAGCGCGCCGTTGGCCATCGCCGTCGTATCGACGTCGGTGGCCATGAGATCGGTCCAGGCGAGCGAGTAGTGCGTCGGCAGGTAGTTGCGCAGATCCTCGAGCGCGGTGATCTGGTCGAGCATCAACGAGATGATCGACGCGAGCACAGCTCCGCCGACGGCGCCGAGCGGGGCGTCGGTGGAGACGCTCAGCAGCAACGCGAGGCCGGCGATCCAGCTCAGCTGGATGATGATGTAGCCGACGGCCAGCACGAGTGAGATCACGCTGGCGCCGAACGGCGCGGCGTCACCCGTCGGGCTGATCGCGTCCCCCACGCCGTACCAGAAGATGCCCGCGACCAGGGCGACAGCGGGCAGCAAGGTCAAGGAGAGCGCGGCCAGCGCCCCGGCGACCGTGGCCTTCTGCCGCAACGCGCGGTGCCGGGGCACCGGGATCGCGAGCAGGTACTTGAGGCTGGACCACGATGCCTCGCTCGCGATGGTGTCGCCGAAGAACAGCGCGACGATCATCGGCAGCAGGAACGACCCCGAAACCAGCAGCGTGACGACGACGAAGTTCGGCGCGCTGACCGTAGCCAGGTCGATGAAGCCGCCCTGGCGACGGTTCGGGTTCGCGCTCCCGATCTCGAAGGCGAGCACCAGGAGGAACGGCAGCAGCGCGACGAGCCCGAGCACGAACTGGGTCCGCCGCCTGCGCAGCTGCCGGCGTATCTCGACGCCGAACCGCAGCGTGCGGCTCGCGACGTAGCCTGCGACCGCGCCCGATGTCGCCGTCTCGGTCAGCTCGTGTTCGGCCGCCTCGGTGAGCTCGGCCAGCGCCGCGGGGTCGGTGTGCACCCCGTGATCATGATCGCGGCTCATCCGCGCCATCCTCTCCGACGAGTTGCAGGAATGCGTCTTCCAGCCGGCGCCGGGCGCCAGCTTGCTCGACCGCGATGTCGGCCCGCACCAGGGCCGCAATGGCCGCCGAGCGGGGGAGCCCGTCGAGGTCGGCATGCACCTTGGTGCCGTCGACCTCGACGTCGGCGACGCCGGGCACCGCACGCAACGCTTCGGCCGCTTCCTCCGGCTTGTCGACGACGAAGGAGGCCTCGCCACCCGCGGCGACGATCTCGCCCACCTCGCCGTCGGCGACCAGCGCGCCCCGGTGCATCACGACCACGTGGGTCGCGGTCTGCTCCACCTCGGCCAGCAGGTGGCTCGACACCAGCACGGTGCGCCCGGTGGCCGCGTAGCGTCGCAGCACTTCGCGCATCTGGTGGATCTGCGGCGGATCGAGCCCGTTGGTCGGTTCGTCGAGTACCAGCAGTTCGGGCAGGCCGAGCATGGCCTGCGCGATCGCGAGCCGTTGCCGCATGCCCTGGCTGTAGGTGCGCACCTTGCGGTGCACGGCGTCGCCGAGGCCGGCGATTTCCAATGCTTCGGTGAAGTGCGCCCGCTCTGCCGGGCGTCCGGTAGCGGCCCAGTAGAGCCGCAGGTTCGCGTCGCCGGACAGGTGTGGCAGGAAGCCGGAGCCCTCGACGAACGATCCGATGCGCGACAGCACCGGTGCGCCGGGCCGTACCTTGTGGCCGAAGACCCTGATCTCGCCCGATGTGGGCGTGATGAGGCCCATCAGCATGCGCAGCGTGGTGGTCTTGCCCGCGCCGTTCGGCCCCAGCAGCCCGAGGACCTGGCCCCGCTCGACCCGGAACGAGAGGTCCGACACCGCGGTCACGCCGCCGGGGTAGGACTTCGTCAGGTTGCTGATCACCAGCGGGACGTCCGCGAGAGTTTCGTCGACGCTGTGTGCCCGCCTGCGCCGGATCGCGGCGACGGTGCCGACCGCGGCCGCGAAGAGCAGGACGCCCGCGATGCCCGCCAGTTGCCCGACCGGCCAGCCGGTGTTGGCCGACGTCCCCGGCACCTCCGGCACCGTCAGCACCGCCGAGTCCGGCAGCGAGATCCGATACGCGGCGGGCGTGATGGAGTTTGCGTACGCCTGGTCGGTGGTGGCCACGACCACCTGCAGCCGGTGTCCCGCGTCGACCGGCCGCACGATGCCCGGCAGGCTGACGGTGACCTCCGCGGCCTCACCGACCCGGAGGCCGGGGATGCGCACCGGCGCGATTGCGTTGCCGGGCAGCGTGCGACTGCCGTCCGGCCCGACGTCGTAGAGCTTGACGAACAGCACTCCGTCGGCCTCGCGGGGACGTCCACCGCCCGCCCAGGGCAGTGCGGTCACTCGAAGCCGGACCGTCGGCGACCCGGTCGCCAGCAGTTGACTGTCCAGCTCCCGCGAGGTGAAGGCCGCTGCCTGCCCCGGCAGGTCGATGCCGAACATCGAGGCGAGGGCGGACGAACGCCCGGCGAGGCCGTTGAGTCCGGGAACGCCACTGATCGCCGCGGGGGTGCCGCCGGGCGGATTGATGACGGCCTGTTCGGGTCCCGCGAGCTCCATTGAGGTACTGGAGACCGCGGCGCCGCCGTCGAGGCCGGGGTAGCTGTCGGATTCGACGATGCGTACCGACGGCGCGCGCGAGGCCCGGAACGATCCCTGGACGTCGTAGGAGAACGCGGGCAGTGGATTGTCCGCCGGCGCGTCCGTGCCGCCGAGCTGGAACGACAACCAGTCCGCGAGCTTGCCGCGCAATTGAGGGCCGGGCCCGCCGCCGTCGTGCCCGCCCGCGTACCAGACCAGCTGGACGTCTCCACCCGCTTCGCTGATCTGCCGTGCGTTGGCGTCGGCGTGGTCGAGCCCGAAGAGCGTGTCCCGCTCACCTTGCACGAGCAGGGTAGGCACCGAGATCTCGTCGGTGACCGCCTTCGGCGAGACACGCTCCAGCAACTGGATCGTGCGGTCGTTGGCGAGGCCGTCCGTCGCGAGATCCTGATACGCCGCGCAGACCTGCTCGGTGAACCGCCCACATGGGCCGGCATCGCTGGGCCGGGCGCCCGCGTCCGGCCGCGGACCGCCGTTGGCCGCGCCCTGCTGGCCGGGGCCGCCGATGCCGCCCCCATCCGCGCCAGCGCCGGCGTCAGCGTCGTTGGGGTCGGCGCCCGGTTCCGGCGCGTCCATCGGTGCACCCTGACCGCCTGCCCCGGACGGCGTGCCCAGCCCGCCGGAGAACAGCACGCCCGCCCAGGCTTGCTTGAACACGCCCTCCGGGGACGCGACCGACGCGGCCGCGGAATCCGCGGTGAATTTCTTGGTGCTCGCGTTGTTCGGGACCAGGGCCTGTCCCAGGTCGTTGTAGGTCATCACCGGGGCGATGGCGTCGATGCGTTCGTCGGTCCCCGCGAGCAGGAGGGCGAGCGCGCCCGCGTAGGAGGCCCCGGTGACCGCTACCTTGGGGTCGCCTTCGGCGTCGAGGGCGACCGTCTGCTGGGCGGCGAGGTAGTCGACGAGGTAGCTGGCGTCGGCCACTTCGGCGTCGGGGTCGTTCAGCGAGATGCTGCCGGTGCTCTTGCCGAAGCCGCGGGCCGAGTAGGTGAGGACGACGAAGCCGCGTTCGGCCAGCTCTTGGGCGTCGCGGGAGACGCTGTGCTTGCTGCCGCCGAAGCCGTGCGGCAGCAGGACGGCCGGTGCGGGGGAGTCCTGGGCGCCTTCGGGCAGGTAGAGCGTGATGTCGAGGCGTTCGCGGTCCGGTGCTCCCGGTGCCTTCGGCACTTCGACGACGTCCTCGTGGGTCGATACGGCGGCGGCCGCGTTGTCGGAACCGAGGAATGTCGCGCCGAGCGTGCCCAGGGCCGCGACGGCGATGACGGCGACGAGGGCGAGGAGCGCGCGGCGGCGGTGGCGGCCGCTCAAGACGGGAAGGCGAGGCACGGACGCGACGGTATTCGAACGTCGCTGAGAAGGTCTAAGCCACCCTGTTCAGCGCGTCGGATTCGTGGCATCGGGGTGATACCGGATACCTTTGCCTGGCGTTTGCGGCGGGTAACCGTCAAGATGTGGCTATACGTGGAGGGGAGTATTCCTTCGCGACGGTGTCGTCAACACGGCAGTTCCGTGCTTCAACGGCGGGACTCCCGGCACCGTCGACCGGCGATCATGCTGGTGGAAGAGACCTCTGGGTAGTGGCTCCAATTCCGCTAACCGGAGGTTTACAAGTTCATGAACGTTCCCATGTGGCTGTGGGCGGCCACGCTCGGCGGCCTGCTCCTGCTCATCGCGATCGACCTGGTGATCGTCGACCGCAAGCCGCACGAAGTCACCACGGGTGAAGCAGCGCGATGGGTGGCGTTCTACGTCACGTGCGCGGTGCTGTTCGGTATCGGTGTCTGGATCTTCGGCGGCCATGACTACGGCGTCGAGTTCTTCGCCGGCTACATCACCGAGTACTCACTCAGCGTGGACAACCTGTTCATCTTCATGCTGATCATGACCTCGTTCCGGGTCCCGGCGATTCACCAGCACCGGGTGCTGCTCATCGGGATCCTGCTCGCGCTCATCATGCGGGGTGCTTTCATCGCGGTCGGCGCCGCGCTGATCGCGAAGTTCACCGCGGTGTTCTTCGTCTTCGGCGCGATCTTGATCTGGACGGCGATCAGCATGCTGCGGGGCGGTGAGCAGGACGAATACCACGAGAACGTGGTCGTGCGCCGGGTACGCAAGTTCTTCCCGGTCACCGACGACTATGTCGGCCACCGGATGATGATCAAGCAGGACGGCAAGCGCTGGATCACGCCGATGTTCGTGGTGATCGTCGCGATCGGCAGCGCTGACCTGCTCTTCGCCGTCGACTCGATCCCGGCGATCTTCGGCATCACCCAGGAAGCCTTCCTGGTCTTCACCGCCAACGCCTTCGCGCTGATGGGGCTGCGCCAGCTGTACTTCTTGATCGGGGGACTGGTCGACAAGCTCGTCTACCTGTCCTACGGGCTCGCGGTCATCCTCAGCTTCATCGGGATCAAGCTGTTCCTGCATGCCGCGCACGAGTACGGCTGGGTGTCGGACGCGTTCGAAATCAACAACTGGGTCTCGCTGGGCGTGATCGTGGTGGTGCTGGCGATTACCACGGTCGCGAGCCTGCTGAAGTCGAAGCGGGACCGCACGAAGAAGGCACAGGTCTCTGCCGGCCAGTCATAAGCTGAAAGACGCTTTCAGTCCGTTCAACGGAGTGAATGGGCCTTTCAGTCCGTCCAGCGGACTGAAGGCGTCTTTCAGCGCGTGGTGGTCGTTCACCCGAGCAGCAGGTAGTTCAGCTCCTCGCAGACGCGGGCCAGCGGCAGGTCGAGACCGGGGTGGTTCAGCGGCAGCAAGACCGACGGGGCCAACGGCAGCGCGCTTTCCCCCGGCGGATCCCAGAGCGCGATGGCGGGATCGCCCGAGTCCATGGACGAGCGATACCAGACGCCGTCGAGACCGGGGTAGGCCTGCCGGATCTGCCGGGCCCAGACCTGCGTGACCTTCTTCGGTCCGCTGGAAATCTCCTGGGACGCACCCGCGCGGGTCGGCCACAGCCCGGTCAGGTCGAGCAGCCGCAGGGTCCGCGCCGGCCGCAGCACGACCAGATGGGGCGACCTCGTGGTCCGATCGACCGCGGAGGTGATCTGAAAGACCTCGGCGACGCTGGTACGCACCGACAGCGCGAAGTAAAGCACTCCCGCGTCGGGATCGGTGGTGGGCGTGCCGTCGTCCGAGTGCTGGGGGTCGAAGCGGCCGTGGGGGAGCGGGCCGCTGTAACGGAACGAGTTCCAGCGCTGCGGATGGTTGCCGAGTGCGGTGAAGACGCGGACGAGCCGGGTCGCCGGGTGCACCGCGACGATGTCTTCGGTCGGCCGCAGCACAGCGGCGAGTTCGGCCACCGGGTACGCGGTCTCGCTGAGCACGGCGCGCGCCGCGACGGTCCGGGCGCGCGGATCGGTCTCCGACGGCCGGTACGCGGAGAGGTCCATCCCGACGTCGGTGAGCTCTTGCTGCTGTTGCGGCGAGAAATAGTCGGCAGGGTTCGACTGTGGCGGCGAGATCTTGCTCGCCGCGTCAGCCACCAGACGGAGGAACTTGCCGGTATCGACCCTGATTCCGGCCTCGGCAAGCACGGCCTAGTGCGTGTCTTATGGATCTCGATCGATGGGATTCGCGCCCAGGTGGTCGCTGGCAAGGCGGCGGGAAGTCCTAGTACCGGTGTTGTACTCGGGCTTTCCGGCAACACAGCCAGCGACCACCTGGGCGCGAATACCGCGATCACGGATCCGTAAGACACCACCTAGTGCGACGGTCACGCTCTCAGCGTTAGCACGAGCGTGCGGATTCGTGCGCTCTCGCGCGTCCCGCGCACGGATGTGACTTATGGCACCCGAATCGAACTACCCCGGACGATGAGATCGGCCTGCAGTGCGGTGTCCTCGACGCCGTTGGACTTCGCGGTGAGCCGGGCGAGCACCTGGCGGGCAGCGGTGGTGCCGATCGCGTATGCGGGCCGGCTGACCACCGAGACCGCGGGTCGAAGCAGGGACAGCCACGGCGCGTCGTCGAAGACCACCACGCCGATGTCGGCACCGAGTCGCAGGCCTCGCTCGGCGATGGCGCGTAGCGCGCCCTCCGCGAGTTCGTGCCGAGCCACCAGCAGTGCGTCGGGCGGCGCTGGATCGGAAAGCAGGGCGGTGAGCATCACGTACGGGTCGGACGGTCCGCCGTCGGCGCGACAGACCACGACCTGCCCGTCGTCGGCTCGCCCTGCCGCACGATGGGCCCGGTGAAAGCCGGCGAGCCGGCCGGTGTCGGTATGGCAGGCGGGCTCGATGACGCAGGCCAGCCGTTGATATCCCTGGCTGATCAAGTGTACGGCCGCCCGCTCCACGGCGGCCCGCGAGTCGACCAGTACCCGGTCGTGCGTCTCGCAGGCGCCGTCAAGGGTGACGACCGGCGTTGTGGGACCGGTCAGGTCATCGATCTGCGTTGCGGTCGGCGCCGGGCACATGACGACGCCCGCGAAGCACTCCTGCCGCGCCACCTCCAGGTAACGCCGCTCTTTGTCGGGATCGTCGTCGGTGTTGCACAGCACGACCGAGTAGCCCGCTGCCCGGGCGGTGTCTTCGAAGCCGCGGGAGATCGAGGCGTAGAACGGGTGGGTCACATCGGGAACGATCAACGACAGCGTCGCCGTGGTTTTGCGACGCAGGTTCCGGGCTGGGCCATTCGGCTGATATCCCAGTTCGGCCGCGGCCCGGCGCACCCGTTCGGCCAGTTCAGGGTCGACCGACGACTTTCCGTTGAGCGCGCGGGACACGGTCGCCGTAGAGACCTGTGCCTTGACTGCCACGTCGTCGATCGTCGGCATCGAGCGTCCTTTCCCGCACCGTCAATGTCCGCATTCACCAGGCGTGTCTCGCACCGCGGCCGAGCCGGAAACCCCTGCTGGGCCCCGCCGCTTGCCGATCCGTGAATAACGCTCAGTTCGGCTTGATCAACGAGCCGGGGGCGATGAGGTCACGCCTGCAAATTGCTGGTTATTACCCACATGGAGCAAGGTGCTCTACGGTGGCGCGATGCCGTCGGTAGCGGTAGGTGTAGGTATGACAGCGGAGAGACACCGGCGTAACCGAATGAGGAGGGTCTCGTGAGGTCGATGCGGAAGCTGGTCGTGGCGGTGGGAGCCGTGGTGCTGGCCGCCGGGACTGCCGTCGCCGCGCCCGGCATGGCCGGGGCAGACCCGGTTCATCCGAACATCGTCGGCGGTGAGGATGCCGAGATCGAGGACTATCCGTTCACCGTCGCGCTGCTTGCGGAGGAGGACGGGTACCACATGTGCGGCGGCACGCTCGTCGCGCCGGATCGGGTGGTCACCGCCGCGCACTGTGTCGGGCACGTAGAAGCCGAAGAGCTCGAGGTGGTCTCCGGTCGCACGAAGATGAGTTCGGACGAAGGCGAGGTCACCCCGGTCGGCGAGATCTGGGTTCATCCCGATCACGGCACCGACGGGCAGAACTACGACATCGCCGTGCTGTCCCTGGCCGAACCCGTCGAGCAGGAGCCCGCCGAACTCGCGAAGGCGGATGATCCGGCGTATGAGCCGGAGACCGAAGCCACGGTGCTCGGCTGGGGACGCACCGAGGAAGGCGGCGAGCCCTCGGATCACCTGCAGCGGGTGGTGGTGCCGATCATGACCGACGAGTCCTGCGAGTCGGCATACCGCGCGCGGTACAAGCCCGAGGGCATGCTCTGCGCGGGCTACTCGGAGGGCGGTAAGGATGCCTGTCAGGGTGACTCCGGTGGTCCGATGGTCGTCGAGAACAAGCTGGTGGGTGTCGTCTCGTGGGGAGAAGGCTGTGGCCGTGCGGGCAAGCCCGGCGTGTATACCCGGGTGGGTGCCTTCTATGACGAGGTGTCGGAGCAGATCGACGGTGGCGACGAGGGGGATGACGGTGAAGACGGCGAAGGGGACGACGGCGAGGACGGTGAGGACGGCGAGGACGGTGAGGACGGCGAGGACGGCGAAGAGGACGGTGAAGGAGATGGAGACGGTGAGGACGAAGAGGACGGTGAGGACGACGAGGGCGAGGTAGAAAATCCCGGCGGCCCACAACGGCCGTAGCGGTCGGCGCAAGCTGCGAGGTTAGCCTCGGCGGTATGGGACTGGTGAGCGTCGAGGACATCTGGGCAGCGGCCGATCGGATCGATGGGCTGGTGGTGCGCACACCGCTGCTCGAGTGTGAACAGCTATCGCGTGAGCTCGGCCGCCAGGTGCTGATCAAGGCCGAGAATCTGCAGCACACCGGCAGCTTCAAGCCCCGGGGTGCGCTCAACGCCATGCTTTCTTGGCAGGCCGAGGGGCGCCTGGGGGAAGTGGCGGTGAGCTTCTCCGCGGGCAACCACGCCGCGGCCGTCGCCTACGCGGGCCAGCGGTTGGGCGTCCGCGCGGTCGTCGCCATGCCCCGCGACGCGATCAGCTCCAAAGTGGCCAACGTGCGTCGCTACGGCGGCGAGATCGTGCCCACCGATGACCTCATGGGCACTTGCTCCGAACTGGCCGAGCGTCATGGCTGCCCGCCGCTGTACCCGTTCGACCTGCCGGAGATCATCGCGGGGCAGGGCATCGCGGGCCTGGAGATCTGCGCCGATGAGCCCGCACCGGATCTGGTGATCGTGCCGGTCGGCGGTGGCGGACTGATCGGCGGCATCGCCACGGCGGTGAAGGCGCTGGCGCCGCGATGCCGGGTGGTCGGCGTCGAGTCGGAGGTGTCGAACGCGCTGGGTGCGGCACTCGCCGCGGGTGAAGTGGTGCGGTTACCGGGCGCACCGACCATCGCCGACGGCCTCGCCGCGCCGTTCGCCGGCACCTGCACGCTCGCGCAGGCGCAGGCCTACGTGGACGACATGGTCACGGTGCCGGAGCACGCCATCGCCGAGGCCTGGCCCGCGATGGTGGCGGCGACCCGGCTGTTGCTCGAGCCTTCGGCCGCGGTCGGCCTCGCAGCGCTGCGCACTGGGGCGATCGAGGTGCCCGAAGATGGCACCGTTGTGCTGGTCGCCTCGGGTGGCAATGCCGATCTGGGCAAGCTCAGCGCCACCCCGACGTGACGGCATCCGCGTGTCCGCGCTCTGGTCGCGCGTGTCCGCGCTCCAGGTTCGGCTCGCCCCTTACCGCCCGAAGTTCTCCCGCGGCATCGCGCCCGCGGCGAGCGCCTGTTTGCTGAGGCCCTTGCCGATCTCGCGCAAGCGGAGGCACTTCTCCTCGCCAAGATGCTCATACGGCGCGGTGTCGGCCTGGTCCGTCTCGGCTTCGACCCGCTCGCGCAGGGCAATGCCCGCGGGAGTCAGATCGCCTGAGTCGTCGAGGATTCCGTCCTCGCACAAGGACTCGGCGGCTGCCGCCCATTCCTCGTCCGACCAGCCGCGGGTCTTCTTGGCCGCTGGCTCGCTGAAGCCCTTCCCCGTCGCGGTGTGCGTGATGAGGGCGGGAAGGCCGTCCAGGGCGTTCGCGACGAGCACCGCGATGTGGCCGTCGCCGCGGTACTCCCGGAGCAGCGTGATTGCGTGCCACAGCACAAGATGCGGCTGGCTCGGCCATGCCAGATCGGCATGCCCGGCGTAGAGGGGCCTGCCGGCGGGAGTGCAGGCTGTGGTGGCTTCTCGCGCGAGTTCGGCCGCTTCCGCCACCTCTGCGGAGTCGACGGCGTCACCGAGCAGTCGCCGAAGCGCCGTGTCGGCCACTTCCCAGCGGGTGTCGATGATCTGCTCGGGAGACGCGAGGGTCCACGCGCGGGGAATGTGACGGGCGACGAGTTCCGGGTTGAAGTTGTAGAACGTCGCGGCGACCGTGCCCGGCCCGACCTGCCCCATCGGCGCGGAGCGGCTCGCGAAGTACGTCATGCGCCCTGGTCGGAGTCCAAGTTCGACGAACTTCTCGTTCGCTTCCGGCGCGAAGTAGATCATCGCGTGCAGGGCTTCCAGGGAACGATGACATTTCGCCGCGAGTTCGGCGGCATACGCAGAATCCATGCCGCAGGATAACCAGACCGCATGGTGGTTTGGCCAGAGCGGAATCGATCATGGATCGTACGATTCCCACCCCGCGGGATGGCTGGAGTTATCGCCGGATTCCCGCCGCGAGCAGGTAGTCCCAGGTCGCCCGGTAGCTGCCGTTGCCGGCTTCGTTCGATCGATCGACCGCCTCCCGTCAGGCGGCATGCGCCTCCGGCCAGCGACCCAGCCCTTGAAGTGCGGTGCGTGCGGCCATGATGGGCCCCGAGTTGGTGAAGATGAAGTTCTCGAACTCGTCCGTCGTCGCGAACCGCACGCCTGGGGCGCGGACGCGTGGGACTGGGGCGCGGACACGGGGGTGTCCGGGCCTCAGCTCACCAGCCGCGCTCGCGCCACTCGCCAATCTTCGGCCGCTCCGCGCCGATCGTGGAGTCGTCGCCGTGGCCCGGGTAGAACCACGTGTCGTCCGGCAGCTCACCGAAGACGCGCTGCTCGACGTCGTCGATGAGCGAGGCGAAGGCCTCCGGCGAGGTAGTTTTCCCCAAGCCGCCAGGGAATAGCGAGTCGCCGGTGAACAGGTGCGGGTGGCCGTTCGGATCGCGGTAGAGCAGCGCGATCGACCCGGGAGTGTGACCCCGCAGGTGGATCACCTCCAGTTCGACCTCCCCGACGGTGACGGTGTCACCGTGCTCGAGCAGGAAGTCCGGCGGGACGGGCAGCGGCTCCGCGTCGTCAGGGTGAGCGGCGGTGTTCGAGCCGTTGGCCCCCGCGACGGCGCCGAGCGCCTGCCAGTGATCCCCGTGCTGGTGGGTGGTGACGATGGTGCGCAGTGTCGGCCGGTCCTGCGCGTAGCCGATCACCTCGGAGATGCGTTCCGGCTCGTTGGCCGCGTCGATGAGCAACGCCTCGCCGGTGCGGCGGCACACCAGAAGATAAGCGTTGTTGTCCATCGGTCCGACGGAGAGCTTGGTGATCGAAAGAGCGTCGAGGACGCGGCGCTGCGCATCGCCGCCTGGCTCGACATGGCCGGTGTATTCGTCAGTGATCTGCACACCTTCAGATTAGGGGCGCCGTCACAACCTCTCCACCCCGGCCGTACTTCCCGCTCTCGGCGTCCGTAGCGTGCTCGGCGGCGTGCACCTCAACCCGGGAATTGATCGTTGCCTAGCACCTCGACGCTTCCACCAGGCCCGCGTGCCGCGCGAAAGATCAACTGGGATCTGCTCCGGGTCATCGCGATCCTGGCCGTCGTCGTGGGACACATCACCTACCGAGGGCCGGCGAACCAGCCGGAACTCGCCGGCTACCCGTTCGCGTTCACTCCATGGTTCGGGGCGTCGACACTGATGGTGGTCTCCGGCTACTTCGTCTGCGTCACGATCAGCCGCGGCCACGCAGGCCGGTGGCTCGGCAACCGGCTGGCCAGGCTCCTTCCCGCCTACATCGTCGCCGTGCTGATCACCTACACCGTCAGCCGTTTCGCGGTACTGGCCTTCAACGGCTGGGACACCGAACCGGGGCTCCTCGGCACGCTCTTCGGCGATCCGATCCTGCCGCCGCACCCGGAACCGGACGCGCCGCCGCCGTGGCAGCTGCCGACACCCGCCGACCTGGTCGCGAACCTGACGGTGACCCAGGAGTGGAGCGACGACGTGGTCTTCGTCGACAACTCCTACTGGACGTTGCCGGTGCAGGTGGTCGCCTTCGTCTCCGCCGCGCTGCTGTGGCGCCACAAGTTCGGCGCCGACCGGGGGCGCGTACTGAGCAGGGTTCTGCTGCTGGGGCCGATCGTCGTGCTGCCGCTGACGCTGCTGCCCGGAGAGATCACGGACGTCCTCGGTGCGATCTACGGCGGTCTCGGTGTCGGACGGGCCTACCTCTTCGGTGTCGGCATCGCGCTGTGGCTGTGGGCACGGCGCGAGCTTTCGCACGCTGAGCTGGGCCTGCTGGCGACCACCGCCGTCGTGCTGCACGGCGCCAGTTCGGAACATCCGGTGCCCTCAGCGGCGGGCTTCGCCATCATGCTCGGGCTGATCGCGGCGGCGGCTCGCGGTCCCGACTGGGACGTCCGCGTGCTGTGTGTACTGCGGCGTCCGGTCGCCTGGCTCGCCGGCATCAGCTTCGGCGTGTACCTCGTGCACCAGCAGCTCGGCTTCGTGCTGGCCCGGGTGCTCGCCGAGCACGGCGTGTCCGGCTGGCCGCGCCTGATGCTGGTGTTCGCGGCCGCGATACTGGCAGGCTGGGCCATGACCGTGCTGGTGGAACGCCCGGCGCACCGGCTGTTGACCCGCAGGCGGGCGGTGACCCCGGCAGCCGAGCGACTGGCGCCCGCGGCGCCGGACGTGTTAGCTCGAAGAAGCGTCGGTGCGGGTCAAGCGCGCCGATTGTCGTCCGAGCCACGGGTGGGGACCGAGACTGTCGGTGGTCGGACTTAGCATGGAGAGGCACGCTACCTCTAGCCGTGCCTGCTGCTCGTTTGCTAGGGAAGGAACCCTGGGTGTCCGACCGCCTCGTCGTTCGTGGTGCACGTGAACACAATCTCCGCAGCGTCGATATCGACCTGCCCCGTGACAGCTTGATCGTGTTCACCGGCTTGTCCGGCTCCGGCAAGTCGAGCCTCGCGTTCGACACGATCTTCGCCGAGGGGCAGCGGCGTTACGTCGAGTCGCTTTCCGCCTACGCCCGCCAGTTCCTCGGGCAGATGGACAAGCCGGACGTCGACTTCATCGAAGGCCTCTCGCCCGCGGTCTCGATCGATCAGAAATCGACCTCGCGCAACCCGCGCTCGACGGTCGGCACGATCACCGAGGTCTACGACTACCTGCGGCTGCTCTATGCCCGCGCGGGCAAGCCCCACTGCCCGCAGTGCGGTGAGCCGATCAGCAAGCAGACCCCGCAGCAGATCGTCGACCAGGTCCTCGAGATGACCGAGGGGATCCGCTTCCAGGTCCTGGCGCCGGTCGTCCGGGGCCGCAAGGGGGAGTACCTCGACCTCTTCGCCAACCTCCAGCAGCAGGGCTACTCGCGCGCCAGGGTCGACGGCGCGGTCTACCCGCTGACCGACCCGCCCAAGCTCAAGAAGCAGGAGAAGCACGACATCGGCGTCGTGGTCGACCGGCTGACCGTCAAGTCGAGCGCCAAGCAGCGGCTCACCGACTCGGTGGAGACGGCACTGCGGCTGGCCGACGGGCTGGTCGAGCTCGAGTTCGTCGACCTGCCGGAGAACGACCCACATCGCACGCGCGGCTTCTCCGAGAACCTGGCCTGCCCCAACGGGCACCCGCTGGCCGTCGAGGATCTCGAGCCTCGCTCGTTCTCGTTCAACTCGCCCTATGGTGCCTGCCCGGATTGCACCGGCATCGGCGTCCGCAAGGAGGTCGACCCGGAGTTGGTCGTCCCCGATGATGAGCTCTCGCTGGCGGACGGGGCGATCGCGCCCTGGGCAAGCGGGCAGACCGCGGAGTACTTCGAGCGGCTGCTCACCTCGCTCGCCGAGGCCATCGGCTTCCGGGTGGACACGCCGTGGCGCAGGCTGCCCGCCAAGGCCCAGAAGGCGGTCCTGCACGGCGTCGACGAGCAGGTGCACGTCCGGTATCACAACCGCTACGGCCGTGAGCGCTCCTACTACGCGAACTTCGAGGGCGTCATCCCGTTCCTGGAGCGGCGGCGCGATCAGACCGACTCGGAGTACATGCGGGAGCGCTACGAGGGCTACATGCGCGAGGTGCCCTGCCCCGCGTGCCAGGGGACCAGGCTCAAGCCGGAGATCCTCGCCGTCACGCTCGAGCACGGCGAGCAAGGTCCGCGCTCCATCGCCGAGGTCTGCGCGTTCTCCGTCGCCGAAGCGTCGGCCTTCCTCGACGGTCTCACGCTCGGCGCCCGCGAGACCATGATCGCCGGTGCGGTGCTCAAGGAGATCCAGGCGCGGCTGCGCTTCCTGCTCGACGTGGGGCTGGATTACCTCTCACTCGACCGCGCGGCGGGCACGTTGTCCGGCGGCGAAGCCCAGCGCATCCGGCTCGCCACGCAGATCGGCTCCGGCCTGGTCGGCGTGCTCTACGTCCTCGACGAGCCGTCGATCGGGTTGCACCAGCGCGACAATCACCGGCTCATCGAGACGCTGACCCGGCTGCGCAACCTGGGCAACACGCTGATCATCGTCGAGCACGATGAGGACACCATCCGCTCCAGCGACTGGGTCGTCGACATCGGCCCCGGCGCGGGCGAGCACGGCGGCCACATCGTGCACAGCGGCACCTACAAGGATCTGCTCAGCAACGACGAATCCCTCACCGGCGACTACCTCGCACGCCGCCGGGAGATCGGGCTGCCCGTCTCTCGCAGGCCGATCGACCGCAAGCGCAAGCTGACCGTCGTCGGGGCGCGCGAGCACAACCTGCGCACCATCGACGTGACGTTCCCGCTCGGCTGCCTGGTGGCGGTGACCGGCGTTTCGGGGTCGGGAAAGTCGACGCTGGTCAACGACATCCTCGCGACCGTGCTGGCGAACAAGCTCAACGGTGCGCGTCAGGTCCCCGGCAGGCACACCAGGATCCGCGGGCTCGACCTGGTCGACAAGCTGGTGCAGGTCGACCAGTCGCCGATCGGGCGGACCCCGCGGTCCAACGCCGCCACGTACACCGGTGTGTGGGACCACGTGCGCAAGCTGTTCGCCGCGACCACCGAAGCCAAGGTGCGGGGCTATCAGCCCGGCCGGTTCTCGTTCAACGTCAAGGGCGGCCGGTGTGAAGCCTGCGCGGGCGACGGCACCATCAAGATCGAGATGAACTTCCTGCCGGACGTCTACGTGCCGTGCGAGGTGTGCAAGGGCGCCCGCTACAACCGCGAGACGCTCGAAGTCCACTACAAGGGCAAGACCGTAGCCGACGTGCTGGACATGCCGATCGAGGAGGCGGCCGAGTTCTTCGAGCCGATCAAGTCGATCCACCGTCACCTCAACACCCTGGTGGACGTCGGTCTCGGCTACGTCCGCCTCGGCCAGCCGGCGCCGACGCTGTCCGGGGGAGAGGCGCAGCGGGTGAAGCTCGCTTCCGAGCTGCAGAAGCGCTCGACCGGCAAGACCGTCTACGTGCTGGACGAGCCAACGACCGGCTTGCACTTCGAGGACATCCGCAAGTTGCTGGGCGTGATCAACGGCCTGGTCGACAAGGGCAACACGGTGATCGTCATCGAGCACAACCTCGACGTGATCAAGACATCGGACTGGGTCATCGACATGGGGCCGGAAGGCGGCTCCGGCGGCGGCATGGTGATCGCGGAAGGCACGCCGGAACAGGTCGCGCAGGACCAGGACAGCTACACCGGGCAGTACCTCAAGCCGATCTTCAGCTGACGTCCTGCTCTCGTCGGCGCCTCGCGTGGGCGGCGACCTTGGCGCGGTTGCCGCACGTTCGCATGCTGCACCATCGGCGGCGGCCGCTCCGATCGAGGAACAGCCAGCCGCAGTCGTGGCCGGGGCAGGCGGAAACGGTCCCGACCTCGGGTGACGTGAGCAGATCCGCCGCAGCGCGGGCCACGGCGAGCACGGGCGCCGGCAGTCCCGCGGTGGACGCCAGTTCCCAGCGAGCCGGTCCGCCCGGGGCCGGTCGCAGGCTGAGGTGTCCGGCGGTGATCCTGGCCAGCGCGTCGGCGTTGGCTGGGTCAAGGATCGCGGTGCGGACAGACGCCCGAAGCTCGTGGGCTTCCGACAAGGTGGACTCGGCGTCCGCGGTCTGTCGCCGCGCGATGGTGCCGAGCCGGTCGGCCTCGGCCGCGGTGATCAGCTCCGCGTAGTGGGCCCACGCAGCGAACGTTTCGTAAGTTCGTAGCCACTCGCGCCTGGGGGACTCGGGCTCTCCCCAACCCGCCCATGTGTTGCAGAAGTCGAGCGCGGGATGTCCGCCGATCCGCCGCGGGAGTAAGACCCCGTCCCGTCCCGTTCGACCCAGTGCATGACGTGATCGTCAGTGGCTCCTTGTTCGTGGAGACCCCCGGCTTCAGCCGTGGGGAGGAAGTCAACCCTTGACTCGCCTGGTTGACGGCCAGGACGGGGGCTGGTCCTTGGTCAACGTCGGGGGCCACTTCGTCGCGGGCCTGCACGCCGGGAAATCGGCGGACCCGGGCATGTACGCCGTGCGCGGTCACGGCTGGACGGTGACTCAGAGCGCGTCCGGCATCCGGACACTGACCCCAGGCGATGGCACCGTCGAGAACCTCTGCGTCACGCTGGCCTGAACAGCGACTCGGGCGTGCTGGAGGCGGCCGCCGCCAGCACGCGGCGGTCGAGCCCTTCGGCCGCCAGGACGTCGATCAGCATCTCCAGGGCCTCGGGCGGCATCGGCGAGTCCGGCTGACCGGCGTCGGAGGACAGGATCAGCTTGTCCCCGGCGGCTTCGGCCACCCGGGCGAGGAGCGCGGGGGAGCAGCCGGGCTGATGCAGCAGCTGGTAGGCCGTGATCTCGGCGAAGCCCCCTGCCTCGACGAGCTCACGTACGGCGGCTGGCCGCAAGCCGGGGACGGTGTAGGACGGGTGCGTGAACAGCAGCCGGTCGATGCCGTAGAAACGCGCCCGATCGCTCAGCCACCGGCACTCCGCTTCGCTGAGGTGCCCGGTGGCCAGGACGGCGTCGTGCTCGGCCACCAGCGCGAGCACCAGCTCCGCGGCGCCTGCGGCGGCAGGGTCGACCGGCGGAATCGCGTACGCATGCTGCGGCAGCCGAGCCTCGTGGTGACACAGCCGCGGCAGGCCGGCCGAGCGCTGCGTGTGCGCGTCCGCGGTGGGCAGCCAGACGACCCTGCCGCCCGACGACAGCGCGGCGGCGACCGCGGCCGGGTTCACGCCGCCGCAGTGCTGGTTGAGCGCGATCCCGCCGTACACCGTCTGACCGGTGACCTTCGAGACGCTGTGAGCCCGGCCCACCGTCGACTCGTAGTGCGCCTTCAGCACGAAACCGGAGAAGTCGGCGAGCCCGAACGCGCGGCCGACGTCCAGGTCGTCGCCGATGCGGTCGAGCACGTCCGGCCCGGCGTGCACGTGGCTGTCGAACACCTCTCAGAACTCCTCTGCGGCGAGCCTGGCCGACTCCCGGGCGATGACGTCGGCACGCGACTCCTGGAGCAGCGGCCAGCGACGGCGCAGCAGCCGCAGCTCGTCGACGTCGAGCACGCAGTCGAGCTCTCCCGGTTCGGAGCCGAGCTGCCCGATGACTTCCCCGGAGGGATGGATCACCCGCGAGCCGCCCCAGAAGTCACGCTGGTTCTCCTCGCCGGAGCGGTTGACGAAGACCACGAACGACTGGAGCACCACCGCCGCATGGAGCAGCAGGATCTCCCAGGCCCGTTGCGTGGCGACCCCGACTTCGGCCTGCGCGCTGTTGGCCGGAACGACGAGGACCTCCGCTCCGCTGTGCGCGGCGAGCCACGGGATCGCCGGCTGCCACGCGTCGTTGCAGATGAGCATCCCCAGCCGCGTGCCGAGCGCGTCGTGGCAGTTCAGCTGACCGCCGGGGCGGAAGTGCTTGCGCTCCTCCCATCCCCGGTAGGTCGGCAGGTACATCTTGCGCTGGATCCGGGCATCGCCGTCCATCAGCAGCGCGGCACTGTTGAACGTGTGGTGGCGAAAGGCCTCCGCGAACCCCGCGACCACGGCCGGCCCGTGCTTACCGAGGGCCCGCAACCGGTCGTCGTCCGGCTGCATCGGCATCGCATCGGGCACCTCGCTCAGGTGATACCCGTGCGTGGCCAGTTCGGGTGCGACGACCAGGTCGCACCCGGCGGCGGCGCGGACCAGCGAGTCGAGGTGATCCAGGTTGCCGTTCACATCACCCAGCTTCGGGTCCGTCTGCAGCAGCCGGACCCGAAGCCGGGTGTTCCTCGCCTGCCGGTTGGCCAACTCAGTCACCGACGAAGCCTTCCTTGGTCAGCCACTCCTTCGCGGTCTTCTCCGGGGTGGCGCCGTCGACGTCCACCTCGGCGTTGAGTGCCTGCAACGTCTCGTCCGTGAGGGCCTCCGCCACCGGTGCCAGCACGTCGGCGATGGCCGGGTTCGTGTCGAGGGCCTCCTTGCGAATCGTCACCGAGGGGTTGTACGCGGTGAAGAACTTCTTGTCGTCCTCCAGGACGACGAGGTCGAGGGCGGCGATCCGGCCGTCGGTCGCGAACACCTCGCCGAAGGCACACGGCTTCGCTTTGTCGATGGAGTTGTAGATGGCGCCTGCCGCGAGCTCTGAGACGTTGCCTTTCGGGAGCTTGAACCCGTAGGCGTCCTGCAGGCCCGGCCAGCCGTCGTCGCGTCCGAAGAATTCGGCAGCGCCACAGAAGTCCGCCGCGCCCGCATCGCTCTTGGCGAGCTTGGCGTAGTCGGACAGGGTGCTGACGCCGAGCTTGTCCGCCTGCTCCTTACTGGCCGCGACGGCATAGGTGTTGTTGGCGGGCGACGGCTCCAGCCAGACGATCGAGTTCTGCTTCTCGTCGGCCTCGGCGACAGTCTGGTACAGCTCGGTCGGGTCGGCGATCGCCTTCGTCTCACCGAGATGCGTGATCCAGCCGGTCCCGGTGTATTCCCAGTACAGGTCGACGTCCCCACTGGTGAGCGCGGACCTGACGGTGCTGCTGCCCGACATGCCACACGAGCGCTCGACCTTCGCTCCGGCGGACTCGAGCGCCTGCGCGGTGACCTCGCACAGGATCAGCTGTTCGGTGAACTCCTTGCCGCCTACGGTTACTTCGACGCCGCTGAGATCACCCGCCTCCGCCAGCGAGCCTGCCGATACGTCGCTGGGCGGTGCGTCGCCGAGCGAGCAACCGGCTAGAACGGCTCCGGCGAATGCGGCGGTGACGATCGTGCTGGTCTTGCGCATGGATCTGCCTTTCGATAGTTGGGTAGGTCATTAGCTCGTGGCTCACAGGCCCTTCGGTCGCAGGGTCCGTTCGGTGATTCCGGCCAGCCAGTCCACGACGAGGGCCAGCGCGATGGTCAGGAGGCAGCCGGTCACCAAGATCGGCATCCGGTAGAAGACGATGCCTCGCTCGATGAGATCTCCGAGGCCGCCCGCGTTCGTGTACGTCGCCAGCGTCGCGACGCCGACGTTCAAGATCAGCGAAACCCGGATCCCGGCGAGCATCACGGGCACCGCGAGGGGGAGTTCCACCGTGAACAGGATGCGGAGCGGGTTCATGCCCATGCCCTTCGCGACGTCGACCACGAACGGGTCCACCTGTTTGAGGCCGACGATGGTGTTCCGCAGGATCGGCAGCAGGGCGTAGAGCACGAGGGAGACCACTGCCATGTCGAAGCCCACCCCGTAGATCAGGGCCAGCAGGACAAGGATGCCGATCGACGGGATCGCCTGACCGGCGTTCGCCAGCGCGAGGATGGGCGGCTGGATGAATCGGGCACCTGGACGGCTGAGCAGAATTCCCACCGGGACGCCGATCGCGATGACCACGACCGTCGATACCGCGACGAGCAGGACGTGCTCCCCCAGCTTGGTCAGCAAGATGTCCGTCGTCAGCGCCCTTGCCTCGATGGAGTCCAGGTCCGCGGTCCGGATGTAGGCCAGCGTGCCGACCACCAGTACCCCGGCGATGACCGGCAGTACCCAGGTCGCCTTGATGGGCGACTCCTCGTCCAGCGCCCGGACCTGGCGGGCGGGGGTCTCACTCACGCGGCACCCCCGTCCGGTTGGCTCGTGGTCGCCAGGAGCATGTCCTGGACGGTCATCTGCCCGCCGCCGTTCACGTGCACCGCCTCGGCGCCTTGCCGCAGCATCTTCTCCAGTACGGCGGCGACGGTCTCGTCCGGCGTCACGGTCAGCTCCGCGGCGGTCGCGTGGCCGTCCCGCTGGGCAGCGGACTTGCCGAGGTCGCCGACCCGGAGCAGGGAAAGCCGCCGGATGGCCGCGCCGTCGCCGATGAACGAACGCACGAAGTCGTCCGCGGGATTGGTGAGGATCTCCAGCGGGCTCGCGAACTGTGCCAAGCGGGAGCCATCGGCGAAGATGGCGATCCGGTCGCCAAGGCGAAGCGCTTCGTCGATGTCGTGGGTGACGAAGACGATCGTCTTCCGGATGCGTTGCTGGAGCTGAAGGAACTCGTCCTGCAGGCGCTCCCTGGTGATCGGGTCGATCGCGCCGAACGGCTCGTCCATCAGCATGATCGGCGGGTCGGCCGCCAGCGCGCGAGCGACCCCAACGCGTTGCTGCTGGCCACCCGAGAGCTGCTTCGGGTAGCGCGAGCGGTACGCGGCCGGTTCCAGCCCGACGAGGTCGAGCAACTCGTCGACGCGCGCGGCGATCTTGGTCTTATCCCAGCCCATCATTCCCGGGACAAGGCCGATGTTGCGGCCGATCGACATGTGCGGGATGAGCCCGACCTGCTGGATCACGTAACCGATGCCGCGACGGAGCTCGTCCGGGTCGGCATGGGTGACGTTCTGTCCGTCGATCCAGATCTCGCCGCCGGAGGGCTCGACCAGCCGGTTGATCATCCGGAGCGTGGTGGTCTTCCCGCACCCGGACGGGCCGACCAGCACCACGAACTCGCCACGCTCGATCGCCATGGTGAGCGGGGCGACCGCGTCCGCGCCGCTCCCGGGGTAGCGCTTGGTCACCCCGCTGAGCCGGATCATCGGCTCGGTCCGGTCGGTGGTGTCCTGGGTGATGTCAGACATGAAGGCCTCGCGGAGTGGTGAGTTTGCCGGTGATCAGGAAGAGCACGTCGAGGACCGCGGCGACGATCACGATCGCGACCACCCCGCTGAGCGCCTCGTTGAGGGCGTTCGCGCCACCCATCCGGGAGAGTCCGCGGAAGATCAGCTCGCCGAGTCCCGGGCCGCGCACCGCGGCTCCGATCGCGGCGATGGCGACGACCATGATCGTGGCGACCCGGATGCCGTTGAGGATCACCGGCCAGGCGAGCGGGAGGCGGATGCGTCTGAGTCGTTCTCCCGGCCCCATCCCCATGCCGCGCGCCGCGTCCACGACGTTCGCGTCAACGGTCTCGAGGCCGGTGACGGTGTTACGGAGGATCGGGAAGATCGCGTAGACGGAGAGCGCGAGCACGGTCGGCACGACGCCAAGGCCGAAGATGGGGATCATCAGGCCGAACAGCGCGAACGAGGGAATCGTGAGGATGGTGCCGGTCAGCGAGAGCGATGCCGCGCGGAACTTCGGCGAGTTCTCCGTGGCTATGGCGACGGCAACGCTGACGACGGTCGCCATGCCCACCGCCAGCAGCACCACCTGCACATGCTGCAGCAGGAGGAACACGATCCGTTCCGAGTTCTCAGCGACGTAGTCGAAGAAACTCATGGGAATCTCCAGTAGCGACTCATCAGGCTCGGACAGCGCCGAAGGCGCCGGTGAAGAACTCGTCGATGACTTCGACCATGTGCTTGAAGGTCGGATCCTCGTCGAACATCCACTCGGTGTGTCCCTTTCCCTCGAGGATCTCGAGCTTCTTCTGCCCGGAAGCGGCCTCGTAGAGTGTGTGAGCTTCCTCGACCTTGTGCAGCTGGTTGTTCTCGCCGTGCACGATCAGCAGCGGCTGGCCGGTCAATTTGGCAGCGTGCTCCCTGGGGTGGAAGCGCAACAGGTAGTCGGCCGACTCGAGGTTGACGCCCGCGCCGAAGCCGGGTGCCTTGTACAGCTCTTCGCCGACGTAGTCGTCGGTGCGGTCGTCGAGATCGAGCCGCACGATGTCCCAGGGTGAGGTGATCTCCGAACGGCCGAGCGTGGTGCGCCGTTCGCGGTCCGTCTCGATCCGGCGTAGCAGGCTGTTCCAGCTCTGCTCGTCGTGCATGAGCTGGGTCGACCGGAAGCCGTCCGCGATGCCGTTGCAGCAGGCTAGCACCTTGACCCGCGGGTCGTCGGCGGCTTCGGTGACGACAACGCCGCCGCCGAGGCCCCAGCCGATCAGCGCCACGCGGTCCGCGTCCAGCTGGGGATGGCAGGACACGCGATCGACGGCCGCGCGGACGTCGCGCACCCATTCCTGGGCGACCAGCCGCCCGCGCTCGCCCTCGCTCAGGCCGAAGCCCCGGTAGTCGAACGCGAGGACGGCGTAGCCCCGCGGTGTCAGCGCGCGGGCGAAGCGCTTCGGGTGGATGACCTTCAGCCCCTGGTAGCCGCTCGCGGCGATGACGATCGGGTACGGCGCGCCGTCACCGTCGGCATCACCGTCACTGTCAGGCAGGTGGAGATCGGCGTCGAGGCGGTACCCGTCGCTGAAGAAGGGGAGAGGAAGGCTGGGCATACGCTGGGCTCCTTGCGGGCTAAGGGTCGTTGCGGGAGGCAGGTGGTGACGACAGCGAGGCACTGAGGTGGGCTGCCGCCTGCGCGATGTTCTGGCCCGCGGCCGTGATGCGGTCGCGGAAGCGATGGGCGGGCGCGGAGATGTTCAGTGCGGCGACGATGCGGCCGTGTACGTCGCGGACCGGGGCGCCGACCGCGCAGAGGTCGGCGTCGAACTCGCCGTCCGCGAGAGCGAACCCGCGCCGGCGCGCCTCATGGGTCAGGTCGATGAGCTCAGCCACATCGGACGGGGCATGGGGACCGGGCCCCGGCGTGAACCCGTCGGCGAACAGCTCCCGGATGTCCGCATCGCTGTGGTCGAACAGCAGCGCCCGGCCGGAGGAGGTGCAGTGCACCGGCGACGTGCGTCCCACCCAGCCGATGGCCTCCACCGGGCGTTGCGGGCTCTCGGAGAGGATCGTGAACACATCCCCGCCGCGCCTGATGCTCAAGTGACACCGTTCGCGCACCAGCTGGGTGAGCCGGCGCATCACCGGCGGAGCCAGCAGCAGGAGCCGCTGGTCGCCCGCCTTCGCCGCGATCGTGAACAGTCGCCAGCCCAGGCTGTGCTTGCCGTCCGCCGACCGTTCCACCAGCCCAAGATCGACGAGCGGCTTGAGCTGCCGTGAGATGATCGACTTGTCGCGGCCCATCACCCGTGCCAGCTCGCCGACGGTCAACCCGGTCCGGGCAGGCGAGTCCGACTCCGACAAGGCGTCCAGCAGCGCGACCAGCTTGGCCGCGGCCGTGCGCTCGGTGTCACCCATGCGGAGGATGATGGTGACACCGATGCATTTTCGGCAATAGCGTGTTGCGAAAAATGCAACACCCCCGTTGGGTGACGGTGCCAGATAGTCTTGCCGCATGACGCCGCACCACTATCGCTTCCGCAACGTGTGGTCGATCCGTGCTTCGGCCGATGAGGTACTCAAGGCACTGGTCGACGTCGAGTCGTATCCCGCATGGTGGCGCGATATCCGAGCGGTCCGCCGGCTCGACGAGGACAGCGGCACGGTGCAATGCCGTGCGGTGCTGCCGTTCGCGCTGGATCTGCGGTTGCGGCGGGCGGAGGAAGACTTCGACACCGGCCGCCTTCGCATCGACATCGCGGGCGACCTGGAGGGGCATTGCGGGGCAAGGGTCGAGGAGCATGGCAGTTGGGCGATCGTGCAGATCTCCCAGGAGGTGCGGCTGCTCAATCCTCGGCTGCGAAGGATCCAACCGGTGCTTCGCCCGATCCTGCGCGCGAACCACGGGGTGATGATGTGGCGCGGCCAGCGGGGCCTGCGGGGCTACCTCGACGGGTCGTGAGTGCTGATCAGGGTTAGAACACTGATAGCCACTCACGAACTTTCCTAGCCCGGCCCGGTGTACTTCTCGCCGGGGCCCTGGCCTGGGGCATCGGGGACGGCTGACGCTTCGCGGAACGCCTTCTGCACCGACTGCAGGCCTTCACGCAGCGGGCCGGCGTGCGCGCCAAGGTACTCCGCCGACGAGGTCACCAACCCCGCGAGCGCGGTGATCAGGCGCCGCGCCTCGTCGAGATCACGGTGAGGGCTGGCGTCCGGGTCGGCGTGGGAGAGTCCGAGGCGTTCGGCCGATGCGGACAGCAGCATCACCGCCGCCCTGCTGATGACCTCGACGCTCGGGATTTCGGCGAGTTCCCGCTCGCCGGGTTCGAACGGGCCGGAATACCCGGGCGAGGATGCGTCGTTGTACTGCACGTCTGATACCCTTCCACGAGTGACCAGCCGCCGAGCGATCGGGGGCTAGCAAGTGGAGCCCCGCTCCCACCTGGGCCACCGATCGAGGTGGCCGGGTCCGGTCTCGCTTCCGGCGATATGTCGGCGGCGAAGGTATGCGCATTGCGCGGATGCCGATCGGAACTGGGCCCCATATGCCGTCAGGCAGTGGGGCTCTAGGCATTTTGGGGCACCGGGTCAGCATAAGGAAGAGCCCACGGACCAAGGAGGCCCCATCAGCTCCGACACGCGCATTAATGAGCGCATCCGCGTTCCCGAGGTTCGGCTCGTCGGGCCGAACGGCGAACAAGTCGGGATCGTCCGTATAGAGGACGCCCTGCGCCTGGCGCAGGAAGCGGACCTGGACCTCGTAGAGGTCGCGCCACAGGCACGCCCGCCCGTGGCCAAACTCATGGACTTCGGCAAGTTCAAGTACGAAAGTGCCCAGAAGGCCCGTGAGTCCCGCCGTAATCAGCAGCAGACGGTCATCAAGGAGCAGAAGCTCCGGCCGAAGATCGATCCGCACGATTACCAGACGAAGAAGGGCCACGTGGCCCGCTTCCTCACCGCGGGGAACAAGGTGAAGGTCACCATCATGTTCCGTGGCCGTGAGCAGTCGAGGCCCGAGCTCGGGTTCCGCCTGCTGCAGCGGCTGGCGGACGACGTCGCCGACCTCGGGGTCGTGGAATCCGCCCCGAAGCAGGACGGCCGCAACATGATCATGGTGCTCGCGCCGCACAAGAACCCGAAGGCGAAGCAACCCAAGGCGAGCAAGGAAGCCGCCGACTCATAGCGCCTGACGTGCGACGGCACGCGCAGGCACGACGTAGCAGCACATCGAGAGATCGGTGTGCTGCCGCACGAAAGAGGACAGCAATGCCCAAGCAGAAGACGCACAGCGGTACCGCGAAGCGCATCAAGGTCACTGGCACCGGCAAGCTCCGCCGCCAGAAGGCCGGGCGTCGGCACCTGATGGAAAAGAAGTCGAGCAGGGTCACCCGCCGGCTCGAGGGAACGACCGAGGTCGCGGCGGCCGACCGCAAGGCGATCAAGCGCATGCTCGGCCGTTGAGCCACCTGCTCAGCAGACTTTGTACCTGAACAACTGGGGCCAACCGCCCCCCGAATCGACAGGATGGACCCGTGGCACGCGTCAAGCGGGCAGTGAACGCCCATAAGAAGCGTCGAGCAACACTCGAGTTGGCCAGTGGCTACCGCGGCCAGCGTTCGCGGCTGTACCGGAAGGCCAAGGAGCAGACGCTCCACTCGCTCAACTACGCCTACCGGGACCGCCGGGCGCGCAAGGGCGACTTCCGTCAGCTCTGGATCACCCGCATCAACGCGGCGGCCAGGGCCAACGGCATCACCTACAACCGGTTTATCCAGGGCCTGAAGGCCGCTGGAGTCGAGGTCGACCGCAAGATCCTCGCGGAGCTCGCGGTGACCGACGAGGCTGCCTTCACGGCGCTCGCCGAGGTCGCCAAGCAGAACGTGCCCGCTCAGGACGTCAAGAAGCTCGCCTGAGCGCGGTCGTGACCCCTCAGCGACCCGGGGATGCTCCGTTCACCCATCGGACACCCCGGGTCGTTGCCGCGCGGAGGTTGACCACGAGGGCGGGCAGGCAAGACGCCGGGCGGTTTCTCGCCGAGGGCGCGCAAGCGGTCACCGAAGCACTGCGCGAGCCGCGGCCGCCGCACGAACTGTTCGTCACCGAAGCCGCCGCCGGTAGGCACGCCGAACTCGTCCGGCAGGCCTCGGCGGCTGGCGTGACGGTCTCGGCGATCAACGACCGCGCCGCGCAACTGCTGTCCGAAACCGTGACGCCGCAAGGCATCGTCGCGGTGTGCGACACGGTCGATGTGCCGCTGGCCGAGGCGCTGGCTGGCCGGCCGCGGCTGGTCGCGGTACTTGCCGGCATCGCCGACCCCGGCAACGCGGGCAGTGTGATCCGGGTAGCCGATGCGGCCGGCGCGGGCGCGGTGATCTTCGCGGGCGACGCCGTCGACCCGCACAACGGCAAATGCGTGCGTGCGTCGACCGGCAGCGTGTTCCACCTGCCGATCGCGCGGGTCAAGGACATGGCCGAGGCGCTGGCCGGTTGCCGGGAAGCGGGGCTTCGCGTGGTCGCGGCGGATGGCGCGGCGGGCGGCACCGTCGACGATCCCGGCGTGCTGGGTGAGCCGACGGCGTGGCTGTTCGGCAACGAGGCGCACGGGCTGCCCGCCGAGTTGATCGCCGCAGCCGATGAGGCGCTGCGAGTGCCGATCTACGGCGCGGCGGAGAGCCTGAATTTGAGCACCGCCGCCGCGGTGTGCCTCTACGCGAGCGCTCGAGCGCACCGTGGCTAGCCGCGCGGCTGGTCGTTGGTTACTTACACCAGGGCCGGTCACCGCGCCAGCGGGGTGATACGGCACGATTTCGAATGGCACAGAAGGTCCACAGAAGGTCAAGGCCGGGTAAGGAGTTGTGAGTCAGCGCGATGTCCAAGGACGATGAGACAACGGCGGACGCGCTAGCACAGCAAACGCTGTCGGCCGCGATCGAGACCGCGGCCGCCGAGTTCGCGAAGGCCGCCGATCTGGATGAGCTGGCCGCGGTCAAGCCGGCGCATCTGGGCGAGCACTCGCCGCTGCTGGTCGCCCGGAGGCAGATCGGCTCATTGCCCAAGCAGGACAAGGCCGAAGCGGGTAAGCGGGTCAACGAGGCGCGGGTGAGGATCCAGACCGCCTTCGACGAGCGGCGCGCCGCGCTGCAGGCCGAACGCGATGAGCGGATGCTGCGCGAGGAAGCCGTCGACGTGACGCTGCCGTGGGAGCGGATCCCCCGTGGCGCGCGACACCCGGTCAGTCAGCTGGCCGAACGCGTCTCCGACGTGTTCATCGGCATGGGCTACGAGATCGCCGAAGGGCCGGAGCTCGAGGCGGAGTGGTTCAACTTCGACGCGCTGAACTTCGGCAAGGATCACCCCGCCCGGCAGATGCAGGACACCTTCTACGTCGCCCCCGAGGATTCCCGGCTGGTGCTGCGTACCCACACGTCGCCGGTGCAGGCGCGCACGCTGCTGCATCGAGCGCCGCCGGTCTACGTCGTCTGCCCGGGGCGTACCTATCGCACCGACGAGCTTGACTCGACGCATACGCCGGTGTTCCACCAGGTCGAGGGCCTCGCCGTGGACAAGGGCATCACGATGGCGCACCTCAAGGGCACGCTCGACGCGTTCGCCCGCGCCATGTTCGGGGAGCGCTCGACGACCAGGCTGCGCCCGCACTTCTTCCCGTTCACCGAGCCCTCCGCCGAGGTCGACGTGTGGTTCGAGGAGAAGAAGGGCGGCCCCGGCTGGGTCGAGTGGGGCGGCTGCGGCATGGTCAATCCGAATGTGCTGCGCGCCTGCGGCGTCGACACCGATGTGTACTCCGGCTTCGCGTTCGGGATGGGCCTCGAGCGCACGCTGCAGTTCCGCAACGGGATCCCCGATATGCGCGACATGATCGAAGGCGATGTCCGGTTCACCCTGCCGTTCGGAGTGGAGGCGTAGTGCGAGTTCCCGTCAGCTGGCTGACCGAGCACCTCGGAGTGGGCGATGACGTCGACACGCAGCAGTTGGTCGACGCGCTGATCCGGGTCGGTGTCGAGGTCGATGACGTCTTCGAACTGGGCCCGGTCACCGGCCCGCTGGTGGTCGGCAGGGTCGCGGAGATCACCGAGCTCGCCGAGTTCAACAAGCCCATCCGGTACTGCCGGGTCGAGGTCGGCGACATCTTCGGCGACGCGGAGCGGGACTCGGACATCAGTGTCGAGCCGACCCGCGGCATCATCTGCGGGGCGACGAACTTCGCCGAGGGCGATTTGGTCGTCGTGGCGCTGCCGGGCGCGGTCCTGCCCGGCGACTTCACGATCTCCTCGCGCCGGACGTACGGCCACGTCAGCGAGGGCATGATCTGCTCGGCGCGTGAGCTCGGCCTCGGCGACGAGCACTCCGGCATTCTTGTGCTGCCGCGGGGCAGTGCCAGCCCGGGTGACGACGCGCGCGAGGGCCTCGGGCTGGACGACAGCGTGCTGGAGCTGACCCCCACGCCCGACCGCGGCTACGCGCTCTCGATTCGCGGGCTCGCGCGCGAGCTGTCCTGCGCGCTCGAGCTGCCGTTCGCCGACCCGGGCATGCGGGAGCTGCCCGAGACCGAGGGCGACGCCCGGCCGGTGCGCATCGAGAACCCGGCGGACTGCGACCGATTCGTGCTACGCCGACTGACCGGGCTCGACACCGACGCGCCGACGCCATGGTGGATGCGGCGCAGGCTGATGCTCGCCGGGATCCGGTCGATCTCGCTCGCGGTCGACGTGACGAACTACGTGATGCTCGAACTCGGTCAGCCGCTGCATGCGTTCGATACCGCCAGTGTCAAGGGTGAGCTGGTGGTGCGCCGGGCGGCCGAGGGGGAGAAGCTCACCACGCTCGACGACACCGAGCGCGCGCTCGACCCCGACGACATCGTGATCTGCGACGACACCGGGGTGATCTCGCTCGCCGGGACCATGGGTGGGGCGAGCACCGAAATCACCCCCGAGAGCACCGACGTCCTACTCGAAGGGGCGCACTGGGATCCGGCATCGATCAGCCGGACCGCACGCAGGCACAACCTGTTTTCCGAGGCGGCGAAGCGATTCGAGCGGTTCACCGACCCCGCGGTGGCGCCGGTGGCCGTCGAGCTCGCCGCCCGGCTGCTGCAGGAGCACGGCGGCGGCACGATCGAGCCGGGCCGCACAGACGAGGGCCAGTTCGAACCCATGCCCCCCATCGCGATGCCGATGTCGTTGCCGGATCAGACCGCGGGCGTGCGCTACGAGCGTGGCGTGACCGCGCGCCGGCTGGGCCAGATCGGCTGCAAGGTCTCGATCGACACCGGGGACGACGGCACGGCGCTGGTCGTCGCGGAGCCGCCGAGCTGGCGCGCCGATCTGCTGCAGCCCGCCGACCTGGTGGAAGAGGTGCTGCGGCTCGAGGGCTACGACACCATCCCGTCGGAGTTGCCCGCCGCGCCCGCTGGTTCCGGCCTGACCGATAGTCAGCGGCGGCGGCGTGCGGTGTCCCGGGCGCTCGCGGAGGCCGGCTACGTCGAGGTGCTGCCGTTCCCGTTCGTGGCAGGCTCGGTGTGGGACGCGTTCGGGCTCGCCGAGGACGACTCGCGGCGCACCACGGCGAAGCTGCTCAACCCGCTCGAGTTGGAGAAGAACGAGCTGGCCACGACGTTGTTGCCGGGTCTGCTGGACACCGTGCAGCGCAATGTGTCCCGCGGCTTCCGTGACGTCTCGCTGTTCCACATCGGACAGGTCGTCATCCCACACGCGGGCGCCCCCGCCGTGCCGGATCCCGCCGTCGTGTCGCGGCCGAGCGACGAGGAGGTCGCGGAGCTGGAGGCGTCGGTCCCGGTGC
>WHSS01000101.1 GCA_009379975.1 Actinophytocola sp.
GCATCGGTGACGGTCAGCGCCGGCAGCAGCTTGACCACCTCGCCGTCCGGGCCGGAAGTTTCCATCAACAGGCCCCGTTCGAACGCGGCCGCGCATACCTTGCCCGCCAGATCACCATCGGGGAATTCGATACCCCTGGCAAGCCCTTTACCCTTCGCGACGAGCGACGAGTCAGGGTAGCCCTCGGCGATTTCCGTCAGCGCGACGCCGACTCGCTCGCCCTTGGCCCGGGTCGACTTCTCCAGCTTGTCGTCGCTCCAGTAGTGCCGCAATGACTCCGTCGCGGTGACGAACGCGGGACTGATGCCGCGGAAGGTGCCGTTGTGCTCGCCGGGCTCCCACACGTCGAGCTCCGGCTTGATCAGGGTGATCGCCATCGGCAGGCCGTAGCCACTGATCGACTTCGAAATGCACACGATGTCCGGCTTGATGCCCGCGTCCTCGAAGCTGAAGAACGGGCCGGTGCGGCCGCAGCCCATCTGCACGTCGTCGACGATCAGCAGGATCCCGTGCTTCTTGCACAGGTCGGCCAGCGCCTTCAGCCACTCCATGCGAGCGGCGTTGATGCCGCCCTCACCCTGCAGCGTCTCGACGATCACGGCGGCGGGTTCGTTCAGCCCGCTGCCGGAGTCCTCCAGCAGCCGCTCGAAGTAGAAGAAGTCGGGGAACTCACCGTCGAAGTACTGGTCGAAGGGCATCGGTGTCGCGTGCACCAACGGCACACCGGCGCCGCCGCGCTTCATCGAGTTACCCGTCACCGACAGCGCGCCCAGCGTCATGCCGTGAAACGCGTTGGTGAAGTTGATGACCGATTCCTTGCCCGTGATCTTGCGGGCGAGCTTGAGCGCGGCCTCGACCGCGTTAGCGCCGCCGGGGCCGGGGAAGATGACCTTGTAGTCGAGCTCCCTCGGCTTCAGCAACACCTCACTGAGCGTCTCGAGGAAGTTGCGCTTCGCCACGGTGTACATGTCCAGCGCGTGGGTGACGCCGTCCGCGGCGATGTAGTCGATCAGGGCCTGCTTGAGCACCGGGTTGTTGTGCCCGTAGTTGAGCGCGCCTGCCCCGGCGAAGAAGTCGAGGTAGGGCGTGCCGTCCTCGGCGTACAGCCAGCTTCCCTGCGCCCGGTCGAACACGACAGGCCAGCCACGGCTGTAGCTGCGTACTTGCGATTCGAGCGCTTCAAAAATACTCACAGTTGCTCCGTCCGGCCGGCTACCACGTGGTGCCGGTCGTTTCCCTTCGCATCTCGTCCATTGCGGTCACGTCAGATGTCTTATTCATAAGTCGGGTTATTCACTTCGTCATGCCACCCCGATCTTGTCCGTCACCTGCAGTCAGTCGTCGCGAGCCACCCTCCGGGCGGCCCCGCCGACTGACTTGTGCATAACCCTCCAGGGTCGTCGTCTGGCGCTGGTTGCTGCTCAGCCGGTGGGCGGCGTTTCCAACGGCCCGATCCGGTACAGATCCTCCTGCTCGTGCCCATCGGGGAAGTCGTCAACCGTGAACAGGTCGCTGCGTACCAGCCGCGTCTGCCAGCGGTCGGCGAACGAACTGAACACCGCGATGGAGGCTTCGTTGTCCGGGGTGATCGTCGTCTCCAGGTAACGAACACCCGTGTCGAGGAGGTCGGCGTACATGCTGTCCAGCATGCGCCCGCCAAGCCCGCGACCTCGTGCCGCGGCATCGACCGCGACCTGCCAGACCACGGCGGTGTCGGAAGCACTCTGCTTGCGGTAGCCGATGATGAACCCGACCGGCAGGCCGTCAAGCCGCGCGATCACCGAGGTGTCGGCGAAGTCCTGGCACCAGAGCAGATACGCGTAAGACGAATTGAGGTCGAGCTTCTGCGAGTCTCGCGCAATCCGCCACAACGCCGCGCCATCGGATTTGGCCGGGTGTTCGATCACCACATCGCCAGCAGTGGCCTTACCACCGCCGGCCGCGGAACTGCTTCGTTTTCCCGACATGCCATATCAACTTAACAGAACTCTTTACTCAGTCTAGCGACTGCGGAACCCAAGCACCACGACGACCAGGGACGATGGAGAAACCCCTGTGACAATCCCTACCATCGCCTACCGATCAGGACGCGTCCTCTGCTATCGGCCGCGCCGCCCGGACGAGCGTGTCGATAGCGGTGAACGGGCCGAGTTCGGTGTCCACCACGCGGTCTATCTGGCCGGCCTTCTCCACGCGCAGCCCGGCGACCGCGCCCAGCAAGTCGTCGACGCTGTAGAGCACGTCGCCGTCCTGCGGGCCGCCGTAGCCGCGCGTCAGGTTGTCGCGGTCGTGGCCGATCACCAGCAGCGTGCCGCCCGGCGCGAGGGCCGCCACGGCACCGTTCAGCACGGAGCGCAGCTGACCCGCGGGGAGCTGCAGGTAGGAGATCAGTACGAGGTCGTAGCAGGCTCGCTGCGGCTGCCAAGTCAGCACATCGGCCAGGACGAAGGTCACATCGACGTCGTTGGCCGCGGCCAGCCGCCGCGCCCGGTCGAGCCCGACCGGGGAGAAGTCGACGGCGGTGACGTCCCAGCCCTGCTGCGCGAGCCACACCGCGTTACGGCCCTGCCCGGCGGCCAGATCGAGCGCCGAGCCCGGCGGCAAGGCCGCGACCTCGGCGGCCACGGTCTGGTTGGGCTTATCGGTGAACAGGAACTCACTCGCCCCGAACTTCGCGTCCCAATCCTCGCTGCGCACGTGTCTACAAAACCACAAGTCCGGCCACCATCGCCTCGTGCGTGATTATGCGTGTCGGAGCAGCTGCTATCACTCACGAGCGATGCGGGCTAGCCGAACCGCACCGAGACGGTGTCCCGCGCCACTTCGACGTCCTCGCGGATGACGCGCACCAGGATCATCTTCGGGCCCTTGCGGTAGTCGCCGGTGTCGAGGCGGAAGGACCAGTCGTCGATGCCGTCGGCCTGCTGCCACGCGTCAGGGTCGGCGGCGCCGTTACGGTGGACGACCTGCCATTGCACCTCGGCGTCGGGCTCGATCGTGAAGCTGCTCGCTACGACATCCGAGGTCGTGGCGTCCATCTGCGCCCTCGCGTAGACGACGTGATCGCCCGGCGCGAGCTCACCGGCATCCAGCCGCCAGGTGCCGGACTCCTCGTCCAGCGACGCCTCGGCCGGGTCGCGGAACGGCTCGTCGTCGATCGAGACCTCGACCCGCCCCGACACCGGGTGATCGCCGGCACCGGTCGGGTCTTCACCGAGGTCGGGGAACTCGTACGAGCCACCCGCCACGACAGACTCGCCCTCGATCATCGTCGAACCGTCGGCCGGGGAATCGATCGTCGTGCCGAAGGTCAGCCCCGGCGCGGGCAGCTCAGCCGGGTCGATCGAGATCTTCGACGCGTGCTCGCCCTCGAACCCGAACGCCCAGGACCTCGCGCCGAGCAACTGCACCTGGAACGTCAGCTGCTCGCCGCTGAATGCCGGCCTCGTGGTGTCGAAGGAGAACTCGTACTTCGACCAGCACGAGTCGCGGGCGGCTTCGCAGCCCGCTCCGCCCGGCCCGGTTCCCACCACCGGCGAGAACGTCCCCTCGCCCTTGCCGATCTCGCGATCCGTCGCGACCAGGGTGCCGGACGGCCGGATCATGGCGGGTGTCTCGCCCGCGACGTAGAGCTCGACGTTGACCGTCGAACCGGCGGCCAGCGGCTCGTCGAGCTTCTCCTCGGAGGCGAAGATGCCCAACGGCCGGTACGCCGCGGCCACTGACGTGATCCGCTCCTCGAAGCAGGGTTCCAGGTCGCCATCGCTGTCCTCGGTGGTCATGTACTGCTCGCCCTCGGCGCAGCCCTCCGACCCCGGTGCGCCGGCGGCCCGCCGATGCAGGAAGTAGTCCATCGCCTCGCCGCTGGTCGCCGCGGGTGACGACGGCCGCTCGGCGGACTTCGCTTCGACGACCTCGCGCAACACCGCCATGGTGTCCGCGGCGGTCGCGACATCGGCGAGTTCCAGCCCCAGCCCGGTGAGCTTCGTCGATGACGTCGATGACACTGCCTCGGTTTCGGCCTCGCCGTCACCGTCGCGGTCGAAGCCGCCCCACAGGCTGTCCCGCACCGACCGGTCGAAGGCGAAGAACTCGTCCTCGAACGGCCGCTCCGGCAGCTGTGCCCGGCCGAGAAGCACGTCGACGGCGCGCTCGGCGGCTGCGGGCGTCGCGGCGCCGTAGCCCTCGAACAGCACGTTCAGCTCGCCGGTGTAGGGCGCCGTCAGCGGGTAAGCGAACGGCGCGCCGGTGTTCTCCTTGCCGAGCGGCATCGCGCTCTTGAGCACGGCTTCCCGCAGCTCGCCGCGCGTGAGTTCGCCGTCATCGAGATAGACGCTGTCCTCTCGCGGCACGCCGACCGCGACGGCCTGGCCGTCCTTCTGGCCTGCCGCCGCGTCCCCGACCGCGGCCCGAACCTGCGTCAGCGTGGTGCCGAACACGCCGGCGGTGTACGGCGTCGCCGCCGACGTGCCGCCGAACGCGCACTGCCCGACGGTGCCCTTGCCGCACGCCGAGGGCAGGTTGCCGTCACCCCACGACGACAGGTGCACCGGAATCCCGTCGCCCACGATCGCGCGCTGGTTATCGCGCCGGATCGCGCCGACGGTGATGTTCCAGTCCGGGCCGGTCTGATCCGAATGCCAGGTGCTCACCGGGGCGTCGAAGGCGTTACCGACGCCGTTGCCCGCGGCGAAGAGCGTGGTCTGGCCGCGCTCGGCGGCCTTCCTGGTGACGTCACTGCCGTCGACAAGGGGCCCGACGGGTGCGCCGCCGACGTAGCCGAAGGAGTTGGTGGAGATGTCCACCCACGGCAGCTCCGCCACCACGGTCTCGTCCAGTGCTTCGACCACGACCAGCAAGCAGGTCGGGCAGTAGCCGTAACGGTTACCCGCCGACACCGACGCCGAGCCGGAGCCGTGGCCGTTGTCGTCCAGGATCGGGTGCGGGTCGTCCCCGGAGGTGGCCCCCGTCGAACCGCCCGCGTCAACCGCGCCGACGATCTTCGTGCCGGGGATCCAGTACATCTCACCTGCGTTGATCGTTTCGTTGCCGTCCCAGATCGCGGAGTCGGCCTCGGGGAAGTAGCCGTCGTCGAGCGTGATGTCCAGCGGCTTGGCGCCCTTCGGGTAGCCGGGGATGTACTCGCCGGGGTGACGGGTGAAGTCCTCGGTCAGTTCCAGCACATCGGGGTCCGGATAAGTCTTCGCGGAGAACTCCAGGTGGTACGGGTTGATGCCGGTGTCGGCGACGCCGATCACGGTCACCGGGGTGGTCTGCGTCGCGATCACGCTCGGGTCGGCTACCAGCACGCTGGTGGTCTCCCGGCGCTCCAGGCCGTCCTCTCCGGTGGCTTTCAGCGTGACCAGGTGGCGTCCCTCGGGCAGGCTCGCGGTGATGTCTGTGCCATCCGACTCGAAGACGCCGTCGCCATCGAGATCCCATGCGGTGTCGACGGGGTCCGCGCCCCCGCTCACCGAGCCGTCGAGCGCCTGCTCGGCGCCGGTGGCGAAGGTGTAGGGGCCGCCCGCGACGACGTCAGGACGCGGGTCAGCGGACGCCGTGGTGCCCTCGACCTCGATGGTCAGCGTGTCGGTCGCGGCGAGAAAGCGATCCACCCGGAGTACCCAGGTGCCGGTAGCCGGTTTCGCGACGCCGGTAGCTTCCTCCGTCTGCGGGACACCCCCGGCGGAGCTGGCGGCTTCGTTGCCTTCCGGGTCCTCCAGGAAGAGGTCGTAGTCGTTGAGCTCGTTGGTCCAGCTCAGCTTCGCGTCCAGCCGCTTGGTGTTCTCGACCACGTCGAAGCGGAATTCCAGCTGCCCGACACCGGTCAGGCCGGGGACGAGGTCCTCGTGCGTCGTCTCCAGCAGCATTGCGGTTTCCTGCTCATACACCGCGACCAGCACCGTGTCGGAAGTCGACTTCCCCGCCGAGTCGGTCACCGTCAGCGTCACCGGGTAGGTGCCTGTCGACAGGCCGGTGGTGTCCAGTTCGGTGCTCGACGAGTCGGTGTCGGCGAGCTCGCCGTCCTCAGCCGACCAGGCGAACTCGTACGGCGCGGCGCCGCCGTAGCCGGAGCCGAGGAGCACCGCGTTATCGCCCACGGCCACGAAAGGGCTATCGCCGGCGTCGGCGACCAGCGGCTGCGGCTCCGCGGGCTGCGTGGTGTCCGCCGAGCCGGTGACGTCCACCTCGCCGGAGACCGGGCCGGAAACCTTGCCGTCGACGACCTGCTGGCCACCGACATCGGCGATCTGGACGGCGGGCCCGGCGTTGTCGGCCGCGCTCGCGGCAGCGGGATTCAGCAGGAGTGAGAGCGCGGCGAGTGCCGCGATCGAAGTGCGCAGGGAAGCGCGCCGTGTCTCGTGAAGCACGAAGGTGGCCTTTCGACAGGTGGGGTTGGCCCGTAATGCCTCCTCGCCCAACGAGGCGCGGCTTGCGCGGTAACTGGTTTTCGTCCGTCGTTACCGTTTGTTGATCGACACCCTGAACGGATGAACGTTTTGTCCACTCGATAGGTGTCACTTTTGCGACAACGGCGACGGATTGCCACCGTTTTGCCGCCTCGCTCGTTAAACCCGCCACTCGTGCGAGTTACGCATGCAGCGTTCAATCAGGAGGTCGCCACGTGCTCGTCCCCCGTCAATTCCGCAGGGCGGTCACCACCGTCGTGCTGATCGCCGGACTCGGCATCGCCGGCGCACCCGCCGCCTTCGCGCATCCCAGCGATGACGGCGACAAGCCGCACCAATCCGGGCAGAGCAAGCGTGAGCAATACACCGACGGCACCTCCGTTCCGCTGATCTCCAGCCCGAACGTACGGCTGGCGAACACCTTTCCCGATGTGTCCGCGATCTCCGGCTGCTTCGCCAAGAGCGCGCCGTACTTCTACACCTCGAGCCTCAACTCGATCACCGTCTTCGACGCCAGCGACCCGCTCAACCCCACGCCGACCGGGGCGCTGGACAACCTGGTGTTCGAGAACGAGGCGATGAACTGCGGCGAGAAGAAGGTCGACGGCGTCACCACGAGGTTCGTGCTGGTCGGCATCGACCTGACGCAGACGTCGTCGGACGACATCGAGCACGTCCGCCCGGTCGGCTTCGACGAGTTCCTGGTCGTCGACGTCACCGACCCGGCGCAGCCGTACATCCGCTCCCGCACGAAGACCTCCTCGTCGACCCACACCGTGGCCTGTGTCGACGACACCGCGTGCGACTACGTCTACACCGCGGGCGGGTCCGTGGTGGACCTGACCGATCTGGACAACCCGCGCGAGATCAAGCAAGTGGAGTCACCCGCCCTCGAACCCACCCCGAACTTCAGCAGCGGCTCGGGGCACAAGTGGAACTTCGACAGCGCGGGCTACGGTCTGCACACCGGCTCCGGCGGCACGGCGATCTTCGACGTGCGGGATCCGGCCGATCCGAAGCTGGTGACCGGCACCGACGAGAACGGCATCGCCGAAGGCTGGAACGACTTCATCCACCACAACTCGGACCGGCCGCACGCGGACAAGTTCCGGGCCGACGCACCGCCGAGCATCGACAACGGCAACGTCCTGCTGGTCACCGAGGAGGACTACGAGAACACCGACTGCGCCACGGCGGGGAGCTTCCAGACCTGGCACGTGAACTCGCTGGACGGCACCCCGGAGGCCGTGACGCCGCTCGACCGGATTAACCCGATCGAGGTCGGCACCGGTGTCGCGCTGCCGCACCTGGCGTTCTGTTCGGCGCACTGGTTCGACTATCACCAGAGCGGCTTCGTCGCGCAGGGCTTCTACGAGGGCGGCCTCCGCATCCTCGACGTTCGCGACGCCACCGCCATCGCCGAGCACGGCTACTTCGCCTCGGGGCTCTCCGAGGTGTGGGACGCGTACTGGGTGCCGGAACGCAATCGCAAGGGCATCGCGACCGGCCGCAAGACCAACATCGTCTACACCGCCGACCTGGTCCGTGGCATCGATGTGTTCACCGTCGACCTGCCGAAGCCCGGCGAGAAGGACGAGGACGACACGAGCCAGCCGCCGCTGCCACTGACGGTGTCGACCGGCTCGCTCGGAGTCGACGGCGTCCTCGGGCTAATGGCGACCGTGGTCTTCGCCGGAGTGATTCGCCGCCGCCGGAAGTGACGGACCGCACCTATCCGGCGCGCGTCTGAGCCGTCCTGTCGGCGGTTACCGCTAGCGTCACCGCCATGGCTAAGAAAGGCACGACCTACCGGTGCGCCGACTGCGGCTACCAGGTGGCCAAATGGGTCGGCCGATGCCCCGAGTGCCACGCCTGGGGCACCGTCGAGGAGCTCGGCGCGCCCAACCCGGCGCTGGCCAGGATCGCCGCGGGCGCACCGTCCTCACCCGCACGTCCGATCGGCGAAGTGGACGTGGACACCGCGCGCGCCCGCACGACCGCTGTGCCGGAGCTCGACCGGGTGCTCGGCGGCGGTCTGGTGCCGGGCGCCGTCGTACTGCTGGCGGGCGAACCTGGAGTCGGCAAGTCGACGCTGCTGCTCGAAGTCGCGTTCCGCTGGGCGGCCCGCGACGGCGCGTTCGGGCCGTCGCTCTACATCACGGGTGAGGAGTCGGCAGGCCAGGTCAGGCTGCGCGCCGAGCGCACCGGCAACCTCAACGAGCAGATGTATCTCGCCGCCGAAAGCGACGTCGCCGCGCTGCTGGGCCACGTGGACGCGGTCAAGCCCGGCATGCTGATCGTCGACTCGGTGCAGACGATGGCCTCGCCCAAGGCGGAAGGCAGCCCTGGCGGCGTCACCCAGGTCAAGGCGGTGACCGCTGCACTGGTCACGCTGGCCAAGGAGCGCGGGTTGCCGATCGTGCTGGTGGGGCATGTGACCAAGGACGGCTCGGTCGCCGGGCCGCGAATCCTGGAGCACCTGGTCGATGTCGTGCTGCACTTCGAGGGGGACCGGCATTCCACCCTCCGGCTGCTGCGCGGGGTGAAGAACCGCTTCGGCGCCGCCGATGAGGTCGGCTGCTTCGAGCTGCGCGATGAGGGCATCATCGGCGTCCCGGATCCGTCGGGATTGTTCCTCAACCGGCGCGACGAGCCCGTCGAAGGCACAGCGATCACCGTCGCGCTGGAGGGCAAGCGGCCGCTGCTGGCCGAGGTGCAGTCGCTGGTGACGCCGTCGATGCTGCCGCAGCCCCGTCGCGCGGTGAGCGGGCTGGACTCGGCGAGGGTCGGGATGGTCCTCGCGGTGCTGCAAGGCAGGGCGAATCTGAGGTTCGGCGAGGCCGACGTCTACACCGCGACGGTCGGCGGCATGAAGGTGACGGAGCCTGCGGCCGATTTGGCCATCGCGCTGGCGATCGCGTCCGCCCAATCCCACGCGCCCCTGCCGACCGGACTCATCGCGATCGGCGAAGTCGGGCTGGCGGGCGAGGTGCGGCGGGTCAACGGCACGTCGAGGCGGCTGGCCGAGGCCGCGCGGATGGGCTTCACGCACGCGCTGGTGCCCACCGACAGCGAGCCCGCACCGAAGGGGCTGCGCACCTTCGAGGTGCCCGATCTGGCGTCGGCGCTCTCGGTGGTGGAACGAATCCGGTTCTGAGGCGACTGAGCGAGTGTGACGTTCAGACGATAGGTCGGGCCGAACGCCACACTCACCCAACGCGCCGCCGCCGAGCGAGCTCGAGTGCCTTAGGCCGTGCCGGCGAGCAGGCTTGCGCAGCGGATCAGACCGAGGTGCGAGTACGCCTGTGGGTGATTGCCGAGTGAACGCTCCGCGATGGGGTCGTACTGCTCCGGCAGCAGCCCGGTTGGCCCGGCCGCGTCGACCATCTGCTCGAACAGCTCCTCCGCCTCGGTGCGGCGCCCGGTCAGCAGATAGGCCTCGATCATCCACGCCGCGCACAGGTGGAAGCCGCCCTCGTTGCCGGGCAGGCCGTCGTCGCGCCGATACCGGTACACCGTCGACCCGCTGCGCAGCTCGCCCTCGATCGCCGTCACGGTGAGCTGGAATCGCTCATCGGAGGGATCGAGCAGCCCCGAGAGACCGACGAACAGCGACGCCGCGTCGAGGTCGGTGCCGTCGTAGGCCGTCGTGAACGCACGCACCTCGGGGTTCCAGCCGTGCTCGAGCACGTCGGCGGCGATCGCGTCACGCAGGGCGGGCCAGTTCGCGGGCATCTCCCGGTCGTAACGCTGTGCGAGAGCGACGGCGCGGTCGATGGTCAGCCAGCACATCACCCGCGAGTACACCCGGTGGCGGGGCACATGCCGTTCTTCCCAGATGCCGTGGTCCGGCTCGAACCAGCGTCGGTCGACGGCCTCGGCCATCGCCCGCACCATCTGCCAGTCCTCGTCGCGCAGCCCGCCGCGTAGCTCGGCGAGGTCGACGACGAGCTGCACAACCGGCCCGAAGACGTCCAGCTGGACCTGGTGGTTGGCGAGGTTGCCGACCCGCACCGGGCGCGATCCGGAGTAGCCCGGCAGCGAGTCGATGACCGCTTCGGCGCCGATCTGCGTGCCGGCCAGGGTGTAGAGCGGGTGCAGTCGCTCCGGGCCGGCGAGAGTGGCCAGCACCCCGTGCAGCCAGCGCAGGTAGCCCTCCGCCTCCGCGGTCGAGCCGAGCGCGACCAGCTCGCGGACGGTCATCGCCGCGTCGCGGATCCAGCAGTAGCGGTAGTCCCAGTTCCGGACGCCGCCGATTTCCTCCGGCAACGAGGTGGTGGCCGCCGCGAGCACGCCGCCGGTATCGGTGTCGACCAGCCCGCGAAGCGTCAAAGCCGAGCGCCGCACCAGCTCGGTCTCCACCGATGGCAGCTTCAGCGTCATCGCCCAGTCGCTCCAGTAGGCGCCAGCGCGTTCGCGTCGATCCACTTCCGTGAGCTCATGCCGGCCCATGTCGGTCGTGCCGCACCGTAGTTCCAGCACGATGGGGCGCTCCGGTGTCGGCTGCGCAACCGCGGTCGCGGTGTCGTGCAATCCGTCGGAGGTGATCTCCCAGGTGACCCCTGGAGCGCGCAGGACGAAGGGCTCCGACGTGCCGAGCACGCGCAAGCCGTCGTCTTCTTGCAGCAGCCGTACCGGCACACCGCCGAACTCGGGACGGGGCGCGAACACGATCGACGTCTCCGCCTCGCCGGAGATCACGCGCACCAGATCGGTGCGGTGCGAAGCGAGCTCCTGCTCGAGGTAATCCGTGACGAGCAGCCGGGACCAGCGGGTCTCCACCGTCATGGTGTTGGGCAGGTACCGCTGGCCAAGCGGCAGCCCATTGTGCCGTGGCCCGATGGAGAAGTGACCGGCGCCGGAGCCGCCGAGCAGGTCGGCGAACACGGCGGGAGCGTCCGCGCCGGGGTGGCACAGCCAGGTCAGCCGCGCGTCCGGGGTCAGCAGCGCGACCGACCGCTCGTTGGCGAGCATGGACAGCCGCTCGATCGGCGGCGCCTGTTCGCCGTAGAGCCAGTTCCGCCGCTCTTCGAGGACGAAGGCCAGCACGGTGGCGACGGTGTCGGTGTCCGGCACCCGATACTGCGCGATGCTCTCGCCTTCGCCGACCTTGATGCCGAGGTCGGGGCCGGAAAGCCGGGCGAACGCCTTCTCGTCGGTAACATCGTCGCCGAGGAACAGGGCAGCGGTCGCGCCCGCCTGGTGCCGCACGATGTCGAGCGCGCGGCCCTTGTCCGTCGACACCACGGCCAGCTCGACGACCGCCTTGCCGTCGGTGACGGTGACCCCGTGCCACTGGCACGGGCCCTCGTGCACGGACCGCAGTACCTGGGCGGCGTCTTCCTCCGACGCGCGCCGGACGTGGACCGCGATGCTGGCGGGCTTGATCTCGAGCGAGACGCCCGGTATCCCCCCGACGAGCCGGTCCAGCTCGACCTCGAGCTTGCGATGCAGCTCATGCGCGGCCGCGTCGAGCTCGTGCACGAAGCCGATGTCGAACTCCGAACCGTGGCTGCCGACCAGATGCACCTCGGCGGGCAGCCGCGACAGCGTCGCCAGGTCACGCAGCGCGCGGCCGGAGATCACCGAGGTGGTGGTCTCGTGCAGCCCGGCGAGCGAGCGCAACGCGCCGACCGACTCCGGCAGCGGCCGGGCGGTGTCCGGGTTCTCCACGATGGGAGAAAGGGTTCCGTCGTAGTCGCATGCGACGAGCAGGCGGGGGGTGCGCGCGATATGCATGATCGCTCGGCGCAGTTCGGCGGGTAGTGACTCGGCGGTCAACGCCCCTCCAGTGTCTGCAGAATCGGGCTGGTGGTCGGTATCAGGCGGCGGTGAGCCTAGGACGGTACTGAATAGCCCAGCCGGATGGATCCGGGGATCCAGATTTCCGTCTGGCAAGGCGCCGGAAGGTTCTCGTATTGGACATACTTGGGCCTTTCGGTAACGCCGCCAGTGGGAATCTGGGCCCCGGAGCCCGCCGGCAGCGGGTTGTTCGGTGCCGTCCTAGGACCCGAGCGCTTCGAGGAACGACCGGGCCCACCGATCGACGTCATGTGTGAGCACCTGACGCCTTAAGGCGCGCATCCGGCGGCGGCCCTCGGCTGGGTCGAGCGTAATGGCTGTGTGCAACGCACGCTTCACCCCGTCCAGGTCATGGGGGTTGACCAAGAACGCGCTGGTCAGTTCGGCGGCGGCACCCGCGAATTCGGACAGCACGAGCGCGCCGTTGAGGTCGTGACGGCACGCGACGTACTCCTTACACACCAGATTCATCCCATCGCGCAGCGGCGTCACCACCATGACGTCCGCGGCGCGGAAGAACGCGGCGATCTCGGAGCGGTTCACCGACTGGTGCAGGTAGTGCACGACGGGGCGACCGACTCGCGCGAACTCACCGTTGATCCGGCTCACGATGCGCTCGATGTCGCCGCGCATCTGCTGGTAGTGCTCGACACGTTCCCGGCTCGGCGTGGCGAGCTGCACGAACGCGACGTCCTCGGCCGGAATCATGCCGTCCCGCAGCATCTCGTGCAGCGCCTGCAGCCGGAGGTCGATGCCTTTGGTGTAGTCGAGCCGGTCGACGCCGAGCAGCACGGTTCCCGGGTTGCCGAGCGACTGCCGGATCTCCGTCGCCCGCTCGTCGACCGCGGGTGTGCGAGACAGCGCGTCGAGGCCCGCGGAGTCGATCGAGATGGGGAACGCGCCGACCCGGACCGTCCGGTCGCCGACCTGGACGTGCCCGGGACGGGAGCGCACGCCGACGGCGCCCCGGCTCGGTTCGAGGCTGATCAGCTGCCCGGCAAGCCAGAGGAAGTTCTGCGCGCCGCCCGGCCGGTGGAAGCCGACAAGGTCGGCGCCGATGAGGCCGCGCACCAGCTCGGCGCGCCACGGTAGCTGCATGAACAGCTCGACCGGCGGGAACGGGATGTGCAGGAAGAAGCCGATGCGCAGATCGGGCCGCAGGTCGCGGAGCATCGACGGCACCAGCTGCAGCTGGTAGTCCTGCACCCACACCGTCGCGCCCTGGCCCGCCACCTTCGCGGTGGCTTCCGCGAAGCGCTGGTTGACCCGCACGTAAGCGTCCCACCAGCCACGATCGAACACCGGACGCTGCACCACGTCGTGGTACAGCGGCCAGAGCGTCGCGTTCGAGAAGCCCTCGTAGTAGTCGCGGACCTCGGCCGAACTCAGGGGGACCGGGTGCAACAGGAGGCCGTCGTCGTCGAACTGGTCGACCTCGACGTCGGGTACGCCCGGCCAGCCGATCCAGGCACCCTTGCGGGAGCGCAGGAACGGCTCGAGCGCGGAGACGAGCCCACCGGGGCTCTGGGTCCAGCGCTGCGACCCGTCGGCCGAACGGTCGAGATCAACGGGCAAACGGTTGGCGACTACGAGGAAGTCCGGATCGCTCACGCTATCGAGGGTAGCCGCCCGCGGCGCTCAGCAGGATGTTCGCGAGGTCACGCGGCTACTCCAATCGGCGGCCTGACGGGCGCAGCGGACCGGCCAGTCTCGGGCCTGCCAGTCTGCGCTCCAGCCGGCCGAGCTTCATCCGGACCGGCTGCGCGAGATACTCGCCGAGCACGACACCCGCCGCCAGGGCGAGCCCGATCGCGACGGCCGTCATCAACGTGTCGATCTTGCCGACGGGCTGCACTCCGAGCTCGTAGAGGCCTCGGTAGGTCGCCAGCCCGGGCAACAGCGGGGTGATGCCGGAGACCGCGGCGACCAGCGGCGTGACCTTGAGCCTGCGCGAGAGCACGCCGCCGCAGAACCCGACCAGCGTCGCCGCGACGGCCGTCGCCAAGATCTGGTCCGCGCCGCCGATGCGGATGGCCCCGTGAGCGCCCGCCCCGACGGCTCCCGCCACGGCGGCGACGAGCAGCGGCCGCAGCCTGGAGTAGCTGGCGAGGGCGAAGAACCCGGCCGTGCCCGCGCCGGCGAGCATGATGATGGGCAGACCGATCACGGTCGGCGGCGGGATGGTCGGCAGCGGCGTCCGGGCGAAACCCAGGGCCAGCGCGATCTCCAGGGCGAGGACGACGCCGATGATCAGCCCCGCGGTCATGAGCGCGACTTCCATGGATCGCCCCGCCGCGGTGACGTTGTAGCCGGTGATCGCGTCCTGGACTGCCGTGACCGTGCCCAGGCCGGACAGCAGCACGGTGATCGCGGCCGCCGCCACCAGGGTCGGTGACTGGAACGCGGCGAAGTTGCTGCTGACCGCGGCCATCGTGGCCAGCGCGGCGATCAGCCCGCCGACGATCTGCTGAAAGAACATCGGCAGGGCGTAGCGGTTGAGCATCCTGCCCACCCGGTCAATCAGGGCGCTCACCAGGAACGCGAGCAACGCGGTGAACACGTCGCCCCCGATGAGCACCGTGACCGATGCGGCCATACCGCCGAGCGCGAAGGTGGCGACCCAGCGCGGGTACGGGTGACGAGCGGAGTTGACGCGCCGCAGTTCGGTGTAGGCGTCCTCCGCACTGATCTGGCTCGTGGTGATCTTCCGGATGATCTGCTCGACGGCGGTGAGCCTGCTGTAGTCGAGCCTGCGTGTGCGCACCACGCGCAGCGCGGTCACCGGCGCCAACTCGGTACCGCGGTGGCAGGTGACGGTGATCGAGGTGTAGATCACGTCGACCTCGCAGTGCGGCAACCCCAGCGCCGAAGTGACGGCAATAATGGTGGCCGTCACGTCGGAGGCGCCCGCGCCCGTCGCCATCTGGACCTCGCCGATCCGCAACGACAGCTCAAGTACGAAGTGAACGGTGGCGTCGTCGGGCAGGTCCGGGCCCATCGTCATGTCGGTGACGACGCTGGGCTGCTCGTCCGTCGGTGCCTCCAGAATCCCCCACGCGCGGAGCGGCCCCTTGCGGCTACCCCGCGCGTCCCCTGTGGTCCTCTCGGCCTGGTCCTGCGACGGCGGTTCGAGTACTTGCCACGCCCGACGTTTGAAGCTCGCGCCACGCCCGCGCGGCGAAATCTTCATGATCCATCCACCTCCCTACTGCGCCATCCCGGTGTGCATCGGTGCAGGTGGCCCGACCGTTGCACGCTCGGGAAGTGGTGTCCATCACGACGGACGAGCACCCCGCGCCGAGGGTGGCACAACGTGGCGCTCGGGGCCCGCTTACCATGAGCGCAGCCGGCCTCATGGCGGGACAATTGAACAGCTGAGCTTGCCGCCTTGGCGCAATTGGTAGCGCAACGCACTTGTAATGCGTAGGTTGTCGGTTCGAGTCCGACAGGCGGCTCCAGAACGAGTGCCTCACCGCGCGGGGCGCGGGCCGCATGCCGCGTTGAGTGAGTGTGACGTTCGGCCCGACCTATCGTCTCGATGTCACACTCGCACGATCACCACTCGCGCAGCCGTCGTCGTCGCCAACTCACTCACGAGGGTTCTGCGGATCTGCTGCTGCGGATCACTTTCTTGTCCGCATCGGTGATGGGCCGCCCGCGCTCCTTGGCCTCAGCCCGGAGATGACACCCGGTAGACACGCCCAGGACTGTGTAACCGTAAGAGTTCACCATGATCGTCAGTTTCGCACCGGTCTCATCGGCGAGTTCGAACGTACGGACTCCGCCCCGGGAAATATCGAGACTGACCTTGGTGAACCCATACTCGCCACCGATCTCCCGCAGGAGAGCCTGAGCGGTGGGCCACTGGTCTTCGC
>WHSS01000174.1 GCA_009379975.1 Actinophytocola sp.
GCAAGCGAGTGCTCGGCGGCGCAGTACGGCGTCGCACCGTCGGTGTAGCCGAACCCGACGTGCACCTTCAGGTGCGGGTTGGCGCGCATCGCGGCGGCAAGCTTGTCGACGACCGAGATGTGCTGGCCCTCGAACTCCTTGTACGACCACGCCGAGTTCACGTTCAGGCTCAGCACTTCGTACGGCAGGTCGTTGGCGTAGCCGAGGTCCGAGCGCACGTAGTGATTGAACGCCGCGGTGTAGGCGCCCATGATCGCGGTGAACGACGGGTCCTCGCTGAACCGCTCCCGGCCGTAGTCGACGTCGGGCCCGGTGAACCGCGAGTCGAGCCGCCCGACGACCAGCCTGCGATCACGGAGCAGTTCGGTGAAGAACCGGACGTGTTCTATGCGCAGGTTCACCCGATCCACGTAGTCGGCGGATAATCCGGTGAGTCGCGCCAGCTGGTCCACCACCTCGGCCCGTTCGGTCGCGCTGAGCCGGGCGCCCCTGGCCAGCGCCCAGGGATAGTCCCGCTCGGCGAAGGCTTCGGCCTCGCGCAACACCTCTTCGAGGGGCCGTTCGCCGTGCAGGCCGTGATGGTGGGCGATGGCCGCATAGGTGGGCAGGAACAGCGGATAGGGCAGTTCGTTGCCGCCGTCGAAGCGCAAGGTTCCGATGTCGAGTACCGCCGAGATCAGCATGATCCCGTTGAGGTACATGCCGTATCGCGTTTGCAGGTGCTCGGCCAGCGCGGCGGCGCGCAGCGTGCCGTAGGACTCGCCCGCGAGGAACTTGGGGGACATCCAGCGCCCGTTGCGCGAGGTCCACAGCCGGATGATCTCGCCGACGGACTCCAGGTCGCCGGTGAAGCCGTGGTAGTCCTCGGGCTTCTCACCTTCGGCCGCGCGGGAGTAGCCGGTCGACACCGGGTCGATGAACACCAGGTCGCTGTGCGCGAGGAGCGTCTCGACGTTGTCGGTCATGCCGTACGGCGGCGCGACAGGGTCATCGACGTCGCCGGCGAGCACCCGCTTCGGCCCGAGGAGGCCGAGGTGCAGCCACACGCTGGACGAACCGGGACCGCCGTTGAACGCGAAGGTCACCGGACGCTCGGCCGCATCAGCGTCGTCGCGGGTGTAGGAGGTGAGGAAGACCTCGGCCTTCGCGACGTGACCGTCGAACTTGCCGTCGGTCAGGACCTCCTTGCGCAGCACGACCCGGCCGGTCCGCGCGGTGTAGTTGAGCTTGCGGCGCTTGATGGTCAGCGTGTGCTCGGTGGTGACGAGATCGTCGGCCGGTTCCTTGCGCTCGTCAGAGCCTTCTTCGGGCTGGGGCGTCTGGGACCCGGGGGTCTTCCCGGTGTCACGTTCGGTGCTCGGCATGGTGATCACCCTAGACGGCCTGGATCGGACACAATGGTTTCGTGTCAACGCATCGGGCCGATGAGGTCACCAGCATCGCCGACCTCGACAGTGCGGTCGCCGAGTGCCGCTACTGCCCGAGGCTGGTGGCGTGGCGCGAGGAGGTCGCCCGTACCAAGCGGGCGGCGTTCGCCGATGAGACGTACTGGGGCAGGCCGGTGCCGGGCTTCGGGCCCACCGATGCCGCGCTGGGGATCGTGGGCCTCGCTCCGGCCGCGCATGGTGCCAACCGGACCGGGCGGATGTTCACCGGGGATCGTTCCGGCGACTTCCTCTTCGAAGCCATGCACGCGGTCGGGCTCGCGTCCCAGCCGTGGGCGCAGCACGCTGACGACGGCTTGGAACTGATCGGCACCCGGATCACCGCGCCGGTGCGGTGCGCCCCGCCCGCGAACAAGCCGACGCCTTCAGAGCGCGATAACTGCCGACCGTGGCTCGCGCGGGAACTGGAGCTGCTCTCGCCGACGTTGCGGGCCATCGTCGTGCTCGGAGCGTTCGGCTGGCAGGCGCTGTTGCCGGTGCTTGCCGACGCTGGGTGGCAGGTCACGCGGCCGCGGCCACGCTTCGGCCACGGTGCCCACGTGGTGTTGCCGGGCCGTGGCGATCTGCACCTTTTCGGCTGCTTTCACCCATCGCAGCAGAACACTTTCACCGGGCGGCTCACGCCCGCGATGATGCGCGACGTGCTGCGCGACGCCAAGGCCGCCGCCGGGCTCAAGCCGAGGCACTGTGACGCAGGCGATTCGTAACGGGTCCCCAGGAGCGAATACCGATGTGAAGTGCGAGTATGTCGACATGGGCGCTAAGAAGTCGGAACCGACTCGCATCGTGATCCTCGGTGGCGGGTATGTCGGGCTGTACACCGCACTCGGTTTGCAGCGCAAGCTGCGTGCCAACGAGGCGGCGGTGACGGTCATCGACCCGCAGCCGCACATGACGTACCAGCCGTTCCTGCCCGAGGCCGCGGCGGGCGCGATCGAACCGCGCCATGTTGTGGTGCCCCTGCGGCGCGCCCTCAAGCGCTGTCATGTGCTGACGGCCCGGGTGCAGAAGATCGAGAACGAGCGCAAGTGCGTCACGGTCGAAGCCGCCGACGGCCACGTCGAGGAGGTCCCCTACGACGTCCTTGTCGTCGCGCTCGGCTCCATCGCGCGGCTGCTGCCGATCCCGGGGCTCGCCGAAGAAGGCATCGCGTTCAAGACCATCGGCGAGGCGATCTACCTGCGCAATCACGTGATGTCGCAGATGGACCAGGCGTCGAGCAGCCGGGATCCGGAGCTACGCAAGCGCAAACTGACCTTCACCGTCGTCGGTGGCGGTTTCGCGGGCATCGAGGCGCTCGGCGAGCTCGAGGACATGTCGCGCTTCGCCTGCCGGTACTACCCGAACATCGAGCCGGAAGACCTGCGGTGGGTCCTGGTCGAAGCGGCGCCCCGGATCCTGCCGGAGGTGCGCGAAAGCCTCGGCGTCTACACCGTCGAGCAACTCGAGAAGCGCGGCATCGAGGTGTATTTGTCGACCTTGGCCAAGTCGTTCGAGAAGGGCCACGTGGAGCTCTCCGATGGCACCGAGTTCGACTCCGACACCATCATCTGGACGGCAGGCGTGAAGGCGAGCCCGGTGCTGCAGAGCTCCGACCTGCCGCTGGACGAGCGCGGCAGGCTGCAGGCCACGGCGGCCCTGCAGGTCGTCCGGCAGCCGAACGTGTGGACGGCGGGCGACTGCGCCGCGGTGCCCGACAAGTCGCGTACCGAGGACGACCCGACCGCGACCTGCCCGCCGAACGCCCAGCACGCGGTGCGCCAGGCGCGGCACCTGGCCAAGAACATCATCAAGTCGCTGCGAGGCAAGCAGCCGGCGGACTACTACCACAGGAATATGGGCGCGGTGGCCAGTCTCGGCCTGCACCAGGGCGTCGCCGACACGTTAGGCGTGAAGTTGAAGGGCTTCCCCGCGTGGAGCATGCACCGCATGTATCACGTCAAGGCGATGCCGACCTTCAACCGCAAGGCCCGTATCACCGTCGACTGGCTGCTGGGCGGGATGTTCCAGCGCGAGGTCATCTCCATGGGGCAGATCCACGACCCGCATGCCGAGTTCCACCGGGCGTCCGGGAAGAACTGACGGCCACCGAGGGTGGGGCGCCGGGGCGCCGGGGCCTCGGGTGCTGACCGTGAGCGGGAATTGAATAGGCTCTAGGTGCCCCCGTAGCCCAATCGGCAGAGGCAGTCGACTTAAAATCGATCAAGTGCGGGTTCGAGTCCCGTCGGGGGCACCATTTCACCAGGTCATCGCGTTGTGTGTCGGACCTGCCAAGATCATCAGCCCCGCATGCGCCACACAAACGCGCACCTTTCACATCAAACCCTCCAAGGCGGCTGCAACCTCGGTCGATGCCGCACCCCGGCCCATGTCGACGTCCTGAGTCATCGAGGGCAGCGAGTGGCCGAGGTGATCGGATTCTCGTCGCCATTTTGGGCGCCGCCATTACGGCAATGGCGGTCGGCTTGACGCCTTTGGGATGGTCCGGTGTCGATCCTATGGACGGCCGAGGCCAGATCGCCGAAGGACGAATTGTTGATCTACGTAAGGGGATAATCGTTGTCCCAGACCCTGAGGGTGTGGATATAGCCGACGTTGACTTTCCGACGGTTGAATTTGCCACACAGGACGAGCAGACCATCAGGGCGGAGGCCGACGACACGTGCGTGCTCGGCGATGAGCTCCACCGCGGCGACACCGTTGAGGTCGTCTACGACTCCCAAAACCCCGCCGTGTTCTGCTTGGCCGGGCACATGTTTCGGTGGCGAATCGTGATCGTGGTAGTCGGCATCCTGGGTACGGCGATGGGACTGGGCATGCTCATTTCAAGCATCGTCAGCCTCAGGCGGTCAGCGCTCAGGCGATCGTCGCAAAGGCGATGGCTGGGACGAGTTCCCTATACGTCTTCAAGCCGCCTGGCGGGTGGGCACGCGTTCTGCCCATGCAGCTCGTCCTCCGAAAGCGGTGTGCCACACGCCGGCGAGGTGAACAGGTAGACGGTTTGCGGTCATCCCAGCCGTTCGCTGAGATGGATGGTGACGGTGTCGCCCTCGTTCTTGTCGATCAGGTGGCGTAGGTCGGCCTTGATGGGCAGCTTGTGGGTGCCGCCGCCGAGGGCCATGAAGGAACCGCGGAACGGGTGTCCGTCGACGGTACCGGCAATCTTGACGAGGCCTCGGGTGCCGAAGAACTCGGCAGTCCAGTCGGTCACGACGAAGGTCCAGCCGCCCTTGGCGCGGCTTTTCCGCAAAGCTGCGGTGAAGGTCTTGTCGAGTGCTGTGGAGCCGGCCGGTCGCATGGTGTCTCCTTGGTCGGTTCAGGGCTCGCCGTACATCAGTGAGCCAGGGGTGGTGAGGGTTTTGCCGGTTTCGAGCCAGGTCTTCAGACCGGAGAGGATCATCGGCCAGCCGCCGTACAGCTCGTCGGGTGCGGTGTCGCTGAGCTGGTCGTGGATCACGGTCAGCCGGCACGAGTCACCGACGGGTTCGATCTCCCAGGTCACCCGTGACGTGCCTTCGTGTTCGGCGCCTTCGCTCCACAAGGCGTGCATGGTCTGCACGAGCCGTCGTGGCGGGTCGACGACGAGGTTCTCGCCTTCGGCGAGTAGGCCGTCGGCGCCGGGGTGGCTCAGCGTGTAGCGCGATTCCGGTGTCCAGTCGGACTCGACGCGGGCACCGAAGTGGAACTTGGCCCGGATTTCCGGGGAGGTGATCGCTTCCCACAGGCGTTCGGCGGACGCCTGGATGTAGATCTCGAAGACCTTCTCCATTTGCTGCTCCAGTTCCGATTTCAGGCCGAGGAGGCCGGTGGCCCATGGCTCGGTGTACTTGCTCACCCAGCGGTCATGGATGAGGCGGATGGGGACCGCGTTGAGGTAATGCAACTTCTCCCGGCCCCGTCGCCGGGTCACCACGAGGCCGGCTGCCTCGAGCAGCCGCAGATGCTTCGCCACCGCGATTCTCGTCATGTCGTGCCGCGCCGTCAGGGCCACCAGCGTCTGGCCGTCCCGCTCGAACAGCGCGTCGAGTAGCGCTCGGCGAGTCGGATCGGCCAGGGCCTTGAACACCGCCTCCATGCCGTCCACGATAGGTAACCAAATGGTTTCCTGTCAAGCCATGACACAGGCTACCGCGGCTCGCGTTTACGGCTTCGGCAGCCGCGGCCATGCCTGCGCGGCGAGCTTGCGCGCGACGCCGCAGGCCTGCTCGCCTTCGCCCTCATCGGGCTTACCTTCTTCGCTGTTCTGCATGCGGTTGGCGTCCATCGTCACCTCGCCGATGCGCAGCATGACGCGGATGGCCGCACGTTCATGCTCGCCACCGGTGCCGTTGGCGTACGGGATGTGCTCGGTGGTGACCGAGCAGATCGCCACGTCGCCTGTCGTCGTCGGGGTGACGATGCTCCACCGGCCACCGATGGTCTTGCCGGTAGCGCCCGCACCCGTCGCCGATTCGCCGGCGGCCTCGAAGTCGAGGGCGGCCATCGGCGGCGTCCCGCGCGCAGGTCCCCACTCGCAGTGGTGCTCGCCGGGCGTCAACCGCATGGAGCCCGCCTCGATGTTCAGCAGCCGCGAGACCTTCGCGTCGGAGAGAATGCCGCACGCCGGTAGCCGGGCGAGCGACGGCCCCGGCGGTTCCCAGTGCGCGATCTGTCCTGATTCGACGGCGTCGAATATCGCCTCGGCGCCGGTTCTTGCGATGTCGCAAGCCTGGCCCGCCGTCCTACTGTCGCCGGACGGTGGGACCGCGACAGATTGCGCCGCGATCCCGTCGGCGAACACCACCGCGGTGCCGCAACCGCTGCCCGAGGCCGGGGTGGTCTCAACGACGCGGGCGTCACCGGACAGCGCGACGAGTTCGTCCTCGATCGCCAGCTCGTCGGCCTTACTGAGCTTGCCGACGTTGACCGTCACGTTCTCGGCGCCGATGGTGACCGTGATCCGGCAGCTGTCGAGGGAGTTTTGGGTGATCGGCCGCGGTTCGCCGAACTCGCCGAAGGCCGCCGGCTCGACCGATTCACACCAGTCGAGCGTGCGGAGATCGCCAAGGCGCTCCGCCGCGTTCATCGGTTGCGCCGCCGGTCCCCGCCACCGGCCCGGCGCATGCGGTAAGCACCGCGGCCGCCCCTGCCCAGGACGCGAAATGGCGCACGAAGATCACCTCTCGACATTGCATGCGTGCACGCTAGCCTCGATCGGCCCGCGGCGTGCCGAGAACTACCCGATCAAATGCGATACACACGTGAGCCGCAACAGCGGAAATAACGTCAAGTGCAACACGTTCGCCGATCCGCCCGCACCCGCGGGCCGTTACGCAGCACAATGGTCATAGAAGAGGGTCGGGTGACACGCCGGGCCGCCTTCGAACACGGGCCCCACAAGGGCATGAACCAGCTACCTCACAAGGGAGTTCTGATGAACGAGTTGTTCCGCGGCGAGCAATTGGTGTGTTGTCACGATCGAGACACCGGCTTGCGGGCGGTCATCGCCGTCGACGACACCCGGCTCGGCCCGGCCGTCGGCGGAGTGCGAATGAAGGCCTACCCCGGCGAACTCGCGGCGATCACCGAAGCCCAGCGGTTGGCGGCGGGCATGACCTTGAAGAACGCGGCCGCGGGCCTGCCGTTCGGCGGCGGCAAGAGTGTCATCCTGGCCGACGACGCGCTCCGCCCGCAGGATCGCGCCCAGGTGCTGCGAGCGTTCGGCCGGTTCGTCGCGCGGCTGGGCGGTAGTTACATACCGGGCGTCGACATGGGTACCTCGGTGGCCGATCTCGCGGTGGTCGGGACCGTTGCTCCCCGGGTTGCCTGCGCGGAGAGCGACCCGTCGCCCTGGACCGCGCTTGGGGTCCACGCCGGTATCCGCGCCGCGATCGCGCACCTCGGGGGCAGGGACCTGCACGGTGTCCGAGTGGCCATCCAGGGTGCCGGACACGTCGGTGCCGAGCTCGCTCGATTGCTGGCCGTGGACGGCGCCCATGTCATCGTCGCCGACGTCGATCCGGCGCGGGCGCGACTCGTCGCCGCCCGGATCGGTGGCGAAGCGGTCGCGGCCGGCCGGATCATGGGCGTGGAGTGCGACGTGTTCGCTCCATGCGCCGTTGCCAAGGTCGTGGACACGACGACCGCGGGTTCGCTCGGTTGCCGCGTGCTGGCAGGCGCCGCCAACGATCAACTCGCGGACCGGCGGACGGCGACCGCCTTGGCCGAGGCGGGTGTCCTCAACGTGCCGGACTTCCTGATCAACTCGGGCGGCGTGGTGCAGATCTATGCCTCGATGCAGGGCTGGGATGACGACCGCCTCCGCCCGGAGGTGCTGGCGATCGGTGACCGCGTAGCGGCGGTACTGGACAGTGCGCGTCATGACAACGTCTCGCCGTTGGAGGCCGCTGAGGCGCTGGCACACCGCCGTTTGACCGAAAGCCAGGCGATACCGGCGTAACCGCAGCGGCTCCGGGCGGCCAGTGGGGTGCCGGCCGCCCGGAGCCGTGCTGGCCGCCGCCCTCGTGCGTGATTATGCGCGCTATGGCACGTGTTATCACTCACGAGGATGCGGGCTCAGAGGTGGAACTGGGGGCGCCGCTCCTCGGGCACCAGTTCGGTGTACTCGGGGTGCTTGCCGATCCATCCGCTGATGAACGGGCAGTACGGCAGCACCTTCATGTCGTGCTCGGCGGCGTCGTCGAGCACGTGCCGTGCCAGCTTGCTGCCGAGGCCCATGCCCTCGAAGTCGCTGTTGACCTCGGTGTGCAGAAAGGCGATCTCGTCGCCGTAGCGGTGGTAGCCGACGTAGCCGGCGGGTTTGTCATCGACATGGATCTCGTAGCGCCGAGACTCCGGCGCCAGGTCGACCTGGACTTTTCCTGCGTCGTCGCCCATTTCGGTCATTCTCCTGGTCGGCCGCCACTGACGTGTTCGGCGGGTACCGAGCCCATCTTGCCTGCCTGATAATCCTGGATCGCCTGCAGGATTTCCCGCTCGTCGCTCATCACAAACGGACCGTACTGCACGACGCGTTCGTTGATCGGCTTCCCGCCAAGCAGCAGGACCTCCAGCGCGCCGGTCCGGTTGTGCTGCCGGTCCGCGGCCGTGACGCTGATCGAGTCGCCCGGGCCCAGCACCGCGAGCTGTCCCTCGGTGAGCGGCCGTCGCTCGGCGCCGACGGTGCCCTCGCCGGAAAGGACATAGACCATCGCGGTGAATTCGCTCGGCCACGGGGTGTTCAGCTGCGCGCCGGGATTGAGCGAGGCATGCGCGTAGGCGATGGGGGTGTAGGTCCAGCCCGGACCACGGTGCCCGGCAAGCTCGCCCGCGATGAGCCGGACCAGCGCGCCGCCGTCGTCGGAGGTCAGCATGGTCAGCTCGCTGCCCCGCAGGTCCTGATAGCGCGGATCGACCCACTTCTGGGCGCGCGGCAGGTTCACCCAGAGCTGCACGCCGTGGAACCAGCCGCCCTTCGCCACCAACTCCTCGGCGGGCAACTCATCGTGCAGTACCCCGCTGCCCGCGGTCATCCACTGCGTGTCGCCCTCATTGATCGTGCCACCGCCGCCGTGCGAGTCGTGGTGCACGAAGGTCCCATCGAGCAGGTAGGTGACGGTTTCGAAGCCCCGGTGCGGGTGCCATGGCGCGCCCTTGGCCTCCTCGGGCTCGTAGGCGACCTCGCCGAGGTGATCGAGCAGGATGAACGGGTCGGCATCACGCAGGTCCATGCTGGGAAACGGCCTGCGGACCTCGAAGCCCGCGCCTTCCATCTGCTTGGTGGCGGTCACGATGGTGCGTGGCGCGCGGTCAGTGGCCGCCAGGCCGGGCCGGGTGATGCGGGGCAGGACCAAGGGGTTTTCGACGGTTACCGCGGGCATTTCGCCTCCTCTGAGGTTGACGGGAGATATAGATGCAAACGCATGAGTGTCTGCGGTATTCCCCGTTCAGGACCGTCCTAGCCCAACGGTAGACCCAGCATCCCCGCGGCGAGGCCCAGCGAGGCGCAGCCGAGCAGCACGCGAGGCACCGACCACCGCAACGCGAAGACCATGACCATCGCGAGCACCGTGATACCCAGCGCGACCGGGCGAGCCGTGCTCACATCGGGCAGCCGCAGCATCAGCGGGCCGGCGTCAAGCAACCGGACTTCGGCGAAGAGTGTGTGGGACGCGAAGTAGACCCCGAGATTGGCGATGACCCCGACGACCGCGGCGGTGATCGCCGTCAGCGCCGCCGACAGGCTGCGGTTGCCGCGGAGCCGTTCGATCGACGGCGCACCGAGGAAGACCAGCATGAACGACGGCACGAACGTCACCCAGGTGGTGAGCAGCGCGCCGATGACCCCGGCGAGCCACGGTTCGAGCTCGCCAGGGTGGTGATAAGCGCCGAGGAACCCCACGAACTGCAGCACCATGATGAGCGGTCCCGGCGTGGTCTCCGCCAGGGACAGGCCGCGCACCATGTCGCCCGCGGACAGCCACCCGTAGACCTCGACCGCGCGCTGCGCGACGAAGGCCAGCACCGCGTAGGCGCCGCCGAAAGTCACCACGGCGGTGCCGGAGAAGAAGAGCCCTTCGGTGGTGAAGACGCTGCCAACGCCGGTGAGCAGCGCGACCGCGAGGACCGGGGTGAACCACAACGTGAGGCCGACCCCGAGGATCTTGCCCGTCCTGGCCAAGCTCGGCGCCTCGTGATGCAGCGCGTCGTCGGCGATCAGTGGCGGCCGCTCGTCGCCGGACTCATCGGCCACCGCGGGCCGCATCATCGCGGGCCGTAACCGGGACAGCAGCCAGC
>WHSS01000039.1 GCA_009379975.1 Actinophytocola sp.
CCGTGCTGACAGCTCGACTCGGCCCAGCGAGGGTTGGCCGGAGGTTTGCCCGAGTGGTCGAAGACGTGAGTTGCATGGTCGAGGTGACGATGCCGCGTCGAGATGGCCGGCACTCAAGGAGAGCACCGTGAAACCTCGGGTACTTGTAGTCGATGACGAACCGGGCGTGCGCAAGGCGCTCGACCGTGGCCTGCGCGCCGAGGGGATGGACGTCGTGGTGGCGGGTGACGGGCCGAGCGCCCTGCGGCTGGCCAGAACCGGCTCGTTCGACGCGCTGCTGCTCGACATCATGCTGCCGGGCTTGTCCGGCTACCGGGTGCTGCAGCAGTTGCGCGCGGAGGGGGTGCGCACGCCGGTGCTGCTGGTCTCCGCGAAGGACGGCGAGATCGACCAGGCGGACGGCCTCGACCTGGGCGCCGACGGCTACCTGGTCAAGCCCTTCTCGTTCGTCGTGCTGCTCGCTCAGCTGCGCGCGGTGCTCCGGCGTGCCGGCGCGGGCGCGGCGCGCGGGCCGGTGCGCATCGGCGGGCTCGAGATGGACCGGGCCGCGCGTACGGTGCGGTTCAATGACGTCCCGGTGGCGCTCAGCCCGCGGGAGTTCGCGCTGCTGGAGACGCTGGCGTGCCGGGCGGGGACCGTGCTGACCAAGGACGAACTGCTCGCCGAGGTGTGGGGTGACGAGCAGGCGGCCACCCGCAACGTGGTCGAGGTCTACGTCGGCTACCTGCGGCGCAAGCTCGACGCGGTAGGCGGGGGTGACCTGGTCCAGACCGTGCGGGGGCACGGCTACCAGGTGGCCCAAGCCGGGAGCTGATCGCATGCGTGATCCGCGAGGATGGTGGGCGCGCCGGTCGTTGCGGTCGCGGATCACCACGCTCGCCACGGTGGTGACGCTGGGCTGCCTGTTGGTGCTGGCGCTGCTCGGCGGCCGGACGCTGGGGCCACTGTGGACGGAGTCGGCCGACGCGGAGTTGGCCGCCGCGCTTTCAACCGCGGCCGCCGATGTCCGGCAAGGCAGGGTCCCCGCCGAGCCCGATGGCGTTCGGGTACACGTGCTCGACACCGCGGGCAGCCCGGTCGACGGTAAGCCCGCATCGGGGCTGAGCGCCACTGCGGTGCGCACGCTGAAGGCGGGCGTCGCGGTGCGTACCGGCGGTGATCCGCCGATGCGCTGGCACGGGACGGTGGTCACCGCGCCCGACGGCGCGCAGCGGCTGGTCGCCGTCGGGGCGGGCCTGGTCGGCTTCGCCGCGGCGGTCGAGGGCGGTTCGAGGTGGCTGCTGCTGGTGGCGTTGCTGGTGGCGGTGGTCGCCGCCGGGGTGATCTGGCTGGCGGTCGGTTCGGCGTTGCGCCCGGTGGGCAGGATGCGGCGGTCGGTGCGGCGGCTCGGCGAATCGGAACGGCTCGCGGTGCCGCAGGCCGCCGATGAGCTCCGGTCGCTCGCGGCGGAGTTCAACCTGCTGCTCGACCGGCAGCAGGAGTCACGTGACCGGCTGATGCGCTTCACCGGCGACGCCGCGCACGAGCTGCGCTCTCCGGTCGCGTCCATCCGGGTGCAGTCGGAGGTCGCGGTCGCCAATCCCGATCCGGATACCAGCCAGGAGGTGCTGGCCGATGTACTCGCGGAAGCCGAGCGGCTGTCCACGCTGCTCGACGGCCTGCTGGTGCTGGCGAGGTCGGACGCGGGCCGGATCCCGCCCGCGACACCCGTCGAGCTGGTGAGCGAAGCGAAGGCGGCGGTGGCGCGGCTGCCGGAGGAGGTGCCGGCGGTGCGGGTCAATGCCGCGGCGAACGAGGTTTGGGCGCTGGCGGCGCATGCCGAGATCGAGCTCATCCTGGACAACCTGTTGCGCAACGCGTGCCGGTACGCCCGCGCGCAGGTCGTGGTGTCCGTCATCGCCTCGCGCTCAACGGCTCGCCTGGTGGTGGACGACGACGGTCCGGGGGTCGCGCCGGAGCACCGGGAGCGGGTGTTCGACCGCTTTTATCGGGTCGCCGATGACCGCGCCCGCGCGTCGGGCGGCTCCGGCCTCGGGCTCGCGCTGGTCGCCGAACTGGTGCGGCGCAGGGGAGGCCGGGTGATGGTCGGCGAATCGCCAGACGGCGGCGCCCGGTTCCAGGTCATCTGGCGGGCAGGCCGCGATAACGAACCGCCCGCTCCGTAGGCTCGGCCAGTGTGAATGCCGGTGCGAAGGACGATGTCATCGTCGGCGCGGCGATCGTGCGAGCGGGGCGGCTGCTGGCCGCGCAACGGTCCTACCCCGCCGATCTCGCCGGGTACTGGGAGTTGCCGGGCGGTCGCGTCGAGGCGGGGGAGTCGGAAGCCGAAGCCCTGCGCCGGGAGTGCGTCGAGGAGCTCGCGGTCACCGTGCGGGTCGGTGAGCGGGTCGGCACGGATGTCGCGCTGCCCGGCGGGAAGTCGCTCCGGGTGTATGCCGCCGAACTCGTCGAGCGGGGGAGGGAACCGGTCGCCGTCGAGCACAAGGATCTGCGGTGGCTCGCCGCCGCCGAGCTGGACGACCTGGCATGGCTGCCCGCGGACAGGGTGCTGCTGCCCGCGTTGCGGGAGCTGATCGCGACGTCGGGTTGACTGCACCGACCAGGCGGTGAACAGCTTTCACCAGGGCGCGGCCGGGCTACCGTAGATGGTATGTACGTCGTCCTGAGCACCTATACCGCGCCGCTGGAGGAGATCGACTTCGTACTGCCTGACCACGCCGAGTGGCTCACCAAGCATTACGAGGCAGGCGATTTCCTGATGTCGGGGCGCCGAGAACCGCGCGTCGGCGGCGTCATCATCGCCCGCCAGATGCTCCGCGGGAAGCTCGACGCCATCCTGTCGACCGACCCGTTCGCCTATCGGCACCTCGTGCACTACGAGGTGATCGAGTTCTCGGCGACGAGGACGGCGAAGGAGCTGAACTGGATCAACGAGACGCTCGTCGCGCAGTAGCCGCGCCGCACGCGTCCGCGCTCCAGTCCCGCTCGTCCCGGCGCGCGCACCGGCCCGTCCAGGTCAGGGAAGGCTAGCCTTAACTACGGTGTGCGGCCGGTCACAGTGGGGGTACGGGTACCCTGAGGAAGGCCACCCGCAGCCATTTCGCGTAACCGGCGCGCTGTGGTCCCCACCAACACCGCGCCACCAGGAGCCCACTCGTGCCCGCAGCAAGCGCCACCGTCGCGCCGACTCGGACTGATCTACGCAACGTCGCCATCGTGGCGCACGTCGACCACGGTAAGACCACCCTCGTCGACGCGATGCTACGGCAGACCGGCGCCTTCGCCGAGCGCGCCGAGCCGGTCGACCGGATCATGGACTCCGGCGAGCTCGAGCGCGAGAAGGGCATCACGATCCTCGCGAAGAACACCGCCATCCGCAGGCAGACCCTCCACGGGCCGGTGACCATCAACGTCATCGACACCCCCGGCCACGCGGACTTCGGCGGCGAAGTCGAGCGAGGGCTCGCCATGGTCGACGGCGTGGTGCTGCTGGTCGACGCCAGCGAGGGCCCGCTCCCGCAGACCCGGTTCGTGCTGCGCAAGACGCTCGAGGCGAAGTTGCCCGTGCTGCTGGTGGTGAACAAGGTCGACCGGCCCGACGCGCGGATCTCCGAGGTCGTCGAGGAAACCCACGATCTGCTGCTCGATCTCGCGGGCGACATCCCCGACGCCGATCACGACTCGATCCTCGACCTGCCGGTGATCTACGCCGCCGCCCGCGACGGCCGGGCGAGCCTGAACCAGCCTGCTGACGGCGGGCAACCCGACAGCGACAACCTCGACCCGCTGTTCGACACGCTGCTGGCGCACGTCCCCGCGCCGCAAGCCGACGCAGAGGCGCCGCTGCGCGCACTGGTCACCAACCTGGACGCGTCCAGCTTCCTCGGCCGGATCGCCCTGATCCGCATCCACGCCGGCAGGCTGCGCAAGGGGCAGACGGTGGCCTGGTTGCGGGAAGACGGCACCGTGCAGAACGTCCGGATCTCCGAGCTGCTGGTCACCGAGGCGCTCTCGCGGGTGCCCGCCCAGCAGGCCGCCGCGGGCGATCTGGTGGCCATCGCGGGCATCCCGGACATCACCATCGGGGACACTCTCGCCGACGTCGACAACCCGGAGGCCCTGCCAAGGATCACCGTTGACGAGCCGGCGATCTCGATGACCATCGGCGTCAACACCTCGCCGCTCGCCGGGCGCAACGGCGGGGACAAGGTGACCGCTCGACTGGTCAAGGCCCGGCTCGATCAGGAGCTGATCGGTAACGTGAGCATCAAGGTGCTGCCGACCGAGCGCCCGGACACCTGGGAGGTGCAGGGCCGTGGTGAGCTGGCCCTCGCCATCCTGGTCGAACAGATGCGCCGCGAAGGCTTCGAGCTGACCGTCGGCAAGCCGCAGGTGGTCACCAGGACCATCGACGGCAAGCTGCACGAGCCGTTCGAGCGGCTGACCATCGACACCCCCGAGGAGCACCTTGGCTCCATCACGCAGCTGCTGGCCTCCCGCAAGGGTCGCATGGAGCATATGGACGGCCACGGCAGTGGCAGGCTCAAACTGGAGTACGTGCTGCCGTCACGGGGCTTGATCGGTTTCCGCACCGACTTCCTCACCGAGACCCGCGGCACCGGCATCGCCAACCACGTCTTCGAGGGTTATTTCCCGTGGGCGGGCGAGATCCGGACCCGGCACAGCGGTTCGCTCGTCGCCGACCGGTCCGGGCCCATCACCTCCTACGCGATGATCCAGCTCGCCGACCGTGGCACGTTCTTCGTCGAGCCGGGCGCCGAGGTGTACGAGGGCATGGTGGTGGGGGAGAACCCGCGCGCTGAGGACCTCGACATCAACATCACCAAGGAGAAGAAGCTCACGAACATGCGCTCCGCCACCGGCGACGAGCTCGAGCGTCTCGCCCGGCCCCGCAAGCTCGGCCTCGAAGAGGCGCTCGAGTTCTGCTCGGTCGACGAATGTGTGGAGGTGGGCCCCTCCGCCTTGCGCGTGCGTAAGGTGACGTTGGATGCGAACGGGCGCGCCAAGGCGCGGTCCCGGTCGAAGGCGCGAGACGCTGCGGTGTGACGTAGCGCAAAGTGGCCGAATTCTCCAGGCGTAGCCTGTTCGGCTCTGGCAGCATTCGGGCACTGACAGGGAGGTGCCTGCGTCGTGATGCGCAGCGGAATGGGGAAGGCACTGGCCGCCGCGTGCGTGCTGGTGCCGCTCCTGGCCAGTTGCACGAGCACGCCCCCGCCACCTAGCCCGACCACCACGACGAAGGTGACGCCGACCGAGCAAGACCTGAGCCAGATCGTGGTCGGCGTCGACGAGCTCAGCGGGGGCTACAACCCGCACGCCGTCGCCGACATCTCACCCGTGACGCAGGCGCTGGCGCAGCTCTTGCTCCCCTCGGTGTTCCGCCCCGATGACGACGGCGAGCCGGAGCTCGACAAAACCCTGATGCGTTCGGCGCGCGTGGTCTCGAACGACCCCTTCACGGTCGCGTACACCATCCGGCCGGACGCCTCGTGGTCCGACGGTGCCCCGATCGCGGCGGAAGACTTCATCTACCTGGCCGAGGTGATGCGCTCGGAGCCGGGCACGGTGGCGCCGGCGGGCTACCGGTTGATCGACGAGGTGGCCTCACGCGGCGGCGGGAAGCGCGTCGAGGTGACCTTCACCGAGCGGTATCAGGGCTGGCGGCACCTGTTTTCGCACCTGCTGCCCGCGCACCTGCTCAAGGATGTGCCCGGCGGCTGGCAGGCCGCACTGAGGAGCAGCTTTCCCGCCTACGGCGGGCCGTTCGCGATCAAGTCGATCGACACCGCGCGAGGCGAGATCCTGCTCGAACGCAACGAACGGTACTGGGAGAAGCCCGCCGCGGTTGATCAGCTGGTACTCCGCCGGTCCGATCAGCAGGGCATAGCCGCGGCGCTGCGCAACGGCAACAACCAGTTCGCGCTCAGCAGGACGGATGCCGCCGGCCTCGAGGCATTGCGGCAGCTCGGTGACCGTGTCGAGCTGCACACTGTCGCCCGGCCGGAGGTTGCCGAACTGCAGTTGCGCCCGACCGGCGAAGTGCTCGCCGACGACGATGCTCGCGCGGGAATCGCCGCGTTGCTCGATCGCGGCGAGCTCATCGCCGCCGGCGTCGAGGGCGGCCCTTCGGCGAAGCTTCGCGCCCACGCGCAGCTGGCTGCGCCTACCGAGGACGCCTACCGGTCGACGATCCCCGCCGTGGCGGCATCGCCGCACCCGCAGCGAGCCGAGCGGCTCCTGACAAAGGCCGGCTACCGCAAGTCCGCGGGTCGCTGGCGGACATCCGGCGGCGAGCCGCTGAGCCTGACCGTCGCCTCCCCGGGCGAGCGCGAACCGTACGCGGCGATCGCGAACGAGCTGACCGACCAGCTCGCCGGGGCCGGTATCCAAGCGCGTGCGGAGACGCCCGACCCGAGGGAGCTGTTCGCGACCGATCCGGCCGATCCGGACACCGAGCCGGTGGCGGGCGGCGACGGCATCGACATCGCGGTGGCACCGCGGCCGGTCGGCGCCGATGACGCCGCGACCTTCGCTTCGCGGTTCGGGTGCCGCGCGGCGAGGGAGCCCGAGTCGTCGGATTCGGCCATGACCCCGGGCAACGTCGCCGGATTCTGCGACGAGCGCGTGCAGCGGATCATCGACGCGACGGTGACCGGTGACCGGCAGCTTTCCGACACCGTTGACGAGGCCGAGCCACGGCTATGGCGGGCGAACGTCACCATCCCGCTGTTCCAGCTCGCCGACACCCTGGCGCTGACCCCCGACGTCGCCGGAGTGTCCGCCGGCCCCGCGCTCGCCGGCCCCTTCTCGTCGGCTGTCAACTGGGTCCGGACGGGCTGAGCAGACGCTGGCAGAAAGTGCCGACGCGCCACGCTCGAATACGGCGCCGGAATCTGCGCGATTAGTCCGGTATTACCCGTTTGTCAGAAAGACATGAAGTACTGCGGACGCGAATATTGCACGGGCCGGAGATCCGTCACGGGCGGGTGATGGTATCGAAGAGGCGCCGGCCAGGTTTCGCCGGTATCCTCTCGCGCGGCCATTGTGATAGCGGGTTGAACTGGGAGAAGCCGTGAAGATGAGCATCCTCGCCACTGGCACGAATGGGCACGTCACCCTTTGGTCACGATCACCCTGCAAGTGGTGACGGCGGGTGTACTCCTTCTTAACGTTCATCGGCAGTTCGCCATTCGAATCTGAGTGGCGTGTCATAAGCTCCGGCGATCTATACCGGAGTCACCAGGGCTCCAGGCCCAGTGCTTAGGAGGGCACAGTCGAATGAGGAGATCCAGAACAGTCTCCGCAGCTGCATTGCTTGCGGGTTCCGCGCTGTTGTTGAGCGCCTGCTCCGGTGGCGACGGCGGCGATGACGCCGACGAGGCTGGGGCCAAGAGCGGCGGGGAGATCGTCAACCGGGGATGTCAGCCGGAGAACCCGCTGGTGCCCGGTGACACGAACGAGACCTGCGGTGGCGATGTCGTCGACGCGCTGTTCACCGGGCTTGTCGAGTACGACGCCGAGACCGCCGAAGCCCGTAACGCGATGGCGGAGTCCATCGAGACCGAGGACAACAAGACCTTCACGGTCAAGGTGAAGGAGGGCTGGAAGTTCCACGACGGCACCGACGTCAAGGCGAAGAACTTCGTCGACGCCTGGAACTACACCGCCTACGGCCCGAACGGCCTGCAGAACGGCTGGTGGTTCGAGCAGGTCAAGGGCTTCGCCGACACCCAGTGCGAGGACCCGGAAGCGGGCTGCAAGGACGGCGAGACCAAGGCCAAGGAGCTTGCGGGCCTTAAGGTCGTCGACGACTACACGTTCACCATCGAGACCGAGGCGCCGTTCAGTGTGCTCCCGGCGAAGCTCGGCTACACGGTCTTTTCACCGCTGCCGGACTCGTTCTTCGATGACCCAGATGCGTTCGGCCGCAAACCGGTCGGCAACGGCGCCTTCAAGTTCGACAGCTGGGCGGACAACCAGGAGATCGTCACCAGCAAGTTCGCCGACTATGTTGGCGAGCAGAAGCCGAACGTTGACAAGGTGACCTTCAAGCACTACCAGGACATGGACGCCGCCTACGACGACCTGCTGGCAGGCAACCTCGACTTCCACGATCAAATCCCGACGGCAGCGCTCGCGGGCGAGAAGTGGAAGGACGACCTTGCCGACCGCGCAATCGAGCGGGAAGTCGGCATCATCCAGACCGTGACGCTGGCACCGAAGTTCAAGGGCCCTGGCTACAGCGAATTCAACAAGGCCGTCTCGCTGGCGGTCAATCGCGAGCAGATCACCGACAAGATCTTCCACGGCACCTACACCCCGGCAACGGGATGGGTGTCACCGGTCGTCGACGGCTACCAGGAGGACGCGTGCGGCGAGTGGTGCACCTACGATCCGGACAAGGCCAAGGATATGCTGGAAGAGGCGAAGTCCAAGGGATTCAAGGTTCCGAAGGAACTCGCGACGTACTACAACGCCGATGGTGACCACAAGCCGTGGTCCGAGGCTTTCGCCAACCAGGTGAGTCAGGTGTTCGAGGGCGAGTTCAAGTTGGTCGCCAAGCCGTACCCGACGTTCGCGGAGCTGCGGGCCGACGTCAATGACCGCAAGATCGACGGGTTCTTCCGGACCGGCTGGCAGATGGACTTCCCGCACATCGAGAACTTCCTCAACCCGCTGGTGAAGACGGGTGCGGCATCGAATGACGGCCTGTACTCCAACAAAGCGGTTGACGATAAGCTCAATGAGGCAGATGCCGCGGACTCGACCGAGGAAGCGACCAAGCTCTACCAGGATGCCGAGAAGCTGCTGGCGGACGACATGCCCAACATCCCGATGTGGTACTACGGCCTGGCGGCCGGGCACTCCGAGAAGGTCGAGAATGTCAAAGTGACCCCGTTCGGGACGCTGGACCTGTACTCGATCTCCGTCAAGTAGTTCCGACCGTCAAGTAGTGCCGACTGTGGTTGAGTTCGACTGAAAGGGATCGGGGCCGGTTCCGCGAGGTACCGGCCCCGATCCCTGCCACGACCTCGCTGCCTGGCGTTTTGTCACCGGCCGGCGCCAGACGGAGACCCCGTCCACGCCGGCGAAAATAATGATCTGACGCGAGACTCTCCGCGTCGCAGTTGGGAGGATGCCGGTGGGCCGCTACACTCTGCGCCGCCTGCTGCAGCTCATGCCGGTGCTGATCGGCACCACGTTCCTGATTCACTTCATGGTCTGGCAGTTGCCGGCCGACCCGTTCGCGGGCCGGTGCGGTGAGCGGCCCTGCTCGGAAGCCTTCATCGCGCGGATGACCGAGCAGTTCGGACTCGACCAACCCTTCTACATCCAGTATCTGACGTGGCTGAAGAATGCGGTGCAGGGTGACTTCGGGGTCACCTTCAACCAGGTGCCCGTCATCACGCTGATCGAGAACTCCTACCCGAACACGCTCAAGCTCGCGCTGGTCGCGCTGGCCATCGAAGGGGTCATCGGCATCACGGCCGGCGTGCTCACCGGGCTCAAGCGCGGTGGTTTCATCGACAACCTCGTGCTCGTCTCCACGCTGTTCCTGATGGGGCTGCCCATTGTCGTGGTGGGCTTCGCCATGAAGTGGATCTTCTGGAGCGAGCTCGGCTGGATCAGCCCGACGGTGTCGACCGAAGTCAGGTGGAGCGAGCTGATCGTGCCCGGCTTCGTCCTCGCGACCACATCGATGGCCTACATCGCGCGGCTGATGCGCGCGAACATCGCTGAGAACAGCCGGGCAGACTACGTGCGCACAGCGGTTGCGAAGGGCCTGGAGAACAAGCGGGTTGTCGGTGTGCACCTGCTGCGCAATTCGATGATCCCGGTGGTGACGTTCCTTGGCCTGGACCTCGGCAACCTGATGGCGGGTGCGATCGTCACCGAGGGCATCTTCAACATCAACGGAATCGGGTTGACGATCTTCCGGGCGATCGGCAGGCATGACGCGACGATCGTTGTGCCCCTCGCCACTTTGCTCGTAGTCATCTACATCTTCTCGAACCTGATCGTCGACCTTTTCTACGCCGTGCTTGACCCGAGGATCCGCTATGAGTGACCCCGTAACCACCGGCGGCATGGCCACCCGGCCGCAGGGTGCCGCCGAACCTGTCGCAGAGGCCGCGGGCGCGGCCCGCGGCCTCTGGAGCGACGCTCTGCACGACCTTGTCCGGAGGCCGCTGTTCTTGATCGCCTTCGCCATCGTCGGCGTCTTCGTCGTAATGGCCGCGTTCCCCAGTCTGTTCACATCGGTCAACCCCGAATTCGCCGATCTCTCGCGCAGCATGGAGCGCCCGAGTGCCGAGGCATGGTTCGGCTACGACCTGCAAGGCCGGGACGTGTACGCCAGGACGATCTACGGCGCGCGGCCATCTATCGTGGTCGGCGTGCTCGCCGTGATCGCCGCGACGCTCTTCGGCGGGCTGATCGGCATCCTCGCCGGGTACTTCGGCGGCTGGATCGACTCCCTGCTCTCTCGCATGGGCGAGATCTTCCTGGGGCTGCCGTACGTGCTCGGCGCGATCATCATCCTGTCGATCTTCGCCGGGCCGCGTTCCGGTGCCAGCGCCACGCAGATCATGTTCATCGTCGTCCTCGTGATGGCCTTTCTCGGCTGGCCGCTGATCGCGCGCATCGCCCGCTCGTCGGTGCTAGCGGTGCGCCATAGCGACTACGTCCAGGCCGCGCGCGGGCTGGGCGCGGGACCAGCCCGGGTCATCTTCCGGCACCTGCTGCCGAACGCCCTGGCGCCGATCATCGTGATGGCGACGATCAGCATCGGTGCGTACATCAGCGCCGAGGCGGTCCTGTCGTTTCTCGGCATCGGGCTGCGCGCGCCGGTCATCTCGTGGGGCGTCGCCATCGCCGACCACCAGTCACTGCTGCGGCAGTCGGCGCATCCGCTGCTGTTTCCCGCCGCGTTCCTGACCATCGCGGTCCTGGCCTTCGTGATGATCGGCGACGCCGTCCGCGAGGCCCTGGACCCGAAGCTGCGATAGAGGACTCCATGGTTTATTCGATAGGCGAGAGCGGGTCGGTTTTGGAGAAGACGTTCATCCTTCCGGATGGTCCGCTGCTCGAGGTGGATGACCTTCACGTCGAGTTCCATACCCGCGACGGTGTGGCCCACGCGGTCAACGGCGTCACGTACAGCGTCGACGCCGGGGAGACCCTCGCCGTGCTCGGCGAGTCCGGGTCGGGCAAGTCCGTGACAGCGCAGTCGATCATGGGCATCCTGGACACCCCGCCCGGCTTCGTCACCGGGGGCGCGATCCGCTTCCGCGGTGAGGACCTGCTGAAGATGTCGAAGAAGCAACGCCAGGCGATCCGCGGCGAGAGCATCGCGATGATCTTCCAGGACGCCCTGTCGGCGCTGAACCCGGTCTTCTCGGTGGGCTGGCAGATCGGTGAGATGTTCCGCAAACATCGCGGTGCCAGTCGGCGGGAGGCGAAGAAGAAAGCGATCGAGCTGATGGACCGGGTGGGCATTCCGGCTGCCCGAAAGCGACTCGGCGACTATCCGCACCAGTTTTCCGGCGGGATGCGGCAACGCATCATGATCGCGATGGCGATCGCGCTGGACCCCGGGGTGCTGATCGCCGACGAACCCACCACCGCGCTCGATGTCACGGTGCAGGCACAGATCATGGATCTGCTCGCCGAACTGCAGCGCGAGAGCAATATGGGGCTCATCCTGATTACGCACGATCTCGGCGTTGTCGCCGACGTCGCGGACAAGATCGCGGTGATGTACGGCGGCCGGATCGTCGAGGAAGCCGAGGTGTACGAGGCATACTCCGCGCCCGCCCACCCCTACACGAAAGGTCTGCTGGAGTCGATTCCGCGGGTCGATCTGAAGGGCCACGAGCTGCACGTCGTGAAGGGGTCTCCCCCGAACCTGCTCAACCTGCCCAGCGGATGCTCATTTCACCCGCGATGCCGGTACCGGCAGGACCGCTGTGTGACCGAGAGTCCGCCGCTGCACCAGGTCGCTGACGACCGTCGCAGTGCCTGCCACTACTGGGAGGAGGTCATCAATGACCGGTGAACCCATCTTGCAGGTCAAGGACCTGGCCAAGCACTTCCCGCTCACCCACGGCATCGTGTTCAAACGGCAGATCGGCGCGACCAAGGCGGTCGACGGCATCAGCTTCGAGCTGCACCAGGGCGAGACGCTCGGCGTTGTCGGCGAGTCCGGCTGCGGTAAGTCCACGCTGGCGAAGCTCGTCATGGCGCTCGAACGGCCGACCTCGGGTCAGATCCTGTTCAAAGGGCAGGACATCGCGAAGCTGAGGGGCAAGGGCCTGAAAGCGATGCGGCGCAACATCCAGATGGTGATGCAGGACCCCTACTCATCGCTCAACCCGCGGATGACCGTGGGCGACATCGTCGGGGAGCCGTTCGACATCCACCCCGAGGTGGCGCCCAAGCGCTCGCGCCGGACGAAGGTGCAGGAGCTGCTGCAAGTCGTCGGCCTGGATCCGCAGCACATCAACCGCTACCCGCACCAGTTCTCCGGCGGGCAACGTCAGCGCATCGGCATCGCCCGCGGCCTGGCGCTGCGGCCGGAGGTGATCGTCTGCGACGAGCCGGTGTCGGCGCTGGACGTCTCGATCCAGGCTCAGGTGGTCAATCTCCTCGAGAACCTGCAGGACGAGTTCAACCTGTCCTACATCTTCATCGCGCACGATCTGTCGGTGGTCAGGCACATCGCCGACCGCGTCGCGGTGATGTACCTGGGCCGGATCGTGGAGCTGGGCACCGACGTCGAGATCTACGAGCGCCCGACGCACCCGTACACCCAGGCGTTGCTCTCGGCCGTGCCGGTGCCCAATCCGGAAGGCAGGGAGAGCCGGGAGCGGATCACCCTGGTGGGAGACGTGCCGTCGCCCGACAACCCGCCTTCGGGATGTTCCTTCCGCACCAGGTGCTGGAAGGCGCAGGACGTATGCGCCGAGGAAGTGCCCGCGCTCGAACCGCGGCCAGGCTCGCCGCACCCCAGCAGGTGCCTGTTCGCGGAGGAGTACGACGTAGTGCACGCCACGAAGTAGCGAGTTGATCAGCCTCCCTCCCCGTGTGACCAAATTTTGTCGGTTTGGTCCGGTGCTGATGGCAACGTCGAGAGGGAGGCTGATCAACTCGGTCGCGACGCGCACATCTCACCAGCCCAGCGGCCATTAGCCCACCAAGCAGGGTTGTGGCGATCGGCCTGCCCGGAAATCCTAATGTTCGGTTTCGTAAGTTCGTTCGACCGAGACGACCTTCGCGACCTGCTCGCGCGGATCGACCGACACCAGCAAGAAGAACAACGCGCGCGGCTGGAGTCCGCGCCCCACGAACCGCCCGACCAACCCCCGAGAGACCTACGAAACCGACCACTTAGTCTGGTGCGTATGCAGCACGTGCACGAGGGAAAGGTCCGCGACCTGTACTCCGACGGTGGCGACCTCTTGCTCGTCGCGTCCGATCGGGTGTCGGTTTACGACGTCTTGTTGCCGACGCCCGTGCCGGACAAGGGCGCGCTCCTGACGCAGCTCTCGGTGTGGTGGTTCGAGCGGATGGCCGACGTCGTGCCGAATCACCTCTTGTCCGCTACCGACGTACCCGCGGAGTTCGGCAGGCGCGCCATCCGTTGCAAGCCGCTCAAGATGCTGCCCGTCGAGTGCATCGTCCGAGGTCACCTCGCTGGCCTCGGGTTGCGGGAGTACCAGCGCGATGGCGCGATCTCCGGCGTCGCGCTGCCGGACGGGCTCGTCGAGGGTGATCGGCTGCCGGAGCCCATCTTCACGCCGACGACGAAGGCGTCGGAGGGCCATGACGAATTCATCACCTTCGACGACGTCGTGAACGAGATCGGCGAGGACACCGCGGATCGCCTGCGGGAGTTGTCCATCGAGATCTACACGCGAGGCGCCGGGCACGCCGCCGAGACGGGCGTGATCATCGCGGACACCAAGTTCGAGTTCGGCCTCGACTATGACGGCGCGATCATGCTGGGCGACGAGGTCTTGACCTCCGACTCCTCGCGCTTCTGGCCCGCGGACCAGTGGCGGCCGGGCGGGCCGCAGCCGTCCTTCGACAAGCAGTTCGTTCGCGACTGGTCGGTGAGCACCGGCTGGGACAAGACCCCGCCCGGCCCCGAAATCCCCGATGAGATCGTGCGCGCGACCCGGCAGCGCTACGTCGAGGCCTACGAGCGCATCACCGGCACATCCTGGCTCACGGATGCTGGCACGTCGGATGCTTGACGGGCGCCGCCTGCTGCTCGTTCACGCGCATCCGGACGACGAGACGATCACCACCGGCGGCACCATCGCGCGCTACCGCGCCGATGGTGCCGAGGTGTTCTTGGTGACGTGCACACTGGGCGAGGAAGGCGAGATCATTCCACCGGAGCTCGATCAGCTCGGCGGGTGGGCGGCCGACCAGCTCGGCGGCTACCGCTCGGGCGAACTCGCCACGGTCTGCGCGCTGCTCGGCGTGAGCGAGCATCGCTACCTCGGCGGAATCGGGCGCTGGCGGGACTCCGGCATGGTGGGAACGGGGTCCGCCGAGCATCCTCGAGCCTTCGTGCGTGGCGATCTCGAGAAGCAAACCGCCCAGCTTGCGGAGTTGATCGACGAGCTCAAGCCGCAGGTCGTGGTCAGCTACGACGCATTCGGCGGGTACGGGCACCCCGATCACATCCGGGCGCACGAGATCACCATGGCCGCCGCGCCGCAAGCGCGCTCGGTGGTCCGGTTGTTTCACACCATCGCGCCCGAGAGCGCGGTGCGCGGGGGCCTTGACGAGCTGCGGGCGGCGCATGCCGGGATTCCGTTCCGGGTTCCGGCGCCGGGCGAGCTGCCGACCGTGCCGGACTCGCGGGTCACCACCACGATCGACATCGGCGCGCAGCGGGAGCGAAAGTTCGCCGCGTTGCGGGCCCACGCGACGCAGATCAGCGTGTCGGCCGGGCCACCGGCCTGCTTCGCGTTGTCCAACGGGATCGCGCAGCCGCAGCCCGACGCGGAGTACTTCGAACTGGTCCACGGGCCCGTCGCCGGCTGTGAGCGTGACCTGTTCGGGGGAATCTCGTGACCGAACCTGACGGCGACGTTGTCCTCGACGGCGTCCTGATGACGCTCTTCCTCGTTAACTCCGTGGTGTTGGGCATGCTGGAGCTGTTCTTCCTGCCGCTGCGGTTCGACGGCCTGTTGCTGCCTGACCTCGGTGCGGTACCGGCGCCGTTCAGCCTGCTGGTCGCGGCGGTGACCACACCGTGGCTGGTCTCCCAGACGGCGCGATTGGCCCGCAGGATGGGCGGGCACGCCGGTTTCGCGGCCTTGCCGCTGGTCCTGTGGCTACTGACGGTCATGGTGCTCGGCTTCTCCGGCCCAGGAGGTGATCATGTTCTGCCGGCGGACTGGCGTGGCATCGCCCTGCTGGCCGCCGGAGCATTGCCGTCGTCACTGGTGCTCGGGCGGGAGCTGGCACTCGCCAAATGATTCGGGTGCGGCTCCTTTGATGTGACGCTTCCGCCCTGCTCACCCGTTGTGGCACGGTCTGCCTGACCTGCCGTTGATTTCCACTGCTCTTGGCTTGGGTTGCGCTTCAATCTCGGTGCGCGCGAGTAGTTGCCCGAGCACGACGATGCCGGTCAGTCCTTCTGCCACGTCGTTCGGGCACTGCGCGAGAGCGGGCCAGGTCGCGTAGGCGGGTGTCCAGGGATCTCTGGCTGGACGATGGTGTGCGGGTCCGGTCGGTCACCCCAACGCGCGCGGCACGGCTGCCACCCGGGGCTCATGCCGAGCTGTTCGACGAGGGCGCACGGTGCATCAACCACGCTCGTCGGTTTCGGGTTCGGTGAGCGCCACGGCGACGATGTCGGTCTTCGGGAAGTCGGCGCCCTTAAGGGCTATTCACAAGTCGTTCGGTGGGGGCCGCCCGGAGGGTGGCTCGCGCCGAACGACTACAGGTGAGACGCGAGATCGAGGTGAGGAGTCCGTGGTGAATGGCCCGACTTATGAATAAGACTCCTTGAACAACAACGGTTCGCCGCTGATCTTGGCAAGCGCGTAGGCGAAGCAGTCACCGTAGGTCAAGCCTGCTGGGTGCCTGCCCTTGCCGTAGTGCCGGTAGGCGACCCGTGCGGCATGCGCCTGCTCGGCGTGCACCGCCACCAGATCGACGGCCGCGCGATGCAGCCACAGGTCCAGCTCCCGCCCGCCAGGCTCGCCGAACCGGCTTTCGATCACGATGGCGGTCTCCAGGTACGAGGCTGTCGACATCAACAAGGCGGGATCGGCCTCCACCGCAGCCTCGAACTGTTCCGCCTCCGGTTCGTCACTCAGCATCGCGACCACGGCCGACGTGTCGATCACCATCAGGCAGGCAGTCCGTGCTCGTCGTATCCGAGGATCTCCTCGGGTGTCCGCTCATCGAGCACCGGCAAGGACGCACACCGGCGACGAATCGCGGCGAGTTCTTCGCGCAACGGAACGACTCGGGTGCGCCCGGCCTGACGCGCCAGCCGCTCGCGCAGCGCGATGACGACGGCCTCGGTCAGGGTCTCCCCGGTCCGTGCCGCCAATTCTCGCGCCAGCCGGTCGGCCTCAGGATGCTTGATACTCAGAGCCATATCATTCTTCTAGATTATTAGGAAGAATCTATACAGCTCACCGTGCCAACGGCCTAGCGGTGCTCACGAGGCCGGCGCACGCGCACGAGTCCCTCGTCGTCGCAGGCCGGGTGCGGCACGTGGAACGGCTCTGGCGCGTAACACTCCAGGTCGTCGAGCAGGATGCTGGCCGCGACCAGCGACAGGCCGAACTGCATGAAATCCCCCTCCGCGTCAGTCCGCCCGCACCTTAGCGCACGGTGATCGAGCCGACCTGGCGTCACGCCAAGATCCACACGCCGAGCAACGAGACCCGGCAATTCAGGCCGGGCAGGTGTCAGTAGGTGGGTTTCTCCGCCGGCCTGCCGCGCTCGTGCCCCTCTCGGGTGAGGTGGCAGCCGGTGCTCATGCTCAGGATGGTGTTCCTCGCCGTACCGAAGATGATCTCCGCGCCGTACCGGTCGTAGATCGCCACCTCGTGGTCGCCGGGTCGTTCCACCACGACTTTGGTCTCGGTGAACCCTTCCTCGCCGGCCACGTCCTGCACCACCCGCAGTGCCCGCGGCCAGTCGGCGTCGGAGATGTTCCCCGGTGATCGTCCTGATCGGTAACGACGGACTTCTGCTCCGTCCACGTGCGACAGGTCGCCGGGACAGGCTGAGCCGCTGATCGGCCTGTTCTCATCCGGAATAAACGGTTCGATGCCGACATCGGACATCAGCCGGCCGCGGATCCGCTCCAGCAGTGCCAGATATGCGTCCTGCATCGACTCGAGATCTGGGCGCTTCAGCAACTCGGCAAAGTACTCGTTCATCCTCTTATCCTTCGACGCCTCGGTCTCACACCCCGACACCAGCAGTGCCATGGCCATGAGCAGGGTTGCGATCAGTCGTGTGCGCATCAGTAGGTCCCCGGAATCGGCCACGAACCGACATCGCCGATGCCCCGGTTCGCGCCTTCGACCACGCGATCCATCCCACCGACGATGACGCTCATGTTGTACTGGCTGGTGCTCCCATCATTGAGGTACGAGGTGTGTCCGGTGACCTCGCTCAGCAGGCGTCCGTCATCGGGATGCCGCGCCTCCGACGACGATGCGTGACCCATGCCGTCCATATGGCTCGGATCGATGCCGAAGTGCCCGAAGTCACCCACCGCGTCGTTCTTCGCCTCGATATAGGTGGCGTGCCCGTCCGGCACTTGGATGTCATCGAGGTCGCCGGTACCGATACCCGGCGAGCCGAAGAACACCGCCTCGTCCACCCCCGTGTTCTGCTGCAGGGCAAACCCCGTCGTGGTGGATCCGTAGGAGTGGCCCAGCGCGGTCAGGTGTGCGTCGGTGTCGCGGGCGGTGTCGATGCCCTGCAGGAACGAGGTCAACTTCGCGCCGCCCGCTTTCGCGGCGTCGTCGAACACCACCGACTCGCTGGACAGCAGGCTTCCCGCGCTCAACTGAGGCGCCTGGTAGCCGATCCAGGTCACCGTCGCCACCGAGCCGCCGTCGCCATACTTGTCCAGCTCATCCACGGAGCGCTGATTCAAATAGTCCATGTCGTTGTCGTAGCTTCCCATGCTGTCCGGCACGTTGGAGGTCAGCCCGGGGGTGAACACGGCGACGTGGTCGGCGGTGTCGACGTTGCCGTTGGCGATCGCTGCCTCCGCGCGCGGGTTGGAGAAGTCGAGCAGGAGGAGTTGCCGCTCACCGGGCTCCGCCAGCGTCTTTTCGATGGTGTCGATGGCGGCGAGGTGTTCTTCGACCTGTTCCAGCCGGGCGTCGGCGTTGGTGAACAAGCCGCCGAAGAGGTTGTCGTCCAATTCGGCCCGGATCCGTGCGGCCTCGGCTAGCAGTTTGTCCTTCTCGGTCTCCAGCCGGGCCTGGTTGGCCTCGTCGCGGGCGGTGAACGGGATCCCGTCGCGGTTGCCGATCCAGCCCGGGTGGTTCTCGATGACGAAGCGCTGCTCATCGGGCGACAAGCTGTCCCACCACGCCGCATTGTCTCCGGGTGTGCCGTTGCCCGTCGGGGGCTCCAGCAGCGAGGACGCCCCCATGTCCTCACCGAGTGCGGCCGCCGCGGCCAGGCCGGTCACCTCCGAGGTATCCGCCCCGACGCAGACGAGCGTGCCGAGCACGCGGGCCAAGTCGTCATCGATGTCGTGTGCTCGGCGCAGGTTCTGCTCGACCCGATCGAGGAGTTCGGCCTGGATGCGTTCCCGTTCCCGCCGGATGTCGTCGCGTTGGTCCTCGGGGACATCCTGTGGCGGATTCACGTCGCGGACCGTGCCGTCGTCGCCGATGGAGAATCCGTGCGCCCGCGCGAGGTTGTCGGCCTCCTTGATGCCGTGGCTGAGGCCGAGGATGCCGTCGGACGCGCCCATCAGTGCTTTCCTGGCCGCGGCGACACTGGCGACGATCTGCTCCATGCCCTCGGTCACCGCGACGCGCTTGTTGGTCGCGGCTTCGGCGGCCGTGCCCACCCAGCCGGCGGGAGCGCCCATCTGGGAGAACTCGTCCGACAGCGACAGCAGCCGCTCCGACAAGTTCTTCAGCTCGCCTTCCGCATCGTCCAGCGGTCCGGACTTCCAGTCCCGCACCTGACCGTAGAAGCCAGCCATCTAGCGCGGTTCCCGCATGTCGTCGCCGAACCGGTCGAAGTCCTGCTCGGCCGCTGCCTCGTCGGCGGCGTAGCGGTCGGCGGCAGTGGTGAGTGCCTGCGCGTAGCCGTTCGCCTGGGACACCCACCGAGACACATCATCGCTCCACCGGCTGGCAATATTGCTCAGCGACGACGCACTCCGCGATCCCGGCATGCCCTCTCCCGCGGCGGCGACCGCGGCGGCGAGATCGATCTTCGAAACCTGGTCAGCGGCCGATCCGGCAGCGCGCGCCGCCTCACGCAACGCCTTGATCTGCACCTCATGGGAGGTCCCCATCTGTGTCGCCTCCTCCCGCCACCCGTGGCCACGAGATCATGTCATGGGATCGCTGCAGCCGCAGCGGATTCGTCGCGGACGGTATGCAACAGGTGACGTGCGCAGGTGCGTACGACCCTAGATCGGCGAGTCGCCGACAAGGCCACGCGCGTCGGCCTGAAGAAGCTGGGGGAGAGCCTCGAATGACCAACTACTGCGGTACTTTGCTGCTCCCCACACTGCCAGCGTGGGCTGGCATAACGCCGTGACCTGCGGAAACGCCGAACGCGCAGGTCACGGTGATCTTGCTGCGTGCAGTTGCCCGCTGTTGAGTGTGTTTGAGCGCGGTTGTGAACGCACCGCTGCTCCCATCTTGCTCCCAAGATCCAGTGTTTTCGTGAGCGGTATTCATGTTCTACGTTGGGAGTCGGCGATCACGGCCTGGGCAAATGAGAAGGGTGCGGCTCTTTTGGCGGGACGTCATGCGGCCTGTGGGATGCTCTTGTTGAGGTAGCGGGGTTCGTGGACGCGCCGTCGTTCCTGTGTGAGGTGGTGGCGCATGTACTCGTTGAAGTCGCCGTTGCTGGGTAGGGCTCGTAGTTTGAGGATGGTTTCGGCTCCTTGTAGTCCCCAGCGGGCTCCGGTGATGTTCATCCGGTCCTTGACGAGGTGGCGGCAGGCGCCTTCGATGACGCCGGTGGCGATGGGCCTGCCGGCATCGAGCGCCTTCGGGTAGTCGAGGTAGGCGGCCTTGTTGATCAGGTAGGTGGCGCGGGTGTCGGCACCGGTGCGTTTGGGTGGGTCCGGGCCGCGTCGGGAGAGGGCGAGCACATCGCCGCCGGCACCTGCTGCTGGTGGTCTGCGTTGATCGTAGAAGCTGGCGAAGTCGGTCGCAGCGGCCGCGGCGAGTGCCTCGGCTTGGCGTTTGCCCAGCCGGACCCCGGTGGCCCGTTCGATTGCGTCGGCCGTGTCGCGCGTTCGACGTGATCGGGTTTCGGGCGCAGAATCGCCTTGGACGCAGAGGAGGTCCCGGTGGCAGAGGTCATCTCCGATCGGCAAGTGGTCGCGGTGCTGCGGCCGTTCGTGCGCGCGACCGCGCCGGTACTCGACGCGCTGCGCGAGTCGGACCCGCTCGGCCTGCGGGCCAAGGCCACCGCGGCCGCCGAGCGAGGCGAGACCATAACCGAACTCGCAGGCACCCCGCAGACGGTGCGCAGGCGGCTTCTCAACGGGCTCAGCACGGTCAAGGTTCCGGGCACCGGGGCGTGGGGGACTATGAACCCCGAGGAACGCACCAAGTGGTGGATCAACCGCGTCGGCAGGTTGACCGCGTTACTCACCTCGATTCCCGGCCTGGGCGGCGCCCTCGCTGACCGCCTGCCCGTGCAGGATGCGCTGGGAGCGGCGTCGCAGGGCCTGCTGTTATGTGCGATCGCGGGCGAACACGGCGTGACCGGTCACCCGGAACGGGTCAGGTTGCTGGCGTGGGTGCTCTTCGGCCGCGACGTCGCGCCGAGCCTCGCCGCGGGGGAGTACCCGGAGCATGACGCGCAGGGCGAGGACGCGCGCACGGAGGAGTTGACCGCCGAGCTGAAAGAGTCCGAGGGTAGCAAGATCTCGATCAAGGCCTTCGCGGTGACGCTCTGGCGGCTGGGCCGCTCGCTGCTGGCGATCACCGATGAGCTGGAGAAGCGGCCGAGGGGCCGGATCTGGCACCGCATGCTCGGGGTACTTCCCGTCGTCGGCATGTTCGCCGACTATCTCGGTGAGCGATCCGCGCTCAAACGGGTGGCCAAGCGCGCGACCACCTGGTTCGCGCGCCTGGGTGTCACCTCCAGAACTGGAAGATACTGAACCCGACACTCGCCGCGTCAGGGTGGCCGCCGACGAGTTCGAAAGCGAAGAACGAGACTTCGAAGAACACCGTCCGAACCGGCTCGAACGCGATCAGCAGGGCGAACAGCGCCAGCGGCGCCCACGGGCGTGCCTTCGCGCCGAGTTCCCTTGCCTGCGGCGAGAGAAACGGCTCAAGCGCCCCGTACCCGTCGAGCCCCGGCACCGGCAAGATGTTGAGCACGAACGCCAGTATCTGCAGCAGCGCGAGCAGCGAGAGGCCGAACAGGAGCCCGGTCGGCATGCCGGGCACCAGGGCGATCACGATGGCCAGCACTACCCCGATCGCCAGGTTCGACAGCGGCCCCGCGAGCGACACCCGGGACGCCACCGCCCGGGAGCGCAGCGCCCACTGGTTGATCCATACCGCCCCGCCGGGCAGCGGGATACCGCCGATGGCGAGCAGCAGCAGCGGCAGCACGAGGGAGAGCACCGGGTCGGTGTAGCGGCGCACATCCATCGTGAGGTAGCCCTTGGCCGCGACCTCGTGGTCGCCGCCGCGGTAGGCGACGATGGCGTGGCCGAACTCGTGCAGCGTGAGCGACAGCGCCCAGCCGCCGAGTACCAGCAGCAGGACCCCCGCCGTGCCCACGGGGCTCTGCTCGTCGGAGACCCGGTAGAGCAGGCCGCCCTCCTCGACGATGTCGAGCGGCGGGAAGAACGCCGCCAGGGCGCCGCCTGCGATGGTCACGGCCAGGATGCCGAGGAAGATCGGACTCGGGCGCACTACTGATCTCTGCACGCCTCACAGTCTGGCGCATTCGCCCTGCCGTCACTCGTTCGAGGGGGTCGGTTCGGGCCAATGGCAGGACCGGCACCCCGGCCGCGCCGGTGGCGAACCGTCCGCTCCTGGCGAGATGTACGGTCGGAGCCGTTCGCCATCGGCCGGTAGCCGGGGCGGCCGGACGAGCGGCGGATGGCCATTTACCGCAGGTCGTGGGCGAGATCAAGGTGACGTGCCGTGGTAAGCCGCGTTGCTCGGAAAGCTGCCCCGCGCGCGCTGAAGAGTTCCCGGAGTGGTAGGACGCCGCTCGGCGTGTCAGCTTGCGCGCTGACCGATCGCTATCCCCCAACCATGGGACTCGGCTTGACCGGAGCGCATCACAAGGGTGTAATCACAGTGATGTCATTCGCTGCGGCTGAGCTGGTCTTTCGGCAGGGGGCAGCGGGTGGTGTTCGCCAACTTCAACTGCGTGGAGGCAAGGAGGCGGACGTGCAGAACGCGGACGTAAGTCATGAGTCGGGGGCGGTCATGAGCTGGGCTGAGGACATTGAGCAGGATATGAGTGTCCTCACCGAGATGTTCGACGCCGGTGAGGCGGAGGACTGGCAGGAACGGGCCCTGTGTGCCCAGACCGATCCTGAGGCGTTCTTTCCCGAGAAGGGCGGTTCGACCCGCGAGGCCAAACGGATCTGCCAGGGTTGCGAGGTGCGCTCTGAGTGTCTCGAGTACGCCCTGGCGCACGATGAACGTTTCGGCATTTGGGGTGGGCTGTCGGAGCGAGAGCGCAGGAAGCTGAAGAAACGCGCCGTTTAGGACGGTGCTGAATAACCCCGCCGGATGAGCCCGGGGATCCAGGTTTGGCGTCTGGCATCGGGTCGTGTGACGGGAAGGTCCTCGTATTGGACTACTTGGGCCTTTCGCCAACACCGCCAGCGGGGAAGCTGGGCCCCGGGAGCGCCGGCAGCGGGTTGTTCAGCGCCGTCCTGGGTCGTATCTGATGGATCTGGCGGGTCGCCGGTATCGCCGGTGCGTGGCCCGCCAAGACCCACCAACGGGTTCCCGGCAAGGCCCGCCCTACGATCGTTCCGGGTGGGCGAGGGATGCAGGGATCGGCGCGACAGCTCGGAGGCTTGAGGCATGCAGACCGCACCGGTACTCGCGGTCCTGGTGTGCCACGACGGTGAGGAATGGTTGCCGCTAGCGCTCTCCGCGCTACGCCGCGGCAAGCTGCGGCCCCAGCAGATCATCGCGGTCGACACCGGTTCCACCGATCGCACCGCGGAGCTGCTGGCCCAGGCGAGCGACGAGAACGGCAAGATCGTGGACTCGGTGCTGCGGCTGTCGGCGGACGCGGGCTTCGCCGAAGCGGTCGCCGCGGCGGTACAGCACGCGGATATCACTTTCGACGAGCGAGCCAGGTGGCTCTGGCTGCTGCACGACGACTGCGCCCCCGAACCCGACTGCCTCTCCAGCCTGCTCAACACCGCGGACGCCTCGCCGTCGGCGGGAGTGCTCGGGCCGCTCGCCGTCGACTGGGCCGACCCGCGGCTGATAGTCGAAGCAGGGTTGTCGACCGACGCCTCGGGTCATCGGCATCGCGACGCCGGTCTCGACAAGGCGCGCGTCGCCGAGCAGAGCACCGAGGTGCTCGCGGTGCCGAGCGCCGGTGCGTTGATCGACCGTCAGTTGTGGGACGACCTCGGCGGTTTCGACGAGGAACTGCCGCTGTTACGTGAGGATCTCGACTTCGGGTGGCGTGCCAACGTCGCGGGCAAGACGGTGTTGTGTGTGCCGCGCGCGAGAGTGCGCCACGCCTGCGCGCTGGGCAGCGGCAAACGTGTCGCCACCGCCCTGTCGTTCACCGCGGCGACCGGTCCGACCGGCTCAACCGGTCCGGCCACCGTGCTCGCCGCCGACCGCGCGCACGGCCTGCGTACCTTTCTGGTGAACTGCTCGACGTTCTCCTTCGTCATCGGCCTGCCCCGGCTCATCCTGCTCAGCGCGTTACGCGGGATCGGCTTGCTGGTCCTCAAGGAGAACCTGCGCGCTCGAGCCGAGTTCGCCGCGATCGGGTTCCTGCTTTCCGGGCACGGTATGCTCAACACGGCTCGTGCGCGGCGTGCCGAGGTGCGGCGGAGCATGGCTGCGCGCACGGGTGGCAGACTCCGGCGCCGCAACGGTGTTCGAGGGCTCTTCGTCAGCCGGTTGTCCCGGCTTCGGCTGGCGCTTCGGGCCGCCGTGCGGTCCCTGGTGCGGCGGCGGGTGGCCAGCGAGGTCGCGCTCGGCAGGCTGCCGGAGAGCACGGCGGCCCGGTCGACCTGGATCCCCCCGGAAGAGCTGCGCTCGGCCGCCTTCGCCGGTGGCCTGCCGCGAGACGTCGTCGCCGTGCCGATCGCGGAATCGAGCGCGTTCTACCAGCGCATCGACGCGGGCACGCGGGCCGCCGAGCGCGAGCGCACCGCGGAGACCGCCGATGCCAGCGATACCGCCGCTGCCACCGGAGCGGCTGCGACCGCTGAACCCGCCGAGCCCGCCGCGCTCGTCCGCCGACCCTCCCCGGGCACCGGACACGGCGGTGGCCTGGTCTTCGTCGAGGTCAACCGCAAACGCATCCTCGCCGCGACGCTGTTCGCGCCGCCGTTGCTGCTCGCCGTCGGGCTCACGCTGGTTGCCCTCGCGGTCAACTGGCAGCGGCTCGGGCTCGACCTGGCGGGCGGCAGATTGCTGCCGTTGGCCGATCTCGGGCAGACGTGGTCGAGCTACCTCGCGGGCTGGCACCCGGCAGGCGGCGGGACGTCGGCCCAGTCGCCCGCCGCGCTCGCGGTCATCGGCATCCTGGGCGGCCTGTGCTATCCGATCGGTGGCCCGGCCGCCGCGGTGGCGCTGCTGTTCCTGCTCAACATCCCGCTCGCTGCGTTGAGCGCTTACGCCGCGACGCGAAGATTGCCGGTGCATCGCTGGGTGCGTGCACTGCTGGCGAGTGTCTATGCCGTGCTGCCGCCCGCGACCGCGGCGGTGGCGCAGGGCAGGATCGATGTCGTCGTGGTGCATGTGCTGTTGCCGCTGGTCATCGCGGGCATCGCGGGGGTGCTGCGGCCGGTGGGCCGGGGTGAACGGTGGCTTTCCGCCGCGGTCGTGCTGGCGTTCGGCGTAGCCGTTGTCGGGGCGTTCTCACCGTTGGTGCATGCCATGGTGCTCGCCGGCCTGCTCCTCGGATTCGTGTTCGTGCACTCCGAAGTCCGGCTCTCCCGGCGCATCGCGGGCGTCGCCGTTGCCGTGTTGCTGCCGATCGCGGTGTTGCTGCCGTGGCCGACGACCCTGCTCACCCACCCGGAGCTGGTGCTGCACGGCATCGGGGGCCGGGTAGCCGCGGTCGAGGTCTCCGCCGGCGAGCTGTTATCGCTGGATCCGGGCGGCCCCGGCGCCCGGCCGTTCGGCATCGTGCTGGTGATCGTCGCGCTCATCGCGCTGATCGTCCGGCCGACCTTCCGCGCGCTGCCCGGCTTGGGCATCGTGCTGCTCGGCGTTGCCGGCGTCGCGATGCTTCAGCTGTTCCCGGCGTCGCCAGCGGCAGGCGGCGATGCCCGCACCGGCTGGACCGGGGCGCCGTTGCTCGTCATCGCCGTGGGGCTGCTGGCGGTGATGCTCGCGGCCCTCCAGCAGGACCTCACCGGACGAGCCGCGGTCGGTCTGCGGCAGCGTCTCGCAGTCGGCGCCGGCGCGGCGGTGCTGGTAACCCTGCTCGGCGCGGCCGTTTCCGTGGGCGGTGAGGGGCCGCTGCGCCCGGCCGGTCCGGTCAGACTGGCCGATGCGCTCGCCGTTGAGCTCGCCGAGAGCGGCCGGTCGGTGCTCGAACTGCGCGCCGATGGCGACCCGCCGCGGGTAGCGGGCGGAACGATGCCGCGCTTCGGTGACGACGACCTCGCGGTGCCGGCGGGGACGCCCGAGCGGCTGACCGGCTGGCAGCAGGTGCTGCTCAGCGGTGCGGACGGGCCGCCCGCCGCGGTACGGGACGCCGTCGCGGCTGCGAGCATGGCGGGCGTGCTCTTCGTCGTGCTGCCGCCGGGCGTCGATGCCGCGGGAGTGATCGAGGCAGGCGGCGAACTGGTGACCACGGCGACCCCGCTGGCCGACGGCAGGCAGGTCGTCCGGCTCAAGCCGCCGGCAGGTCAGGTGACACTGATCGCCCCCGAGTTGAGCAAGATGGCGATCAGCGGGAAGCCGCCGCCCGGGGATATCGAAGGCGAAGGGGTCGCGGTCATCGACGCGAACCTGCCCGGCGTGCGGGTCCGGGTATCGGACGGGCCCGGTGGCAGGCTGCTGGTGCTGGCCGCAACGCATGAAGCGGGCTGGGTGGCGCGGGTCAACGGCGAGCCGGTCCCGATCGTGCCCGCGTGGGGACACCAGGTCGGCGTCGAGGTGCCGACGCGTGCCGCCGATGTCGTGGTCGACAGCCCCCGGACGGTGCGCAACCTGCTGCTCCTGGCTCAGGTCGGTGCGCTGTTGTTCATGGTCCTGACCGCGATCCCCGGTAAACGGAGCCGAATGCGCTGAAAGACGCCTTCAGTCCACTGGGAGCCTGTTGCGATTTAGCGAAACATGGCGAAATCGGGGCACCAAATCAGTCTCAGGCTTGACCGTTCGGCGCCCAGCGTCCAACTCAGCCGTGTTCGGGCGACCACTGTCCG
>WHSS01000130.1 GCA_009379975.1 Actinophytocola sp.
ACCTCACCAAGCGGATCACCGAGGTCTTCGATGGCGTGGATACCGTCGTGGACGAGTGGGCGACCGCGCACACGGACCTGCACTGGGGCAACCTCTCCACCGAGTGGCACATCCTCGACTGGGAGGACTGGGGCGCGGCACCGCGCGGCCACGATGCCGCAACCCTGTGGCAGTCGGCGTTGCCCGATCCCCGGACGGCCGCACGGGTCCAGCACGAGTTCGCCGCTGATCTTGAGACCCGTTCGGGCAAGCTCGCGCAACTGTTGCAGTGCGCGAACGCGATCCGAGTTGCCGTCCGGCGCGGAGCGCCGACGCCGTTGTCTGAGCCCGCGCGGGCGGCGACGGACGTTCTGCTTGCCGAGCTACGGCGCGGGTGAGCCCACGCAGCGCCGGTTCCGCCTTGGCCGCGAATGTCAGCGCCTTGCCCACGGCCACCACCTCGACCGTGGAGCCGTTCGCGTCGATGCGCGGCGGGAAGTCGGTCATGCACACCACGTCGGTGACCGGTGCGGGAGTGCCCGACATGGGGCCGAATCTGGCGATGAGCACAGATCGTTTGGACGATCTTCTCAGCCGGCCATGCGGCGCACGACGTTAGTGGGATCGTCGAGCCACACCCACTGTTTGTCGGGCATTACGGTCAGGCCGAGTTGGTCCCACTTGGGTTGACCAGCGGATTCCCATTCGGCGAGCGCCCCCTCGACTGCGTCCCACAATCGGGTTGGCCCGGCTTGGCGTACCTCCTGGCCGTCGGTGCTGCCGTCCATGTCGACCTCTGCCCAGGATCCGTCGGGCGCTGACAGGGTCAGCGTGGTCGGCTGGTGATCGTCACCGAGCTGATAGCCGATCTGGACGTCTCTACCGACGTCTAGGCAGGCGAGGAACCATGGCACGGGTTGTTCTTTCCACGCCTGGGCGCTGAGCCGCGTCGTGCTGTGCGTTGCTGGGCCGGGGTGCCGGTCGGCAGGTACGGGATCGGGCGACTGACCGGGGTGCCGCATCGACATGAACCACGCCTGGCCGCTGTCGAACCGGCCTTCGGCAATGTCGCCGCGCTTACGCAGGACGACCAGATTCCCGGCCGTCGTATTGGGCTTCACGTCGGCGAGAATCACGCCGCCGTCGGCTAACTGATCGACCCACGCGGCCGGTATGTGGGGGACGGCGACGGTGGCGATGATCCGATCGAACGGGGCATGCCCCGGCATCCCCCCGATCCCGTCACCCGTCGCCAGTGTCGGACGGTAACCCAACGCGACCAGCCGTTCCCGCGCCGCCGCTACGTAGTCCACGTCGATCGAGAACACGTGCCGGTCACCCAGCGCCGAACACAACAATGCGGTGTTGTAGCCGGTGCCGGTGCCGATCTCCAGCACCCGCTGCCCAGGTCGCACGTCGAGCAACTCCAACATGCGGGTCATCAACCCGGGCATGGACGACGATGACACACCGGCTCCGTGCTCGTCGACGTCGGTGAACAGGGCGGTGTTGGAGTACACGGTGTCCAGCGCGGCGGGGTGGTCGACCGTCACACGCTCCCATCCGCCCGTGTCGTTCTGCTCGAAGTAGACCGGCACGAACACGTGCCGTGGTGTTGACCTGAACGCGGCCTGCCACCGCGCGGTCTTGAGCTTCCCCTTGGCGGTAAGTTCGTCGGCCAGCACCGATAGGCGCGGCTTCCACTCGACGGTCACAACGTCGTTCCCTTCGCTAGCAGGTCGGCGAGCTGGCCGGTGATCGGCGCGTTCGTCGCGTCCTCAAGCCATCCATACTGGCCGCCAGGGTTGACCTCCAAGAATGTCCAGCCGTCCGGACCGCAGACGAAGTCGAATGCACCGTAGGTAAGGTCCAACTCTGTCATCACGGCCCGGACGCCCGCAGCCACCGAATCGGGCGGTTCGACCAGTTCATAGCGCAGGCCGTCGTAGTCGGTGCGCCAGTCGACGTAGCCAGCACCGCTGCTCGCGTGAATCGCCACGGTGGTGAGCCGGTCACCAACTACGATCACCCGCGCCTCGTGCACCTTCGGTGCCCAGCGTTGGAATAGGTGCGTCGTCTGGTCGATGCCGCGCAGATCGTCGAGGTCCGCAGCGTCGACCGCGCGGGTGTAGCCGAGTTTCCGGCCACCCTCCTCAACGATCGTGTTGGCGCCGAGCACCTTGGTCACGGTGCGGCCCCGGGCGGCAAACTCCCGGACGGTGTCCTGCTCGTTGGTGATCACCGTGTCGGCGACCGACAACCCGCAGCGGTGCGCGGTGACGAGTTGGTAGGGCTTGTAGTTCGCGTCAGCGGCGCGGGCCGGGTGATTGATCCATAAAACAGGTAGCGACGTGAGCACCCCGCCCAGCCCGTACTTGGCTTCCAGGTTGGCGAAGCCAACCTCAGCCGCGTTCATCTCGGCGGGGAAGCTGAAAGCCTTCGGGGAGCGGACCCACACGGCGGTGACGCCGTCGAGGTCGATCGTGCGGTGCGGGGTGCGCAGACACCCCGACCACCGGCCCCCGGCCAGCTCAGCTGAAACGCTGAGCCGGCCAGGGAACCATGCGGTGTTGACCCGGTGAACGACCGCGTCACGATCGTGCAGAGCACGCACCATCGCGTCCGCGGACGGGTCGTAGTCGTCCGCGAGGACCAGGACCGACAACGTCAGACCTGAAAAGGCTCGTCGGGGCAGTAGTCGTAGCTGTAGTCGTCCGACGGACCCTCGTCGCCATCGTTCGACGTCTTGTTCTTCACGGTGGGCGGCCCGGCCTCGATCAGCGGCCGCCCGGCGGCGTCGACCGACTGCTGTAGCCAGTGGTCGTAGCGCGGCGCCGGGGGCGTGCTCGCGGCGGGTACCTGCATTCCCCGCAGCACCCACGGCCGCACATCGGCCGCTGACGGCCGATCGGTGCTGGCCCGATCAAACGGTGCACCCAGCGGGAACTGTGCACTGTCGTTGGCAAGCGGATGTTGTGCAAACGCGGTGGTCATCGACTCATCACTCCTCATTCCCCGCATGGATTGCTGGAAGCCCGGACGGCACGGGGCGGGGACAAACCCGCGCCGACCGGCGGGTCTACTGATCGCGCAGCGCGATCCGGCGACACATCTCATCGACCATGTGCTGGTTCGCCTCATCGGTGCCCGCGTCGGCGTTCGCCAAGAACTGCTCTGCCAGAAGCCTCGCGGCTTGGTCCTGCGTCAGCCGCGGCTGGCCACCGCTCGGTGAAGGGTCGCGCATCGCCCCATGGATCCAGTTCACGTGACCGGACCTTTCATTCGATCCACGACGGGGAACTCGGCGGGTAGTTCCGCCATCGCCTCGCGAGCCTGGATGTCCTGGACAGTGATGCCGCCCCCGACGTCGCTGGCGTGCAAGCCGGTGAGCTGGACCGGTGTCGGCTCGCCGCCGAGGACCAGGGACCGCTGAAACAGCACGTCTTCGCGGCGCCGGGCGGCGCGCCAGCGCAACCCCCGCGCCGCCAGCAACACCACACCGCACGCGGCGGCAGCGCAGCCGAACACGATCGCCGCGTTCGATACGGCGCTCACGACTTCGCCGTTCTCTCGAGCAGCGCGAACAGCCCGTCGACGCGGTACCACTGGCCGGTGGGAAAGCCGTCAACATCGAGCGCGGGCCAGGAAGGTTCCGCATCCCATTCACGCGGCGCCCGGTACACGTTTGCGGGCGGCACTGGGGGAAGCGTGGCGACCCGAACGCGGGGGACATCCGGGTTCGCCACGCTTTGTTGCGCCGCCCCGACGGAGTAGGCGGCGAGCGTCTCGCCCTCGCCAATCCGCCGTGCTCCGGTGTGATCGCAGGCGGCGAAGTCGTCGTGTAGAAGTTGTGTGGCTGTCACGTCACTGAACGCAACCGGATGCGCGGGACTCCGGGAAGATGTGGACGGCAACGCTCACATACCTCCACACTTCTGATGCCCGGTCCAGCCACCCGCTGTGGCTATCCTGAACTCGCAAGCACTGCCGACCCTCCGAGGGTGAACCCATGGCGCTGGAGCTACCGCAAGAACTCAAGGGTCTGCGATCGGCGCTGGGTCGGCGGCTCGCCGAGTACCGGACAAGGGCCGGAATCAACCAGGACGTACTCGGCAGGCTGACCAACCTCGACAGGTCGTCGATCTCGCACGTCGAGTGGGGCCGAATGTTCCCGGAAAGAGCCTTCTGGGAGATCGCAGACACCGCAGTTGGCGCAGAAAGAGCGCTCCTAGGCGAACACCAAGCGGTTGTCGCCACCGAGAAACGGTGGAGGGAAGCGGTCCACAACGTCCCCGTGCCGGCTAGCAGCACTCACGAACAGGCTGGAGACGACGACGTGAACCGCCGCACCTTGCTGGGGCTCGCGCTAAGCGCACCAATCCTCGGGAAGCTCGAACAGCACCGCAGCGTTCTCGATAGGTCGCTGCCCATCGAACCATCGGGCCGCGACGCCGACGAATGGGAGCAGGTCGCGTCCGAGTACGCAAACAAGGTGCACCTCATCCCTCCCACGCAGCTGCTGCCCGCCCTCACAGACGACTTCGCCGAGCTGAGCGCCCGCATCGCCGAGGCGAACGACCCTGTGCGCGCACGGTTCGTGCACAGCGCCGCGCAACTCGCTGGACTCACTGCCATTGCTCTGGTGCACGCTCGTGAGCACACAGCGGCCCAGCGCTGGTGGCGCACCGCAGCACGCGCAGCAGACGCGGCCGACGATCCTCAGCTACAGGCCCTCATTGTTGGACGGCAGGCCGTCATGTCGCTCTACAGCGACACCCCCCAAACGGTGCTCAACCACGCCGACCGCGCCATCAGCCTTGCGGGGAACGCGGCGGGTGTCGGTGCGATCAATGGCATGGCGGCGCGGGCTCAGATGCTCGCGAGAATGGGCTGTGACGAGGAGGCGAAGGCCGCGCTTCGCGATATTCATGACCTGTTCCCGCAGATCGACCACGCATGGGACGACACCACCCAGTGGGGATGGCAGGAACAGCGGTTGCGGTTCGTTGAGAGCGAGGTACACACCTACGGCGGACGCGTTCAGGAGGCGGATCAGGCACAGGGCGCAGCCCTGGCACTCTACCCACGCTCAAGCTGGCAAGGACCTGCCCAGATCCACGCGCACCGCGCCGCAGCCTTCATCGGTAGCGGCGACATTGCTCTCGGCGCGGCACATCTCGGCAACCTGCTTGATCAGATGCAGCCGTGGCAGCGGCGCGACGGACTCGTCCAGCGCTCAGTGGCCGCGACGCTGGAACGGGTGCCGCGCGAGCAGCGCAAGATGGAACCGGTGCGGCAGGTACGCGCGCTTCTGGAAGCAGCGCCCAGCCGGAGCTGACATCCTGGGCGCATGGATCTGACCTTCCAACACCTCGACGGCAAGTCGGGGCTCGACGTGCTGACGCCTGTGATCAACCCGCTCTACGAAGCCACCCACGCCGGGAAGCTCTCGGACCCGTTTTATTCCACCGAGCGGTTCGAGGAGCGCACACGCGGCTACATGCAGGCACCGGGCTTCGGACTGGTCGTCGCCTCCGACGACGGACAACCGGTCGGGCAGGCGTTCGGCTACACACTCCCGCCGAACGCGCGATGGTGGGAAGGTCTGACCACGCCCATCGACCCAGAGCTAATCAGCGAGACCGGCGATCGAACGTTCGCGGTCAACGAGATCATGGTCGTTCCTGAGTACCAGCGGAAGCACGTCGCCCGAAACACCCACAACGAGCTGCTCCGGGTACGGAAGGAGGAGCGCGCCACACTCCTCGTTGACGAGGCCAACACTCCCGCCGTGACCGCATACGAACGGTGGGGCTACCACAAGATCGGCAACCTCAAGCCGTTCCCGGACAGCCCGAACTTCGCCGCGATGATCCTTCCGCTTCCCTTCGACGAGTAGTTGCGGAGCAATCGAGGCGCTCTCCTCAACCCGACTCGCCTTGCCCAAATGGTGCGCTAACGTCGCCAACTAACCCGGTGATTGCTCAGATTCAGCTGGGCATCCTGCTGCGTGAACTCCGCGACGCGGCGGGTCTCACGCTCGCAGAAGTGGCTCCTCACCTCGGGATGACCGGTGCGACGTTGTCCAAGGTGTAGAACGGCAAGCAAGGATTCAGCCCCGACAAGGTCGCGACTCTGGTCGAGCTGTACGAGGCCGACGATCAGGCGAGCGCCGAAGCGCTCAAGCTGGCCGCCGTGCCGAAATCGAGAACGCGGAGACGAGGCTCGCTCTACCGCGACTCCATCCCGACATCGGGCAGACGCTTCCTGGTGCTTGAGGCGGACGCCTCCGAGGTCTCGGTCTACCAGAACGAAGTGATCGGCGGCCTGCTCCAGACCGCTGACTACGCCCGGGTCCTGATGCAGGCAGCGACGCCGGAGGTAGGCAGCCGGGAGATCGATCGCCGGGTGCAGACCCGAATGGCGCGACAAGAGCTGCTGTCGAGCCGCACCGATCGGGAGCCACTCCGGCTCACTGTGATCCTGCACGAGTCGGTACTGCATCGAGTGATCGGCGACGACCGGGGCATGGCAGAACAGCTTCGGCACCTCCTTGAGGTGTCCGAACTGCCCAACGTCAACCTCCAGATCATGCCGTTCCGGCCGCGACCGATGCCCAACCCCGCTCGCCGACGCACGGCAGGGACGGCTCTTCCGGGGCCTCATCGCCGCGGCCACTTGCGACCCCGGCACCGCCGAGGCACTGCACAGGTTCTACGCCGCACGAATCGCCGAATGGGCCCCCTGCGTTGACGCGGCAATGCACCGTGGCGAACTGCCCGAGAACACCGACTCAAGTCAGGTCATGCGGGCGGTTTCAGCACCGCTGTACTACGCCTTCGTGGCCAGTGGCCAACCGCTGACGGCCCAACTCGCACACCAGGCTGCCGACGCCGCCTTGGCCGCCGCTCGCGCCGGCGTGTTCGCAACGAAGACGCATTGACACAGGGGATCGACACCCATCGACCCACGCGTCCTCACTCGTCACACGCCCTTGACAGCAGAACCTACACATGCAACTGTATGTGTATGTCAGCGTTAGAACGTCGCCTTCAGCTCTTGCTCGATCAGGCTCGGTACGAGCGGGTGGCCGCGGCGGCCCGAACGAGGGGGATTTCCGTGTCAGCTGTCATCAGGGACGCCATCGACCGAGGGCTCGATGTACATCCGGACGTAACGCTTCCGGCCCTCGACGTCATACTCGAGGCCGAGGAGGCACACGTCCCCTCGAACCCGGACGACCTGGTCGCCGAGCTGCACGAGATGCGTGGCGCGAGCCTGCCGTGATCGTTCTCGACACGACGGTGCTCGTCTACGCGGTGGGGGCCAAGCATCCCTTACGGGAGCCGTGCCGCGCGCTGCTGGCGCAGCGGACGACCGCATTGACGACGACAGCGGGCGTGATCCAGGAGTTCGTGCACGTGCGCAGCAGGCGCAGGTCTCGCGCAGACGCGGTGAAGCTCGGCGATGCGTACCTCACGCTCCTCAGTCCCCTGCTCGATGTGCCTGACCGCGCGGTACGCGACGCCCTCGGCCTCCTCGAGCGTCACGCCGACCTGGGGGCCTTCGACGCGCTGCTCGCCGCGTCGGCCCGGTCCGCTGAATGCGAAGCCTTGGTGACCGCCGATCGCGCGTTCGGCGCCCTGTCCGGCCTGCCGGTGCGCTATCCCGACGAAGCCGGGTTGAGCGGCCTCTTGGCTGGGTGACGGCTCAACCCGGGAGCCTGACCGCAACCGGACCCGGGCACTGTTTCCCGGCCAGAAGTCGGCGGACACGGTGCGTTACGCGCCGCCACGCCGGAGTTAACCCGACAGCCGCCTATGACGGGAATTAACTACAGGTAGCGTCCGCGCCGCGGAGATCACGAACTGGAGGTTCCCGGGTGGACGTGTCGCTGCTGCTCGTCGCGGTGGTGGTCACCGCCTTGGTCTTCGACTTCACGAACGGCTTCCACGACACGGCCAACTCCATGGCGACATCCATCGCGACGGGCGCACTGCGCCCGAAGGTGGCGGTGGGTCTGTCCGCCGTACTCAATCTCGTCGGTGCGTTTCTGTCCGTCGAGGTGGCCAAGACGATCTCGGGTGGCCTGGTCGACGACGCCAGGATCGGCCCCGCGGTGATCTTCGCCGGCCTGATCGGCGCGATCACCTGGAACCTGATCACCTGGTACGTCGGGCTGCCGTCGAGCTCGTCGCACGCCCTGTTCGGTGGGTTGATCGGTGCGACCTGGATCGCGGCAGGCTCCGACGCGGTCAACTTCGGCAAGATCGTGCAGAAGATCCTGGTGCCCGCTGTCGCGGCTCCGCTCATCGCGGGTTTGGTGGCGGCGGTGGCGACCTACCTGACCTATCGGCTGGTCGCCAGGATCGGCAAGCGCAAAGCCGCGACCGGGTTCCGGTGGGGACAAGTGGTCTCGGCGTCAGCCGTCTCACTCGCCCACGGTACGAACGACGCACAGAAGACGATGGGCGTCATCACGCTGACTTTGATCAGCGTGGGTTACCTGCCCAACGGAGCCCCGCCGCCGACGTGGGTGATCGTCAGCGCTGCGGTGGCCATCGCACTGGGCACGTACTTCGGTGGCTGGCGGATCATCCACACGATGGGTAAGGGCCTCACCGAACTCGAAGGCCCGCAGGGATTCGCCGCGCAGACCTCGTCAGCCACCGTGATCCTGGCGGCGTCGCAACTCGGCCTGCCGCTGTCCACCACGCATGCCTGCTCCGGCGGGATTGTCGGCTCCGGGCTCGGGCGCCGCGACGCCTCCGTGCGCTGGGGATTGGCGGCTCGGATGGTGGCTGGCTGGTTCATGACGCTGCCTTCGGCCGCCGTGATCGGTGCCGCCGCAGGCAAGGTGGCATCGTTCGGCAACGCCGGTGTCGTCGTCGTGGCGGTGATCGGTATGGCTATCGCCGGCGTGCTTTGGGTGTTCTCCCGGCGCGGCGATAAGCATCCGCACCGCGTCGTCGAGGACTTGGCAGGCGAGCCCGAGCGCACCAAGATCTGACCGGCCGCGCCGGGCTCAACGGTCCGCCGCTCCCACAGGCGGCGGGCTTCGACGCGTCGTTACCTCTGCCCTGGCGCGGCGGCCTCCAGGTCGGATCGGCGGGAACGGTAGGCATGGCGCATCGCTTTCGCAGAGGCTGGCGAGTGTCGCACTATGATCGCAGCGTCTCCGCTGCATGGCTCGGCCGTCATGCACCTTGATCACGACGGACGGTCGAAGCGGTGGGTCGTCGTCCGTCCACCTGGCGCGCAAACGGGTGTGCTGCTGGCCCGTGCCGACGGCGAGAGTCAGAGTCAGTCCCCTGTCGTCGGGAAGCAGGTAGCGGGCCGTGTCGGCTTCTTCCTCCGCGCGAAAACCAAGTGTGCCGCCCCGCATCGTCAGTCAAGATGACCTGGTGTTCCTGACGATCACCACAACCCAGCGGCCCGCGACCGACCTCGGGTTCCTGCTGCACAAGCACCCCGAGCGCGCGCAGTCCTTCGAGGTGTCCAACGGCGTGGCGCACGTCTTCTACCCCGAGGCGAACGACGACCGGTGCACGGCGGCGTTGGGAGGAGCTCGACACCGAGTGGCTGCTGCTCGACGCCGAGGTGATGCCGTGGAGCCTGAAGGCGGCGGCGCTGATCACCGATCAGTACGCCTCGGTCGGCGCGGCGGGACGGGCGATGCTGCCCGCGGCGGTGTCGGCGCTGCAAGCCGCACAAGGGCGTGGCATCGAGGTCGCCGAAGTGCTGGAATGGACCGAGGCCCGCGCGAACGCGATCGATGCCTACCGTGCCGTGTATCGCCGCTACTGCTGGCCGACCGACGGCCTCACCGGGGTCCGGCTCGCGCCGTTCCAGCTACTCGGCGGCGGCTGGCGGAGGTGGAGCCCACGGTGGCCTTGGGCGCGCATCTGGCACCGAAGGCCACCTTGGGCTCCACCGCTGCCTGCGCCTAAGTCTCCCGGCGCGACGTATCGTGCCCCGGCTCGACATTGCCCGGCTGGTCGTCCTCGCCGGTGAGCGCCGACGTCTCGTCGTTTGCGCCGGTGTCCGCGCTGGTGTCGCTATCGGTATCCGTATCGAAGCTGGCTGGTACGCGCTTGAGGTGCTTGGTCATCGAACGCACCAGGAGCACGACCGCGATCAAGAACAGGATCAGCAGAACGAGACCGACCGGGGACGCCTTGCCCGCGTCGTCACCCTGCCCGCCATTGTCGGGCTGCTGCGCGAGCACGAACGCCGCCGTGCCTACGACGGGGGCGGCCAGTCCCGGCAGCATCGTCGTCATGCTTGTTCCTCCTCCTTGATGCCGGCGAACAGGTCGTCCTCCGGCAGCGTGCTGTCCACCAAGGATCGCACCAGCTCGTACTCCTCGGTCGGCCAGACCTCCCGCTGCATGTCCAGCGGAACGGCGAACCAGCGGCTGTCGGGGTCGATCTGCGTCGCGTGCGCCTTGAGCGCCTCGTCCCGGACATCGAAGTAGTCGGCGCATTCCACCCTAGTCGTGACGCGCTCCATCACGTCGGCCCGGTCCGGATCCCACCGGCCAAGCCACTCGCCGTAGGGCGAATCGACGTCCCGCGCCAGCAGCCCTTCGTGGAAGGCAGTCAGCTTCGCGCGCGAGAAGCCGTGCAAGTAGTACAGCTTCAACGGCTGCCACGCCTCGCCCGTGCCGGGGAAGCGAGCCGGATCGGAGACGGCATCGAAGGCGGCGACCGAGACCTCATGGCAACGGATGTGGTCGGGGTGCGGATAGCCGCCGTTCTCGTCGTACGTCACGACGACGTGCGGCCGGTACTCTCGCATCTCCCTCACCAGGGCTTCGGTCGTGGTCTCCAGCGGCACCAGCGCGAAGCAGCCCTCCGGAAGCGGCGGCATCGGCTCGCCCTCGGGCAGCCCGGAGTCGACGAACCCGAGCCAGCGGTGACTCACGCCGAGGATCTTGGCGGCGCGCGCCATCTCCTCCCGGCGGACCTCGGCCATGTTGGCGTGCACCTCGGGCCGGTCCATGGCGGGATTGAGGACACTGCCCGCTTCGCCGCCGGTGCAGGTCACGACACGGACGTCGTAGCCATCGGCGACATAACGCGCCATCGAGGCCGCGCCTTTGCTCGACTCGTCGTCGGGATGGGCATGCACGACCATCATCCGCAGCTTGCGCTTCGATTCCCCGTGAACGTAGTCCTCGACCGCCACGCCTGCGACCCCTTCTCTCACTGTGCTCAACCCCAAGCCTGGATACTGGGTCCATTGTCCTCGTCCCCACGACAACGGCCAGGAGGGTGGGTCCATTCCTTGAGCGAGGCAGATCCTTCGGCCCGCGCGGCGGCGGCCGACACCCTGGCACAGCGGTATGGGCGCAAGCGCGCGAGGCCCAGGTCACGCTGGCGCGCGTGGGCCTTCGGCGTGGTCGCCGTCATCGTCAGCATCGCGATCGCCTTACTGGCCTACCGCAACCTCGGCAGCTCCCCCATCTCCGCGCAGCGGGTCGGGTTCGCGGAGCGGCCAGGTCACTCGATGGAGATCACGATCGACGTCGAGCGGGACCAACCGGCGAGGGAAGCCGTGTGCATCGTGCGGGTCAGCGACGCCAATAAAGCGGAAAGCGGGCGCAAAGAGGTCTACGTGCCACCCGGCGAGGAGGGCGCACGCATACGGACGGTGATCCAGAGCGCGACCCGACCGGTCACGGCCGACGTGTTCGGCTGCTCCTATTCCGTTCCGGAGTATCTGTCAAGGCGTTAGCGGCCAACGGGGTGAATCCGGCGTCGAATGCCGCCAGTTGACCCGTGAGGGCGGCATCACCCCCGCTCAACGTGCTACCCTCGTGTGTCGGCACGGCCCAGGCGGGCCGTGTCTTTCCTTATATATGTGTCACACGACACGGCCGGCACGATGACGCGTGCCGGTAGGCGTACCGAGGAGATGGTGACCGTGAGCGACACCAAGGTGACCTGGCTGACCCAGGATGCTTACGACAGGCTCAAGCACGAGCTCGACGAGCTGATCGAGAATCGCCCGGTCATCGCCGCGAAGATCAACGACAGTCGTGAAGAGGGAGACCTCAAGGAGAACGGCGGTTATCACGCAGCGCGCGAAGAGCAGGGTCAGCAGGAGGCTCGTATCAGGCACCTGCAGGAACTGCTGCGCAATGCCAAGGTCGGCGAGGCCCCCGCGAACGACGGTCGCGCGGAACCGGGCATGGTTCTCACCATCCGCTACGACGGCGATGACGAAGAGGAACGGTTCCTGCTCGCCACCCGCGAAGAGGGCGGTAGCGGCGAGATCGAGGTGTATTCACCGGAGTCGCCGCTGGGAAGCGCGCTGCTCGGCGCGACTGAAGGCGAGTCGCGAGAGTACGAACTGCCCAACGGCAACAAGCAGAAGGTCACGCTGATGAAGGCTGTTCCCTACAGCGCGTAGTGCTTACGGCAGCGGGGGAGTTTCACGGATAGTTCCGCGAAACTCCCCCGCTGAGGCTTTCCACTGTCCATCGACAGCATGGGGGAGATCATGGATTCGGCAGCGTTGCCGGTCTGTGCCACCTGCGGGACCCAGTACCCCGCACCACGGCCCGATTGCTTCATCTGTCTTGACGAGCGGCAATACGTACCGAGGTCCGGTCAGCGATGGACCTCGCTCGGCGACTTGAGGGCGGGCGAATACCGCGCGCGCATCGAGCCGGAGGGCCCAGGGGTCACCGGAGTCGGCAGCGCCCCGCAATTCGCCATTGGCCAGCGCGCGCTGCTGGTCAAGGCGTCTTCCGGCAATGTGCTCTGGGACTGCAGCGCGTACCTGAACGACGACACCGTCGAGGCGGTCACGCGGCTCGGCGGCATCACCGCGATCGCGATCAGCCATCCGCACTACTACACCACGATGGTCGAGTGGGCCCGGACCTTCGACGTGCCGGTTTACCTGCACGAATCCGATCGCGGATGGATCGCGCGGCCAGACGATCGGTTACGGCTCTGGCGGGGCACGAGCCACCAGCTTTCCGACGAGTTGACCTTGCTCAACCTTGGCGTCCACTTCGCGGGCGGTTCGGTCATGCACTGGAACGAAGGCAGCGGCTCGCTGTTCAGCGGCGACATCGTGCAGGTTCTCGCGGATCCATGCTGGGTAGCCTTCATGTACAGCTACCCCATGTTGATCCCCGAGCGGCCCAGCGTCGTGCGCAATGCGGTCGAACTGCTCACGCCGTACCGGTTCGAGGCGATCTACGGTGCGTGGTGGGGCAAGGTCGTGCCCGCGGACGGCGAAGAGGTCGTGCGGCGTTCCGCGAAGCGCTACCTCGAGGCTGTGCGGGATTAG
>WHSS01000218.1 GCA_009379975.1 Actinophytocola sp.
AACTGGTTCGCCACGTCGAACAGCCCCACGGTGAGCGACAGCACGTAGGCGCCGAGCGTCGCCGCGCCGAAGCCGATGGCGGCCAGTGGCGGCAGCCAGTGCGGCCACACGATGATCGCGGCGGCGATGACGATGCCCGCCACGACGTTGACCAGGAACAGCGGCCCGATGACCTCGGTATCGCGCGCCCACGCGTTCCACTCAAGAAGGTGAACCGCCGCCGAACCGAGCAGGCTGAGCACCACCATCCCTCGTAATACGATTCCCATCATTCGAAGCCCCTTCGCCGCGAGCGGTTTCGCCAACGCTTAGCATGGCCGCCATGAGTCTCGAACGCCATACACGCCGCGCGGCTTTGGCCATCGGTGCCACGTCGGCGGGCGCACTCGCACTCACGGGGTGCGACTCGGCCGAGGAAGAGCCGAAGCCCAAACCCCAGCCGCAGGAGCTCGCGAAGCTCGACGATGTCCCGGTGGGCGAGACCAAGCTGGTCACCATGCCGGGCGGCAAGAAGCTGCCGGGCAAGGACCGGGTCGAGCAGGTCGTGCTGACGCGGACGGACGAGCAGACCGTCAACGCGTACAGCAATATCTGCACCCACGCCGAATGCCTGGTCAAGCCGAAGGGCGAGGACCTGTTCTGCCCCTGCCACAATGCGACGTTCGACCGGACGACGGGCGAACCCAAGAAGGGGCCGCCACAGACTCCGCTGAACCAGGTCGCGGTTCACATCGCCGACGGCAAGATCATGACCGGGTCCGCTTAGGACTGATAATCATCGACGGCCACCCGCGGGGCCGGCCCGCCGACAGCTACGGGATGGTGCATGCAGAGCGTCCGCTTGATCGAACAATGGCCGGTGGACAACGTGGCCATGGCCGTTGTAGCCGCCGACGGGAGCGTGCCGCTGAGCCACGGCGACCTGCGGCGTGAGTTCCCGCTGGCGTCGGTGACCAAGCTGCTGACCGCCTACAGCGCCTTGATCGCCATCGAGGAGGGCGTGTTCGAACTCGACACCCCGGCGGGTCCGCCCGGCTCGACCGTCCGTGATCTGCTTTCGCACACCTCCGGGCTCGCGTTCAGCCAGCACAAGGTGGTCGCCGAGCCCGGAAATCGCCGGTTGTACTCGAGCTCCGGCTACGAGCAACTCGCCGATGCACTGACCGAGCGCTCCGGTATCGAGTTCGCCCAGTACCAGCAGGAAGCGCTGCTCACATCGCTGGGCATGGCCGCGACCAGGCTCGAGGGCTCCCCCGGCTCCGGTGCGGTGTCCAGCGTCGACGACCTGGTGCGCTTCGCCGCCGAACTGCACCGGCCCACCTTGATCGACAAGGACACACTCGCGATGGCGACCACCGTGGTCTCGCCCGGCCGTAACGGAGTGCTGCCCGGATTCGGCCACCAGAAGCCGAACGACTGGGGCCTCGGCTTCGAGATCCGCGATCACAAGAGTCCGCATTGGACGGGAGCGAACAGCTCGCCGGCGACGTTCGGCCACTTCGGACAGGCCGGCACGTTCCTGTGGGTCGACCCGGTGGCGCGGCTGGCCTGCATCGCGTTGACCGACCGCGACTTCGGGCCGTGGGCGGTGGACGCCTGGCCCGAGTTCACCGACGCCGTACTGGCGGATCTCGCTGAGCCCCGTTGAGCGAGTGTGACATTCAGACGATAGATCGGGCCGGGTGTCACACTCACCCAAGCAGCCCGCGCCGCACCCGTCACTCCATGACGCGGATCGGCTCGCCCGCGGCGAAGGCGGCGATGTCCTCGACGGCGTCGGTGAAGAACACCCGGTAAAGGTCGTCGGCGACATAACCGATGTGCGGGGTCAGTACGGTGTTCTTCGTCCGCCGGAGCGGGTGACCGGCGGGCAGCGGCTCGGTGTCGTACACGTCGAGCGCCGCCCTGATACGTCCCTGGTTCACCGCGTCGATCAGTGCCGCTTCGTCGACGATCGGGCCGCGCGACGTATTGACCAGGATCGCTCCCGGCTTCATCAACGCAAGCTCCGCGGCCCCGAGCAAGCCGCGAGAGCGCCGGGAAAGCACCAGGTGGATGGACACCACATCCGCGGTGCTCAGCAGCTCCGATCGCGACACCGCGGTGACCGCCTGCTCCGCCGCGCGCGCCTCGGTCAGGTTCTGGCTCCACGCGATGACGTTCATGCCGAACGCCTTACCGATGTCGGCGACCTGCGAGCCGAGCCTGCCGAGCCCGATCACGCCGAGCGTCTTACCGCGCAGGCTCATCCCGACGCCGCGTTGCCAACCGCCTTCGCGCACCGCATGCTCTTCCGCGGGCAGGTTCCGCGCCGCGGCCAGGATCAACGCCCAGGCGTGCTCGGCGGTCGGATGGGACAGGTATCCCGTCGCCGACACCACGATGCCCTGATCGGCCGTCGCGACCAGGTCGATCGCCGCGTTCCGGGGCCCAGTGCTGACCAGCAACCGCAGGTCGGGCAGCCGGCGCAGCACATCGGCGCCGAAGCGGGTCCGCTCCCGCATCGCGACAATGACGTCGAATCCCGCCAGCGCCCGCACCAACGCGTCCTCATCGGCGATGTAATCGGTGAACACCGTGATCTCGGCGCCAAGGGAATCCCAGTCGGCGAGGCTCAAGGCGACGTTCTGGTAGTCGTCAAGGATGGCAATGCGCATGGGCGGCACGGTAACCCACGCGCTTGGTCACGTTCCGCGTGGCGCCGCGACGTCCACCCACACCAGATGGTGATCGGTCGCGGAGTTGAGCCGCGCGAGTTCGGAGTCCGGCGTCGGCCAGAACACCGCGGAGTCTCGCGGCAGCAGTCCCCGTGACGGCAGCACGTAGTCGGCGCGCAGGTTGCCGGGGTCGCCGTCGAAGAAGTCGCCGGTGTCCAGCGCGGGATCGCCTTCGTGGCCGGCGTTGGCGCCACCCTGCTCCTCGGCCGCGATCACGCCACCCTCGCTCATGGGCTGGGTGTCGTTCACCCGTGGCGCGTTGAGCAACCTGTCGATCGACCCTGGCACGCTGTCGCCGTCGACCGGATCGGAGTTCTGATCGCCCGCGACGACGAACTTCGCACCGGCGGGCAGCCCACCGAAGTTGCCCTCGTCGTCGTAGATGTAGCGCCCCTTGCCCGGGCTGAGGTAGTCGGCCCAGAACCTGATCTCGTCGTTGTTCCGGGTGCCGTTGCGATCCTCCGGGCCGTCGAACACCGGTGGCGTCGGGTGCGAGGCGAGCAGGTGGACCGTCGAACTCCCGATGCGGATCGGCACGTCCCAGTGCGACTTCGACGACAGCCGCAGCACGTCGAGCATCTCGGGCGAGTACCAGTCCGCGGGAGGCGCCGTCTCCGGGTCGTCCGGCAGCATCGCGCCGGGCATGTCCTGCCAGCGGAAGTGCTGGAACGTCCGGAGCTGTCTGGTGTCGATCGGATACTTCGACAGCACGAGCATGCCGAACTGGCCCTCGAAGAAGCCGAAGCCGTGCGCATCGCCCGGACCGGAGGTCGACCCGTCTCGATCGAGGTCGAACCCGGTCGGAACCCCGGTGTTGGACGGCGCCGTGAACGCGTACGGGTAGTCGATGGCTTCGGCGCCCTGCTGGCCGATCTCGAGGTAGTTCTCGCGGAACAGGTCGGCCGCTTCGTTATCGGGCACGAAGTCGAACTCATTGATCAGCACGACGTCGGGCCGCACCCGCTGCAGCACCTCGGCGACCTGCTGCGCCTGTGCGTTGTCCGGGGTGGACAGGTCAGCGACGAGTTGCCCCTCCGCATTGCGGTTCAGCGAGGCGTTGAACGTAGCGAATCGCACCGTCTCGCCCGGCGGATCGGCCGCAGCGGGCATCGCCAAGCAGGCGGCAAGCACCGCGGCCGTCGCCGTTGTCGCCAGTACCGTATTCCGTCTCGCACGCTTCACTGTCGCCTCCGAAGTGGTGAACCACGTCGAGCAACCATAGGCAGTTTCGCCGCCCACCGATAGGGACATTTGGTAGGAAAATTCCACGTGATGCCGCACACCTCACACACACCGTGAATCAGCTACTCGTGCTCGGCTTCTACCTCTTGACTTCCTCCCCACGGCTGAAGCCGGGGTATTCCAACCTGCCTACACTGCAGCCGTAGATCGTGATCGACGGCCGCGTAGCTGCGGTCCGAGCCGCCGTCGGTGTGAGAATTCGGCCTGAATGTCGGATTCTGGCGGAGTGGAAACGGAGCCCTGTGGCCTTGGGTGCCATATTGGCACCCAAGGCCACCTTCGGCTCCCGATCACGGGTGGCCTACACCGCCGCGTCATTCGGCGCACCGGTGCGCTGACTCGATACCGTGACCGACGTGAGCAAGACCAGGGACACCCGGCTGCTGATCGTGGAGACCGCCCTGCGGCTCTTCGCCGAGAACGGCTACAACCGGACGACGATGCGGGCGATCGCGCAGGAGGCCGGGGTCTCGGTCGGCAACGCCTACTACTACTTCGCATCCAAGGAACAGCTGATCCAGGGCTTCTACGACCGGATAGCGGAGCTGCACGGCCACGCCTGCGCCGAGGTGTTCGGCGCGGACGCGAGCTTCGCCGGCAGGCTCCGGGGCGTAGTACTCGCCTGGGTTGATGTCGCGGAGCCGTTCCACGAGTTCGGCAAGCAGTTCTTCGTCAACGCGGCCGACCCGGAGAGCCCGCTGAGCCCGTTCTCCGACGAGTCGGCGCCGATCAGGGAAGCCACCATCGCCCTCTTCCGCGAAGTGATCGAGGGCAGCGACGTCAAGCTCGATCCCGAACTCCGCGAGGAACTGCCACGGGCACTGTGGCTCTATCTGATGGGCGTCGTGCTGTTCTGGGTGCACGACCGTACGGCGCGGCAGGCCCGTACTCGGATGCTCGTCGAGCGCACGGTTCCGCTGATCGGCAAGCTGGCCGGGCTGTCGCGGCTGCGTATGTTGCGCCCGGTCAGCCGCGAAGTGGCGGCGCTGATCGCCGACCTGTCCCGGCCTACGCCAGCGGAAGGTCCATGATGTGACCGGTCGCCGCCCGGAGTGCATCGCGCATGGCCTCGCGCGGGGCGGCCATCCCGGTGAACTGCTCGACCTGACCGAAGGCCTGATGCAGCAGCATGTCCAGCCCGGTCGCGAGCCTGCCACCGCGGGCACCGACCGCGTCGGCGAGCGGCGTCGGCCACGGGTGGTAGATCACATCTAGCAGGCACTTTGCCCGCGACAGTGCCCCGACATGTGACGCGACGGCATCGGCGGGCACGGTGCTGATCACCAGCGCGGCCTCGGCTGTCTGCGCCGCCCAGTCCACCTCGGAGAAGCGCAAGACCTCGGTGTCGAGCCCAGCGCGCCGCGCCGCGCCGACGGTGTCCGCCGCACGCGCCGGTTCACGTACCACCAGGCGGACGCGCCGCAGACCGAGCTCCGCGATCGCGGCGACCGCTGCGGCCGCCGTGCCACCGGCGCCGAGTACCAACGCCGGGCCGGGTTCACCGGAGTAGCCACCCGCGGCACGCAACGCTCCCGACACGCCGTCGACATCGGTGCAGTCCGCCCGCCAGCCACCCTCGATCGGCACCAAGGTGTTGGCCGCTCCCACCGCCGCCGCGCGTGGCGTCACCTCGCTCGCGAACTCGAGGGCGGCCCGCTTGCCCGGCATGGTGACCGACAGTCCGGCCCACTCCGGGCCCAGCCCGCCTACCAGCTCGGGCAGCTCCGCCGCGGTGACTTCGATCCGTTCGTAACGCCAGCCTTCGAGACCCAGCGCTTCGTAGGCGGCGCCGTGCAAGACCGGCGAGAGCGAATGCTCGATCGGTTTGCCGAGCACCGCTGCCCGGCGCGCCGCCCGGTTACCAGATACCACGCTGCTTCGCCTTTTTGATGTTGCGCTCGTGCTCGTCGAAGTCGTCGGTGAAGCACGACAGCCCGCTCTTCTCGCACTTGACGAAGTACAGCCACTTACCCTTGGCCGGGCTCTGCGCCGCGAGCACCGCCTCCGGACTCGGCGCCGAGATCGGCGTTGGCGGCAGCGTCGTGTTCAGGTAACTGTTGTAGGGCCCCGGCTTCGACCGGTCCTTACTCGACGTCCGAATGTGCGGGCGCGACAGCACGTAGTTGATGGTGGAGTCCATCTGGAGCCGCATGTTCTTCGACAGCCGGTTGTATACGACTCGCGAGACCTTCTCGAAGTCGTTCTTCACCGCTTCCCGTTCGATCACCGACGCGATGACCAAGACTTCGTACGCGGTGCGTCCGCCCGGCATGGTGGCCTCGTCCAGACCCGCCTCGGTCAGCCGGGTCGCCGACACCGTCAGCACCTCGATCAGCAGCCGCTCGGCGTTCCAGCCGGGCTTGACGTCGTAGATCCCCGGCATGATCAGGCCTTCCAGCCGCTGCTCCTTGGGCGCCTTCTCGGCGGCAAGCGCGAGGGACTTCGGAACACCGAACTTCGTCAGCTTCGACGAGCCCGCGAGCTCGCGAAGCTCGTCCGCCTCAACACACGTACTCGTGCCGTTGAGCTCCACGCACGAAGCGCGCGAGAGCTGGCCGAGAATGCCGAGGGTCTTCTTACCGTCGGGTTGTTTGAGATCGTCGAGCTGGGTGCCGCTCTTGATCTGCAGTTGCCCGACCCGGGCCTTCTCGGCGAGCAGGGCACGCACCGCGTCCGCCCCCGAAGCCTGCGTCTTGACCACGTAGTAGCCGGGCTGGATGCTACGAATGTCGTTACTGTCCTCGGCGGCGGCGAGGAAGGCCCGCTCGCTGGCGACCACGTCGGCCTCGGCCAGCGTCGCGGCGATCGCCCGTGTCGAGTCGCCGTCATTGACCTGGACGACGACGTCGTCCTTGCCGGCACCGCGGTAGTCATCGTAGTTGATGCCGAGCAGCTCACGCGCACCGAAGAAGGCCCCGGCCGCGAGGCCGGCGATGATGCCGAGCGCGACCAGCCAGCCGACGAACCGCTTGCCCCGCGTGCGCCTGCCTCTGCCCCGCCTGGCCCTGCCGCGCCTGCGGGGTGGCTCGTCGTCATCGCCGAGGTAGGCCGGCGGCGCACGCCGCCCGTCGTGTTCCGACGGCAACGCGTCGTCTTCGTCGTCATAGGCGTTGTCATAGGCGCTGTCGTAGGCGCTGTCATTGCCATGTTCGCGGTCATAGTCATCCGCCGCGTAGTACTCCGGCGGCAGACGCTCGATGTCGTCGTCACCGACGGGCACCGAGGGGCGTGCCGGAGGTGGTGGCGGCGGAGGTGGTGGTTGCGCATGCGGCGGCACCGCACGGCGATCCGGCCGCCGCGGCCCGGTATCGCGCGCATCGGGGGGCTGCCCGGGAGGCGGGGCATGCTGCGGTGGCACACCCCGCGGCGGAACACCCCGCGGCGGAACACCGCGCGGTGGAACGCTGCTCCGGGGCGGCACTTCACGCGGAGGCAGATCGCGAGGCGGCGCATCGCGGGGGGGCATTCTCCTCGACGGCGCGCCGCGCGGTGGGGTGGCCCGCGGCGGCATGGCAGGCCGTCGCGGTGGC
>WHSS01000228.1 GCA_009379975.1 Actinophytocola sp.
CAACAATCCCGCCAACGAATGGCTCTTCGACGACGCATGGGGCGTCGATGCCGCGGTCTCCACCCCCCGGATGCTGGCCGCGATGGTCGAGGAGGCGACCGGTCTCGGGGACCTGGTACGGCTGATGACCTTCCGGCAGGGCGGTGCGGCGCTGGTGGAGATGACCTTGCCCAAAGACACCGCACTGGCGGGCAAGAGCGTCAGCGATCTCGCGCTCCCGGAGGGCGCGGCGCTGGTGGCCATCCTGCGCGGGCCGACCGCGATCGCGCCGAAGCCGGACGACCGGCTCGAAGCGGGTGACGAGTTGCTGTTCGTGGCCGGCGCGGAGACCGAGCAAGCGATCCGGCGCGCGCTCGGTTAGAGGGCGGCTGTCTAGCTGTACTTCTCGCGAAGCCGCTGTTCGATCTCCGCTTCGGTTTCCTGCCGCTCATCGGCCAGCGCATGCAGGCGCTTGGTCGATCGCCGGACCGCCCACACCATGACCAGCAGCGCGAGCACGAACAGCGGGATGCCCATGGAAATCCTGGCGAAGGCGAGCCAGCCGGTCAGGTTCTCGTCGTAGAGCCAGCGCTGCACCACGAACCGGGCGGCGAAGACCACCGCGAACGCCAGGGTGGCGATGTCATAGGCGCGCAACGACGGCTTGTCCTTGCGCCAGGCCATGCCGGTGCCGTTGAGCAGGTTCCACACCACGCCGATCAGGGGCCACCGGACTATCACCGACACCACGAACACCGAGCCGTAGAGCAGGCTCATCCAGATGCCCCACAGGAAGAACCCCCGCGCCTCCCCCGTCCGATAGGCGATGAAGGCGGCGATCCCGACGCCGAAGAAACCCGAGATCGCGGGCTGCAGGGTTTCCTTACGCACGAGCCGGATGACGGTAATGAGGACCGCGCTGGCTACCGCGCTCCAGATTCCCACGGTGAGGTTGAACACCGAGTTGGCTAGCACGAAGACGATCACCGGCACCGCCGAGTAGGCCATGCCCTTGACGCCGCCCATCTGCTCGAGCAGCGACTGTTCGGTGACCTTCCGCGGCGGCGCACCATGCGGGTCCGTGCCGGGGTTTGTGCCCGGGTCGCTGCTTGAATCGCTGCTTGAAGGGTCGCTGCCGCGCGCGTCCGCCTCGGCTCGCGCCTGGTCCACTTGGTCGGCCACGCCGCTCCCTACTGCCACGTTCTTGTCACGTGTTCGGTGTCGTGTTCGCACTCCAGCGTATCGCCCGCGGGTAAGACCTCCGACATGATGCTCACATGAACCGAACTCCGCCCGCCGCTGCTACCGCCGTCGTGCTGCCGGGAACCGGCTCCGACGATGTGTTCGTGCGGGCGGTCTTCGAGCAACCACTCGACGACATCGGCGTCCGGCTCGTCGCGCCGGCGCCGGTGTCGGGATCGCCGCTGGTCGCGTCCTACCTCGACGCCTTCGACGCCGCCGCCGCGAGCGCCGCCGGGCCGATCTTGGTCGGCGGGGTGTCTTTCGGCGCACATCTCGCCTCGACGTGGGCGCTGCGCAACCAAGCCCGATGCGCGGGGCTGCTCGTCGCGCTTCCGGCGTGGAACGGACCGGCAGGTGACGCAACGGCCGCGCTCGCGGCTCGGGCGTCCGCCGCACTCGTCCGGGAGCACGGCCTCGAGGGCGCGCTCCGGCTCGCGATCGACGGGATCGCACCGTGGCTGGCCGAGGAACTCAGCCGCGCCTGGCGCAGGCACGGGGATCAACTCGCCGATGGGTTGGAGACCGCCGCCGCGTACCCGGCGCCGGAACTGCCCGCGCTGGGCACCCTCGACGTTCCCGTCGGGATAGCGGCCTGCACCGACGACGACATTCACCCCGCCGAGGTGGCATGTGCCTGGGCGGATGCGTTGCCCTACGCGTCCGTGCAGGACACCACGCTGGCCGAGGTCGGTGCGGACCCGGCGAACCTCGGGCGCGCCACGGTGGCGGCCTACCAGCGCGCCCGGGCCGCGGCAGGGTCGTCTGTTGGGTGGGTGTGACACTCGGCCCGACCTATCGTCTCAACGTCACACTCGCTCAGCTGCCGCTCGCGGCTACTCCTGCTCGCCGCGCTGCGCGATGTGCTCGGCGATCGCTTCGGGCAAGGTCACCGGCAGCGGATTGCGCACCGGCATCGGACCGTCGCCGCGCACCACGATGGTGTCGCGTACCAAGGCGCGCAGCGCTTCCGGCCCCCCTGCGGCCACCTCGTGCGGCCCGGCGATCACGCCGCGCAGCATCCAGCGCGGGCCGTCGGCGCCGACGAAGAACAGCGACACGTCACCCAGCCGTATCGAGAGCTCCCGGCCCCATTCGCCCACCAGCTTGCGCACCACGCCACCGTCGGTGCGTAGCTGCTCGGCGAGCTCGTCGCTGACCTCCGGCCAGAGCCGTGCGGTACGCGGCGCCGCATACGCGCTGATGGTCGCCTGCCCGTGCGGCGTGACGACATGCACCGCGCGCACGCTCTGCGACTCCTGGTCCATCTCGACCTGGACCTGCGCGCCAGGGGGCACCGGCACCCGCACCGACCCCAGGTCCATGCGTGCCACGTCGTCATCAGGCGCGTCCTCGACGTCGTACGGTCCATCGGGTGGCCCGGCGGAATCGTCCGGCTCGTCATGCTCGGCGGCGACGTAATCGAGGTCGCCTGGCTCTGGCAGTGCGTGGCGGCCGCGTTTGACCGCGCCACGCCCTTTCCGACCGAAAATCCCCACTAGCCCACTTCTCCGTTTACTCGCGACCGGCGGTGCCGGATTTGCTGGTGCTCGTCAAGGCCGCATGGCCGCCGGTCGACCCGTAGCCACCGTCGCCGCGTTCCGATGCCTCGAGCTCGTCGACCTCCACGAACTCGGCGTGCGCGACGCGCTGCACGATCAGCTGCGCGATGCGGTCACCGCGGGAGAGCACGATCGGTTCGCGCGGGTCGTGGTTGATCAGGCACACCTTGATCTCGCCGCGGTATCCGGCATCGATGGTGCCCGGCGTGTTCACCACGGACAGCCCGGCGCGCGCGGCGAGTCCGGACCGGGGATGGACGAATCCGGCGTAGCCGACGGGCAGCGCGATCGCTATGCCGGTGCCGAGCACGACACGCTCTCCCGGCTCGATCAACGCGTCGGAGGTGGTGACGAGGTCGGCGCCGGCGTCACCCGCCTTCGCGTACCTCGGCAGTGGGACACCGGGATCAGTTCTCGACAGCAGGACCTGAACGTCTGGCACAGGCGTCGACACTACTCTGAGAGGCGTGGCAGCGTCTTCCCAGTCTTCCGACAGCCTCGGCGCGAACTCTCGGCGCGCTTCGGGGGCCTATTCCGAACGTCTCTACGTCGCGTGGTGGGGGTGGCTGTTGCCGCTCGCCACCGCGGTGCTCATCGCCGCCGAGATCCATCTCGGCTATCCAGGGGTTCGGGCGTGGCTGCCCTATGTGATCGCCGTCCCGCTCGCGATCGCCCTGCTGGTGGTGCTAGGCAGAACCCGGATCACCATCGATGGCGAGGACGCCGATCGGGAGCTTGGCGTAGCCGATGCCCGGCTACCGGTGAGGTTCATCGGCGAGGTGGACGTGATCGACAAGCACGGTAAGCGCAAGGCCATGGGGCCAGACCTCGATCCGGCGGCCTACCTGGTGCATCGTGGCTGGGTCGGTCCGCTGGTCCGCGTTCACCTGATCGACCCGGACGACCCGACGCCGTACTGGTTGTTCAGCACACGGAAGCCACAGCGCGTGGCCGAACTGCTACGCGGCCAGTGATGCAGCACATAACGCGATCGGGGTGGCCGGGCAAGTGCCCTGCCACCCCCATCGCATTTCGTCACATCACGCACAGTCGCGGCAGATCAAGCGTCCGCCGCTCTCCTCGGCGAGACGACTGCGGTGGTGCACCAGGAAGCACACCGAACAGGTGAACTCGTCCGCCTGTTTGGGCACGACCTTGACCGTCAGGTCTTCGCCGGAGAGCCCGGACAGGTCCGCGCCAGGCAGCTCGAAGTTCTCCGCCGAAGCGTCTTCGTCGACGTCGACGACGCCGGACTGTGTTTCATTTCGCCGCGCCTTCAGCTCCTCCAACGAGTCCTCTGCCAACTCGTCGGCCTCGCTGCGGCGCGGAGCGTCGTAGTCGGTCGCCATTGTCCCTCACTCACCCCTGCGCTCAGCATCTCTTCATCGGTCGGCTGCGATACCCGGGTCTTGCCGCGGGCATGCCCGTTTTCGCTGGATAACGATCCAGCACCCGGATTTGTGCCCGAATCGCCAGAGGAATTCGCATCCGACAGTGTCGCTGCAGCTGGCTGCGGCATCCAGTCGGCGCCCGGGAGCCCGCAGAGGGTAGCTCATGACGCGTGGATTTACGCAACGGCTCACGCGACAGTGATGCGCACGTCACGTTCAGATTAGCCCGAACAGGTAACTGAATCATATCTTCCGAAGCGACACCGGCCACGCCGGCTTGCCTTCCGCATAGCCGTCATGGTGCTATCAACGCTGGATACCGCCGGTAGGAACGCCTGTCGGCGGTCCGGCGCTCAGCCGAGGTGGGGGCATCTTTGATGTCACAGCGGGTATCCCAGCGGTGTAACACTTACGCTGGGAAAAAACGACGAAGCGGGCGAGAGAGTTAGTCAGCCTGACCGGAAGGGGCAGACAGGTGCCGTCGGGGATCCGGGTGTCGGGGCGCGGTTCGCGCCCGTACCGCAAGTACCGGCCCCTGCCCGCACTCATTCTCATCACCCTGCTGGGTGGGTTCTCGCTCTTCATCTGGTTCAAGGCGCTGCACGACGGCGCCGACATCGATGCCGCGGTCCGTTGCGATCCTCCGGCGTCACCCCCAGCGGGGGTGACCTACACCTCAGCGGGCCACGACGCGCTCAACGACGTCAATCCGATCCCGCCGGACAAGGTGGCGTTCCGGGTGTTGAACGCGAGCCAGGCACGCGGCCAGGCGGCGATCATCACCGAGGAACTGAGGCAGCTCGGGTTCAACCAAGCGGGCAAGCCCGCTGATGACCCCGCCTACGAGGACCGGTCGGCCAACTGCCGCGGCCAGATCCGCTACGGCGACAACGGCGCGCCCGCCGCGCGGACGTTGAGCCTGCTGGACGGCTGCATCGAGCTCATCAAGGACAACCGCAAGGACGCCTCGGTCGACCTGGCCATCGGCACCCAGTTCGGCAGCGTGCTGCCCCGGCGTGAAGCCATGCGGATCCTCGACGAACTCGCCGCCTGGTCGGAGGAACGACGCGGACAGGGCAGTGGCGAGCTGGCAGCGGGCGGCAGCGGTCCTGAGATCGAGCCGACGCTGCTCCAGGCGGCCCGCTCGACGTCCTGCTGAGCTGAAAGACGCTTTCAGTCCGTTCAACAGACTGAAAGCGTCACTCACTCCACCCAGTGGATTGAAGGCGTCTTTCAGCGCGCGGGCTCTAGGCCGTGTCTTATGGATCTCGATCGATGGGATTCGTGATCCAGATGGTCGCCGGCAAGGCGGGGGGAAGTCCTCGTACCGGTGTTGTACTCGGGCTTTCCGGCAACACAGCCAGCGACCATCTGGGCGCGAATACCGCGATCACGGATCCGTAAGACACGGCCTAGACGCCGCCGGCGCCGCAGTCGACGAGCGCTGCCCGCAGCGGCCCCGCGATCGTCGGAGCGCAAGCGAAGGTGGCGTCCGCGCCGAGTTCGGGGTCTTGGCCGGGAACAGACACCGTCGCCCCGGCTTCGGTCGCGATAAGCGCGCCCGCGGCCCAGTCCCACGGCGAGAGTCCATGCTCGAAGTAGGCGTCCACCCACCCGGCGGCGACCGCGCAGAGGTCCAAGGCGGCGGATCCGCCCCGACGGATATCACGGACCTCGCCGAGCAGCGCGCGAACCAGGTCGGCCTGGCGCTGCCTGCGCTCGGCCCGGTAGCCGAATCCCGTCGCGAGCATGGTCAGGTCCAGTCGCTCGGGGCTCGACACCCGTAACCGCCTGCCGTCGAGCCAGGCTCCCTCGCCCTTCGTCGCGGTCCACCGCCTGCCGCTGACCGGCTCGATGACGGCACCGGCGACCGGTACGCCCGCGATCTGCGCTCCGACGGACACCGCGAACGACGGATGGCCGTAGAGGAAGTTCACCGTGCCGTCGATGGGATCGACCACCCAGTTGACCGCACCGGACGACGGCTCACCGGCGTCGCCGGAGCCGCCCTCCTCCTCGCCAAGCACCTCATCGCCGGGCCGCAGTTCGCTCAGCCGCGCACGGATGAAGCGTTCGGTCTCCTGGTCCGCGGCCGTCACCACGTCGGTGTCGCTGGACTTGGTCGCCGTCGCCATCGCGCCGCCCGCGTTCATTTCGTGATGGCGGGTGCGCACCAGTTCGGCCGCCTCGGTCGCGACACGCGCGGCCACTTCGGTAAGTTTCGCTGCCTCGGTCGTCACTCCCTCATCCGACCATAGTGTTTAGATTCAGGTGCAGGAGCCCGGCAGCGAAGGAGCCCGGCGGCGCATCATCCACGAAGGGAATCCAGCTTCATGCCAGGAGGGCTATTCATGAGTCAGCCGGCGGGGGGCCGCCCGAAGGGTGGCTCATGACGGGTGACTGCAGGTGAGAGGCAAGATCAAGGTGAGTAGCGAGTGATGAATGGCCCGACTTATGAATAAGACACCAACTCTCGGCTTCGGCATCGACATCGGTGGCACCGGCATCAAGGGGGCGCTCGTCGACCTGGCCACCGGACAGCTCGCCGGGGAACGGATGCGCATCCCCACACCGAAACCGGCCACGCCCGAGGCCATCGCCGAGATCGCCGCCGAGATCGTCACGGCGTTGAAGTGGGACGGGCCGGTCGGTGTCACGGTGCCGTGCGTGGTCAAGCACGGTATGGCCCAGACCGCGGCCAACATCGACCCGGCCTGGATCGGCACCGATGCCGACGCGCTGTTCGCCAAACGACTGAATCGGCACGTCGACGACATCGGCGTGCTCAACGACGCCGATGCCGCGGGTGTCGCCGAGGTCAGATTCGGCGACGAGCG
>WHSS01000017.1 GCA_009379975.1 Actinophytocola sp.
ATACAGGCTTGCCATATTTAGGTCATACATACCCTGAGCCTGCTGGTCAAGCACCACAGCGGTGTGTCAGCAGGGAAAACGTGTCAGAGCCCGCCCGCGACTGGGCAGCCAAGACCCATGATCATTGGAAACCCGGGCTAGAGTGGCGGCGTGAGCATCGCCTTGCCGGCGCTGGTGAGGTGGGCGGGCAGGGACTTGCCCGCTCGATCGCCGACTCGCAGCAGCTGGGTGCACTCGACCGTGTGGACGAAGCGGGCCACGTTGCCGGTGAGGACGAGCAGGTTGGCCGACTCGTTCACCCGGTCGACGAGCCGCTGCAGGTGGGGAATCGCCATCTGTCGCAGCTCCGACAGCGGCAGGTCCGACGAGGCGGCACTGCGCAAGACGGCACCAGGTCGGTAGCGCTTGTCCGCGTCCTGCTCCGCGAAGTCGCGGTAGACCAGCATCGCGAGCAGCCGGTGGGCGGTGGAGACCGATACGCCGAGGCGGCTTGCAGCGTCGGAGACCCGCATCGGTCCCTCGAGCAGCAGCAGCTGCGCCAGGTGGAGCGCGTTGTCCACGGACTCGATGGCGTACTGCGGCTTGTTCTTCATCGTAGAAAAGATTAGACCTGTTCTGTGGAATGGGAAGAGGCTGCAGACTCCTGCAGACCACACGCAAGGACCCCTAGATGAACAGTGACCAGCGGCCGCCACTCGAGTCCGTGGACCGAGCGCTTCTGCTCATCGACGCGCTGAGCGACGGGCGCACGTGGTCGGTGAAGGAGGTTGCCGACCACCTCGAAGTCGCGCCGTCTACTGCACACAGGCTGCTCAACGCCCTGAAGTTTCGGGGGTTCGCCGAGCAGGCCGGCGACCGGGGCTACCGCGCCGGCACCGCTCTACGCGTCGGAGTGGACGACCAGGTGAACGTCGATGTGCTCACGCGCGCCGCCCGCCCAGCACTGGAGATGCTGCACGCTGACGTCAACGAGACCGCACAGCTGATGGTGCGCCGCGGCACCCACATCGAGTTCCTCGACGGCATTGAGAGCGATCGCCCCCTGCGCGTGGTGGCACGCTTCAACGACCGGCTCCCGGCACACTGCTCGGCCGGCGGCAAGGCGTTGCTGGCGGACCTCGACGCCGGTGAGCTCGACGCCCTGTACGTCGACGGGCTGCCGACGTGGCCGACGGCGTCCATCACCACCCTTGACGCCCTCATGCGGCATCTGTCGGCGGTCCGGCGCAGCGGTCACGGCATCAACCGTGACGAGACCGAGTCGGGCGTCAGCGGCGTGGGCGTGGTCTTCCGGGGGGCCGACGGCAGGGGTGCCGGGGCGCTCACGCTCGCTATCCCGACGGCGCGGTTCGCGCGTGGCGAAGCCGCGACCTACGCCGCCGCCCTCGAGCGTGCGGCGCACGTTGCCAGCGATGCGCTTAGTAGGTGACGTCGTTCTGTCCTCAAGAAAAATGTGGGCTTATTCTTGCGGACAGGCGAACACTCGCTGGTGACAGCCGTCACACCGTCCCGCAGGAGTACCCCCATGGATCTCGACCTCGAAGAGCTTGCCGCCGTCATGGAGCTCCTTGCCGGGGCGGACTTCACCGAGTTTCGGCTGACCAAAGGTGACCTCGACCTAGTCGTGACTCGGGGTGTCGCGGCCTCGGCCGCGCCGGTCTTGCCATCTGCAACCCACACGCCGGCTCCACAGCCTGTCGTCATGCCCGCTGCTGCACCGGTACCCGCCGCTGCCCCACCCGTCGCCGCAACGCCAGCGTCGTCGGGCCCTCACGTGCTCGCTGCCAGCGAGGTCTTCGTGACCGCGCCGATGCTTGGCTCCTTCTACCGCTCACCCAAGCCGGGAGAGCCCCCCTTCCTCGAGGTCGGCGACAAGGTGGAGATCGGTGCCGTCGTCGGGATCCTCGAGGTGATGAAGCTGATGAGCTCGGTGACGTCGGATGTCGAGGGCGAGGTGATCCGCGTGCTTGCCGATGATGGCGAGCTCGTCGAGGTCGGCCAGCCGCTGTTCGTCGTACGGACCATCCGATGACTGAGCGCATCTTCGTCGCCAACCGCGGGGAGATCGCGGTCCGAATCATCGAGGCCTGCGACCGCCTCGGCTACGAGACGGTCCTGGGCGTCTCGGCAGCGGACCGTGATTCGCTTGCTGCGCGGCGCGCCGGCCGGGTGCTCACGCTCGGTGGGCCTCGCTCCACTGAAAGCTACCTGCTCCTCCCGGCCGTGATGCACGCCGCCATCGAAACCGGGTGCACGGCGCTACACCCGGGTTACGGCTTCCTCTCCGAGCGTCCGGAGCTGGCCCGCCTGTGCGCGGAGAACGGGATCGCCTTCATCGGACCCTCGCCCGAGGCGCTGGAGGCTCTGGGCGACAAGCTCAAGGCGCGCGCCCTGGCCGAGTCGTTCGACGTACCCGTCGCGCCCGGGGGCACCGCCGAGTCGCTCGAGAAGGTCCGCGCCCTCGCGGCGGGAATCGGCTTCCCCATCCTGGTCAAGGCGGCGCACGGCGGCGGGGGTCGGGGCATGAAGCTGGTCCACGCGGCCGACGAGCTCGAGGAGGCCTGGAGCGTCGCCTCGTCCGAGGCGCAGAGCGCGTTCGGTGACGGGACCGTCTTCCTGGAGCGTTACGTGACCAACGCTCGGCACATCGAGGTCCAGATCCTCGGCGACCGCCACGGCCGCCGCATCCACCTCGGCGAGCGCGACTGCTCGGTGCAGCACCGTTACCAGAAGGTGCTCGAGGAGGCTCCGTGCACGGCCATCGACCAGGCCACCCGCGACCTACTGTGCGAGAGCGCGCTCAAGCTTGCCGACGCACTCGACTACGTCGGGCTCGGAACCGTCGAGTTCCTCTACGACGTGGCCCGCAAGGAGGTGAGCTTCCTCGAGGTCAACCCCCGCGTGCAGGTCGAGCACCCGGTCACTGAAGCCGTCACCGGCGTCGACCTCGTACGCGAGCAGCTGCTCGCCGCCCTCGGCCACCCGCTCGGGCTCACCCAAGAGCAGGTCAGCGTCGTCGGCCATGCTGTCGAGTGCCGCATCGCCGCCCAGGATCCCGACCGGGGACTCGCCCCGTCGCCGGGCCCGGTCGAGCGCTGGCGACCGCCGGTGGGTCGAGGACTGCGCCTGGACTCGCACGTCTACGAGGGCTACCGGTTTCCCCCGTTCTACGACGCGCTGATGGGCAAGCTCATCGCGTGGGGGCAGGACCGCGACGCGGCGCTCGACCTCATGAGCGACGCGCTCGACCGGTTCGAGATCGGCGGCATCGTCACCTCGCTCCCGCTGCACAAGCGGATCCTCGCCGCGCCCGACTTCCGAGCGGGCGACCTCACCACGCACTGGCTGGAGAGCTTCATGGACGCCACGCAGCACGCCGGACAGAAGGTGCTCGTATGAGTCGCCGGATCGAGCTCGTCGACGTCTCGCTGCGCGACGGCAACCAGTCCCTGTGGGGCGCCACCGGAGTGACCACCCGGATGGTGGAGGGCGTGACCCCCGCGCTCGACCGGGTGGGCTACAAGGCCGTCGAGATTGCCTCGAGCACCCTGCTGGCGACCGCAGTGCGCTATCACCGCGAGGATCCCTGGGAACGGCTGCGGGCCGCCCGCGACCGGATGCCCGGCACCCGGCTCGGCTTCCTCACCACCGGCAAGCGGTTCATCACCTTCTACCGGACGCCCGACGCGCTCTTCGAGCTTGCCTTCAGGCTGCTGGTGCGCAACGGGGTGACGCGGCTGTGGGTGATCGACCCGATGCACGACATGGAGGGTGCTAAGCGCACCGCGGAGATGGCCAAGCGGGTCGGCTTCGAGGAAGTCGTTGGCGGCATCTGCTACACGACCAGTCCAGTGCACACCGATGAGTACTTCGCCGCCAAGGTGGCCGAGCTCGACGCGTGCGAGGCGATCGACAGCGTCTACCTCAAGGACCCGGCCGGACTGCTCACGCCGGAGCGGGTCACCTCGCTGGTGCCGCACCTCCAATCGCCGCTCAGCCGCCTCAAGGTCGACGAGATCCACAGCCACACCACGATGGGGCTCTCGCCACTGACCGTCCTCGCAGCCGCCGACGTCGGGGTCGACACGATCCACTGCGCGCTGCCACCGTTGGCCAACGGCGGCTCACACCCCCCGGCGCCCCGGCTGGTCAAGAACCTCCGCGCCCGCGGCTACGAGGTCGATGTCGACACGGACGCGATGACCGACGCGTCGGCGTACCTGCTCCGGCAGGCGAGGATCAAGGGCCTTCCGGTGGGAGTGCCCAACGAGTACGACGAGGAGTACTACCGCCACACGATCCCCGGCGGCGTTCAGTCCACCACCCGGCGCCAGCTCGGGGAGATCGGCCGCGCCGACCTCTTCGACCAGGTGATCGAGGAGTCGGTCCAGGTCCGCGAGGACCTCGGCTGGCCGATAGTGATGACGCCCTTCGCCCAGTACATCGTCACCCAGGCGACCCTCAACGTGATCGCCGGCGAGCGCTACCAGCAGCTCTCCAACGAGGTGATCGACCTGCTGCGCGGCGACTTCGGCCCGCTGCCCGGCGAGGTCGACCAGAACCTGCTCGACCGTGCGATGGCGACCAAGCGAGGACAGGAGACCTCCGACCACGAGGACGTCAACCTCGAGGACCTGCGCCGCAAGCTCGGCCGCAACCTGTCCGACGAGGACCTGCTCATGCGCGCCGTGATGCCCGGCGAGCAGGTCGACGCGATGGTCGCGGCCCGGGGGAGGAGCACCCCCTCCGCCCTTGCCACCCTGCTCGACGGAATGGGCCAGGGGCCGACGTCGGTCTCGCTGACCAAGGGCGACACCGCGATCTCTGTCAGCCGGAACGCTGCCTCCGGAGCCGGCCGATGACTGGGCTCGGGGACGTCACCGGCTGGGTGCTCGACGTGGACGGCTGCCTGGTGCGGACCAGCCATGCAGGCGGTGCTGGCGGTGTGCTGATGCCCGGCGCCGCCGACTTCGTCGAGGGCCTCCAGGCCGCCGGGCACCGGGTGCTCGTGTGCACTAACGCCTCCGAGCAGCCGCCCGCGACGTACGCCGCCCACCTCCGTGACCTCGGCATTCCCGTCGCCGACGAGGACCTCGTCACCGCGGGCAGTGCGGGAGCCGACCACGTTGCGGCGCACCGTCCGGGCGCCCGGGTCCTCGCGGTCGGCGACGAGGGCATCACCACGCCACTGCATGACCGCGGCCTGGTCCTGCACGACGACGACGGCGATCCGACCTCCGTCGACGCAGTGCTCGTCGGGGCGGCGCCTACCTATTCCCACGCCGACATCAACGCCGCCTGCCTGGCCGTGGAGGCCGGCGCCACACTCTACGTCTCCCAGGACCAGCCGTGGTTCCACGGCGGCCGAGGGCGCAGCGTGGCCATCTCCGCAGTCATCGCAGCGGCTATCACCTGGGTGACTAGGGTCGACGCCGTCGTTACCGGCAAGCCCTCGGCCGTCCTCGCCGAGAGCCTCCTTGCGCGCCTCGACCGCGACCCCGGGCGGGTGGCCGTCGTCGGCGACGCCCCCGCCGAGATCCAGCTGGCCCGCCACATGGGCGCCCGCTCCGTCGCCGTGCTGAGCGGCGCCCTCACCACCGACGCCATCGCAACACTCGCACCACCGCTCCACCCCGACCACGTCGTCGTCGACGTCGCCGCCCTGCACCAGCTCGTCGCCGCCCCCAGCGCCACCCGACCGTCAGGAGTGACCTCATGAACGACCGTTTCCCCTACTTCCACGAGGTGCCCGCACCGGCCGGAGCCGAGGGGTGGGAGTCCATGTACCCGTACTTTCTCGTGCCGAGCGAGGAGACCCGCGAGGAGGAGGACTCCCGCTTCTGGTTTGCCGACACCATGCACTGGTCGCGCGGCGCGCACCCACTCGACAGCATCGGCGCCGAGGCGGTCTACCTCGGTGCCGGTCAGAACAGCACCCGGATCTTCGTGCTTCCCACCGCACTCGGCCTGGACGTGCGGATGATGAACGGCTACGTCTACATCTCCCCGATCGCGGTCACCGACCCCGACGAGATCGGCCGTCGAGCGGAGCACTTCCAGGAGCGGGCGGGCTTCTACTACCAGAACTGGGACGAGCTGTACGGCCGCTGGAAGGACAAAATGGAGGCCGCCGTCGAGTCGATGCGCACGATCAGCTTCCCACCACTCGGGGAGCTCGACCCCATCGAGGTCGTCACCGAGGGCCGCGGCCGCTCGACGTCGTGGGACATCATCGCCAACTACCACCGCCTCATCGACGAGTTCTTCGTCGTGTGGCAGCACCACTTCGAGTTCCTCAACCTCGGCTACGGCGGCTACATCGTCTTCTTCCAGTTCTGCAAGGGTGCCTTTCCGCAGATCAGCGACCAGGAGATCGCCCGCATGGTGGCCGGCGTCGACGTCCTCGCCTTCCGCCCGGACGACGAGCTGCGGCGCCTCGCGCAGCTCGCCATCGACCTGGGCGTCGACGAGGTCCTGTCGACCGAGGACACCGAGCCCGTCCTCGCCGCGATGGGCGCGACCGACGCCGGCCGCAGGTGGCTCAAGGAGTACGACGGCGCGCGGCACCCATGGTTCAACTACTTCGCCGAGTACGGCTTCACGCACGACCAGGACACGTGGAACACCAACCCGGCGATCCCGCTTCGCAACATCGCCAGGTACGCCGACCGCCTGGCGGCAGGTGAGGACATCGCCCGTCCAGTGGAGCGACTACGGGCCGAGCGCGACGAGCTCGTCGACGAGTACCGCGCCCTGCTCACTCCCGAGGAAGCGGCGCAGTTCGACGAGCTGCTCAACCTCTCGCGCACGGTCTTCCCGTTCATCGAGGAGCACAACATCTACGTCGAGCACTGGACCCACGCGGTGTTCTTCGAGAAGCTCCGCGAACTCGGCGACTTCCTCGTCGCCGCCGGCTTCACCAGCCAGCAGGACGACATCTTCCACATCAACCGCTTCGAGCTCGACACCGTCCTCTTCGACGTCGTCGAGTCCTGGGCGATCGGAGTCTCGGCGCGCGGGAAGAAGCGCTGGGTCAAGGAGATCGAGCGACGCCGCGGCATCATGGCAGCACTCCAGGCCCAGAGCGCACCGCCGGCGTACGGCGTCCCGCCGGCGGAGGTGACCGACCCCTTCGCCGTCATGAACTACGGGGTCACCACCGAGCGGGTCAAGGACTGGCTGGGCTCCTCCGACAGCGAGAGCGACACCTTCTCCGGCATCCCCGGCGGCCCAGGAGTCGTGGAGGGTCCGGTGCGGGTGCTGCGCAGCGAGAAGAACCTCGAGGACCTGCAGCAGGGCGAGATCCTCGTCGCGCCGATCACCGCGCCCTCATGGGCCGCGGCCTTCTCCGTGGCGACCGGTGTCATCACCGACATCGGCGGGATGATGTGCCACGCCGCCATCGTCTGCCGCGAGTACGGCATTCCTGCCGTCGTCGGCACCGGCTTCGCCACCTCGCGGCTGACCACGGGCCAGCGCGTGCGGGTGGACGGCAACACCGGTGTCGTGACGCTCCTCGACGACCAACCCGGCCAGTCCGGGGAGGACGGATGAGCGTGATGACCTCCCACACCCTGGCCTTCACCGACGAGGCCGCTCGGGACGTCTCCCAGACCGGCGGCAAGGGCGCCGGCCTGGCCGAGATGACCGGAGCCGGCCTCCCGGTCGCTCCCGGCTTCGTAGTCACCGCGTCCGCCTACCACGACTTCCTCGACGCCAACGACCTGCGCACGGAGATCGCCGAGCTGCTGGCCAGCGGCGCCGACGTCACGACCATCGAGGCGCACATGTCCGAGCGGCTCGCGAGCACGACCTTCCCGGCCGCGATCGAGGAGCAGGTGCGCGTGCAGTACGCCGCACTCTGCGACCAGGTCGGGCTGGCCAATGTGCCGGTCGCCGTCCGGTCCAGCGCGACGGCCGAGGACTCTGCCGGCAACAGCTTCGCCGGCGAGTTCGAGACCTGGGTCGACGTGGCCGGCGCGGACAGCGTCGTCGAGCACGTGCTGCGCTGCTACGCCAGCGTCTTCACCGGCCGCGTCCTCGACTACGCGATCGAGCGGGGCATCGACCTCGCCGACGTCGAGATGGCTGTGGTGGTGCAGAAGACAGTGCGGGCCCGCGCAGCCGGGGTGATGTTCACCCTGGACCCGATCTCCGGCGACCGCTCCCGCATCGTCCTGGAGGCGAGCTGGGGCCTGGGCCTCGCCGTCGTCGGCGGAGAAGTCAACCCCGATCGCTACGTCGTCGCGAAAGTGGGAATGGCCATCGTCGAGCAGATCGCGGGCGACAAGCATCTCGAGTACCGCGACGGCCACGGCACGACCGAGGTCGCGCCGGAGCGACGTACGCAGCTCTGCCTCACCGACGAGGAGGTCCTTGCCCTGGCGACCCTGGGCAAGCAGATCGAGAAGCACAACGGCTGCCCGCAGGACATCGAGTTCGCCGTGGACGAGGACCTGCCCAAGGGCGCCAACATCATCCTCCTCCAGTGCCGCCCCGAGACCGTGTGGGGCGCAGTCCAGCGCAAGCCGGTCTTCGACTCCGGCGCGGGCGTCATGTCGTGGATCACCGGGACCATCAGCGGCGCCACGTCGACACCAAAAGACCGCCACTCCCATGGCTGACGCGTACAGCGACCGCCCGACCGAGCCGCGCCTGCTCACCGCACCTGTGGCGGACGTGCTCGAAACCACCCGGATCGGCGCGTACGTCGCCTGGCTCGCCGAGAACCGCGGCCTGTCGTTCCCCGACTACCGAGCGCTGTGGCAGTGGTCCGTCGACGACCTCGACGGCTTCTGGTCCTCAATCTGGGACTTCGTTGGCGTGCGGGCACACCGCCCCTACGACGCGGTGCTGCGGAATCGCGTCATGCCCGGCGCGGAATGGTTCCCCGGAGCCCTGCTCAACTACGCCGAGCACTCTCTGGGCCTGCCCGAGGACGCCGACAGCGTCGCCGTCGTGGCGCACTCGCAGACCCGGCAGCCGATCACGCTGACCTTCGGCCACCTCACCGAGCAGGTGACGCAGGCCAGCAGCGCCCTGAGGCGGCTCGGCGTCGGCCGCGGCGACCGCGTCGTGGCCTACCTCCCCAACATCCCCGAGACTCTGGTGGCCTTCCTCGCTACCGCAAGCCTCGGCGCAGTGTGGTCCAGCTGCGCACCGGAGTTCGGTGCGAGCAGCATCGTCGAGCGGTTCGGCCAGGTGCAGCCCAAGGTCCTGCTGGCCGTCCCCGGATACGTCTACGGCGACAAGCCGATCAGCCGGGTGACCGAGGTCGCTGAGGTGCGCGCCGGGCTGCCCACGCTCGAGCACGTCATCGGCGTCAGCTACGGCGACGGCCAGGTCGAGGACGCGCTCAACTGGTCGGAGCTCCTGGCCGCTGAGGATCCGTCGACCCCGCTCGAGTTCGAGCCGGTACCGTTCAATCACCCCCTCTACGTCCTGTTCAGCTCAGGCACGACCGGTAAGCCCAAGGCGATCGTGCACGGGCACGGCGGCATGCTCTTGGAGCAGTCCAAGACGCTCCTGCTTCACTACGACCTCGGCCCCGGCGACAGGATGCTCTGGTTCTCCACGACCGCCTGGATGATGTGGAACGTCCTTGTCGCCACCCTCCTGACGCGTGCCTCCATCGTGATGATCGACGGCAACCCTACGTACCCCGACGTGCGGAACCAGTGGCGACTGGCCGAGCAGACCCAGCCCACGCTCATGGGCGTGAGTCCGGGCTACCTGATGGCGTCACGGCGAGAGGGGGTCCAGCCGACTCGGGAATTCGACCTCTCGTCGGTCCGCCAGCTCGGTGCCGCGGGCCGCCCGCTTCCCGTCGAGGGCTTCGAGTGGGTGCACGAGCAGTTCGGCGACCACGTCCTTCTCAACGTCGGCAGCGGCGGCACAGATGTCGCCACCGGCATCGTGCAGGGCAACCCGTGGCTCCCGGTGTGGTCGGGCGAGATGTCCGGACCGAGCCTCGGCGTCGCGGCAGCAGCTTTCGACCCCGACGGCACGCAGGTCGTTGGCGAGCTCGGCGAGCTGGTGATCCGGCAGCCGATGCCCTCCATGCCGGTCGGATTCTGGGGCGACGACGACGGCAGCCTCTACCGATCGGCGTACTTCGACACCTACCCCGGCGTGTGGCGCCACGGCGACTGGATCCGCTTCAACGACAACGGCAGCTGCGTCATCACCGGACGCTCCGACGCAACCCTCAACCGAGGCGGCGTACGCATCGGCACCGCCGAGTTCTACCGCGTGCTCGACGAGCTCGACGAGGTGGCAGACAGCCTCGTAATCCACCTCGAGGACCGCCACGGCGGCAACGGCGAACTGATCCTGTTCGTCGTGCCCAGCGCCGGCCTCACACTGGACCACGATCTCCGCGCCACGATCCGTCACACCCTGCGCACGTCCTTATCGCCGCGCCACGTCCCCGACCTGATCGAGGGCGTGCACGCCATCCCGCACACGCGCACGGGCAAGAAGCTCGAAGTCCCCATCAAACGAATCTTCCAGGGCGCTGGAGCCGCCGACGTCGTCAAGGTGGACGCACTCGCGGACGCCTCCGCGCTCGACGACTACATCGACTTGGCGCGCGACCGTCGCGCCGCGGAAAGGACAGCATGACCACCCGCTACGAGCCGGCCATCGACGTCGACTCGATTGTCGCCCTGGACGTCCACACACACGTCGAGGCCGATGACCACCACCACACGGCCCTCGACCAGGAGCTCCTCGACGCGTCGGCGAAGTACTTCAAGTCCGGAGACAACCGCACGCCGACCGTCGACGACCTCGCGGACTACTACCGGGCCCGCAACATGGCGGCAGTCATCTTCACCGTCGACGCGACCACCGGCATCGGCCACAAGGGAATCTCGAGCGAGGAAATCGCGGAGACAGCGGCGCGCCACAACGACGTGCTGATTCCGTTCGGGTCGGTTGACCCGCACGCCCCCGACGCGGTCGAACTGGCGCGGCGCCTGATCGTGGAACACGGCGTACGCGGCCTCAAGTTCCACCCAAGCCTGCAGGCTTTCCAGCCCAACGACCCCGCGTTCTACCCGATCTACGAAGTCCTGCAGGAACTCGGCGTCGTCGCGCTCTTCCACACCGGGCAGACGGGCATCGGCGGCGGATTGCCGGGTGGACGCGGGATCAAACTCCGGCTGTCCGACCCCATGCTTCTCGACGACGTCGCGGCCGACTTCCCCCAGCTCCAGATCATCATGGCCCACCCCTCGGTGCCTTGGGTCGACTCGGCGATCTCAATCGCCACCCACAAGGCCAACGTCTTCATCGACCTCTCCGGCTGGTCCCCGAAGTACTTCCCGCCGCAGCTCGTGCGGATGGCCAACACCCTGCTCAAACACAAGGTGCTCTTCGGATCGGACTACCCGGTGATCAACCCCGACCGCTGGATGACCGACTTCGAGGCCCTCGACATCAAGCCCGACGTACGCCCGCTGATCATCAAGGACAACGCTGTACGCCTGCTCGGGCTCGGCGGCGCATGAACACGCGAGACCGGCGATCGCGGGAAGGAAAGTCAGCCGTCGTGACCGGTGCCGAGGCCGGGCTCGGCGCGAGATCGCGCTAGCCTACGCCCGCCGTGGAGCCGGCGTCGTCGTCGGGGACATCGACGACGGTGCAGCCGAGGCGACCGTCCACCTCATCGCCGAGGAGGGAGGGGCGGCCATCGCCTGCCACGCGGACGTCACTGACCCCCAGGACGCGATCCGGGTGGTCACCCTGGCACGGAAGACCTACGGCGGACTCGACATCGCGTGCAACAACGCGGGCATCGCGTCACCTGCCAACCCCGTCGCCGAGGTGCCGCTCGATGTCTGGCGCCGCACGCTGTCGGTCGATCTGGACGGCGTCTTCCACGGCATACAGGCACAGATCCCGGCCATGACCGCCTGCGGAGGCGGTGTCATCGTGAACATCGCCTCGATTACCGGGGCCGCTTCCGATGCGGGACCTGAAGTCAAGACCTACCGGATGGAGCCGCCCGATGGTGAGCCGCAAATTCCCCTTGACAGAAGCCAGTTCTGCAGATAAGAATATGTGGTAAGGTGACCACCGACACACCGATGCCGCCGCGGATTAGGGAGCAGATTTCGTGCAGATGCAACGCCACGCAGAGGTCTCGACGAGCGTCATACCGGAGTCCGCGTGATCGCCGCCGACGAGATCACCGGCCTGTACGGGATCATCCCCACGCCGGCCCGACCGGGCGCCGACCGCCTCGACGCGCGCGAGACCGTCGACGTCGACGAGACGGCGCGCCTGATCGACCAGCTGATCCGTGACGGCGCCTCGGGCATCATCGCGCTGGGGACGACCGGCGAGTGCGCGACCCTGAGCGAGGAGGACTTCGACGTCGCGGTGCGCACGGTCGTAGAGGCTGCCGACCGTCGGGTGCCGACCTTCGTGGGCGCGACCGGGCTCGGCGGGCATGCCACCGCCCGGCGGCTGCGGACCGTGGCACAGGCCGGCGCCACTGGCACCCTGCTCGGACTCCCGATGTGGCAGCCGCTGACCACCGCGATGGCGGTGGACTACTACGCCCAGGTCAGCGAGGCCTTCCCCGACCTGGCGGTGATGGTCTACGCCAATGCCCGGGCGTTCCGCTACGCCTTCCCACTGGGGTTCTGGGAGGGGGTGCGGGCCACGGCGCCTACCGTCACCTCCGCCAAGGTCTCGCAGGCACCCGAGCTGGAGCGGATGCACGAGGTCACCGGCGGAGGCGTGCACTTCATGCCCATGGACATGCGGGTCCACGAATTCGCCCAGCGCGCGCCCGCCACCACGACGGCGTGCTGGGCCACCGCCGCCGGGATGGGGCCTGAGCCCTCACTGGCCCTGCTCGACGCGCTGGCGCGCGGCGACGCGGCGGCCACGGCGGCGGCCGCCGCCAACATCGCCTGGGCCAACGAGCCGGTGGCACCACTGATCTCCGACCCCGAGCTCTTCGCCTCCTACAACATTCAGGTCGAGAAGGCGCGGATCGCCGCCGCGGGCTACTGCACCCCGGGCCCGGTGCGCTCGCCGTATGCTCACCTCCCTGAGGAGTACGCGACCGCCTGCCGCGAGTGCGGCGAGCGCTGGCGCGAGCTGCGCACCCGGCTGGCCGCGCCGGGGGTGAGCGGCGCGTGAGCCGACGTCGTCTTCAGGTCAGCTGCGCCGGGCACCTCTCCGATCGGGTTCAGGACCTGTACGCCGGTGAGGTGGAGCCCGAGGGCATCGACCTGCACTACCTGCCCTTCTCGCCGGCCGAGGCGTTCCGCCGGCTACTGCGTGGTGAGTTCCACGCGGGCGAGATGTCGCTGTCGACCTACATCGTCACGGTCTCGCGCGGCCAGCAGGACTTCGTGGCCCTCCCCGTGTTCCCGTCGCGGACCTTCCGGCACGGGGCGATCTACGTGCGCGCCGACGGCGAGGTCCGGGAGCCGCGCGACCTCGTGGGCCGCCGGGTGGGCGTGCCTGAGTACCAGATGACCGCGGCCGTGTGGGTGCGCGGACTCCTCCAGCACGACTACGACGTCGCCCCGGCCGACGTCGCGTGGGTGACCGGGGGGCTGCGCGACCCCGGCCGCACCGGACTGGTCGAGATTGACGTCCCGGGCGTGGAGATCACCCGGGAGGCCGAGCGCACCCTCGACGAGCTACTGGTGCGCGGTGAGGTCGACGCCATCGTGGCGCCCCAGGCTCCGCCGTCGTTCCACGATGGCGACGGAGCCGTGATACGGCTCTTCGCCGACCCCGCCTCGGTCGAACGGGAGTACTTCCGCTCCACCGGGCTGTTCCCGATCATGCACACCGTCGTCGTGCGCCGCGCCCTCTACGACGAGCACCCCTGGGTGGCGACCAGCCTGTTCGACGCCTTCGACCTCGCCAAGCAGCGGGCCATGACCCGGCTGCAGAGCCGCGAGCCGCTGCCCGTGAGCCTCCCCTGGCTGCAGGCGGAGATCGACGCCACCCTCGACCTGATGGGCCCCGATTTCTGGCCCTACGGGTTTGCGGCCAACGAGGCCGTCCTGCAGGCCGCGTGCACCTACGTGGCCGAGCAGGGTCTCGCCGAGCGAGCGGTCGACCCGCGGGAACTGTTCGCCCCGACCGTGCTCGACCGTGAGGGAGCGCGAGCCCTGTGAGTTCGATGAGTTCTGCGAGCCAGACCCGAGTACGGATCGGCGTGGTCGGCCTCGGTGGCGCGACGATGCAGCTGCTGCCGAGCATCGTGGCCGACGAGCGGGTGGTGATCGCCGGTGTGGTCGACGCCGACGAGCGCGCGCGCCGCGACTTCGCCGACGACTTCGCCGTGCCCGCCCACGAGTCGGTTGAGGCGCTCGCGGCCGATCCGGGCGTCGACGTGGTCTACCTCGCGACGCCGCACGCGCTGCATGCCGACCAGGCCGTGGCGGCGCTGGCACAGGGCACCCACGTGCTCGTCGAGAAGCCGCTCAGCCTCACCGTGGCGGACTGCCTGCGCGTGGTGGAGGCAAGCCGGGCCAGCGGCGCTCACGTGGTCGTCGGGCACACTCATGCCTTCGACCGCCCGGTCCGCGCGCTGCGCGACCTCCTCGACGTCGGCGACCTCGGCGAGGTCGCGATGATCACCAGCTGCAACTACGGCAGCTTCCTCTATCGACCCCGCCGGCCCGAGGAGCTTGACACCCGACTCGGCGGCGGCATCGTGTTCAACCAGGTGCCGCACCAGGTCGACCTGGTCCGGCTGCTCGGCGGGGGTCTGGTGCGCTCGGTGCGCTCAAGCGCCTTTGTGCTCGATCCGTCCCGCCCCACCGAGGGCAGTCACACCACGTTCCTCGACTTCGAGGGCGGCGCCGCGGCCAGCCTGGTCTACAGCGGCTACGACCGGTTCGACACCGACGAGCTGACCGGCTGGATCGACGAGAACGGCGCCCCGCGCCGACCCGATCACGGCTCCGCGAGTCGCGCGCTGCGGGCCCTGCCGTCGCCGGCCGACGAGCCGGCGCTGAAGGCCGCCCGCGGCTACCAAAGGGGCTGGACCCCACCGATTGCCGACGGCCACCAGCACCCCCACTTCGGGCTGCTGCTGGTCAGCTGCGAGCGCGCCGACGTGCGAGTCGGCCCGTCCGGCCTGCAGGTTTACGACATCGACGGCATGCGGAAGGTGCCGGTCGAGCCGGTCGCGGCGGTGCCCGACAAGACCGCCGTGCTCGACGACCTCTACCGCGCCGTCGTGCTCCATGAGCCGTCGGCGCACGACGCCGCCTGGGGCGCCGCGACCGTCGAGGTGTGCGAGGCGATCGTCGCCTCGTCGCGCGAGCGCCGCGAGATCACCCTCGCCCACCAGGTGCCGCTGCGCCGACCGGCCGTGCCCGTGCCCCAGGACCCCGCGGCACAGGGCGCCTGAGCCCCACCCACCGAGAACGCCGAGACCCGAGACAGAAGGAACCCGATGTCGTCCTCCACCACCACGACGCCCTACGCGGCCGCGTACGCGCCTCACCAGGCGATGCTCGAGGCCGTCCAGTCCCGGGACTGGGGTCTGCTGATAGACAACGAGCAGCGGCCGGCGGCCAGCGGTGCCACCTTCACCACGATAGACCCGGCGACCGAGCAGCCGCTAGCCGAGGTCGCCGACGCCGGCGCCGCCGACGTCGAGGCGGCGGTGCGCTCAGCCCAGCGCGGCTCCGAGGCCTGGCGTCGGTACTCCCCGCAGGGGCGCGCCTCGGCCGTGCGCGAGTTGGCCGGGGTGATTCGCGAGCACGCCGAGGAGCTGAGCCTGCTCGATGCGCTCGACGGCGGCAGCCCCCTGGCCGCGATGCGCCAGGACACGGCCTGGGCCTCGGAGATGCTCGAGATGTTCGCCGACTGGGCATTGATGATCAAGGGCGAGACCTACCCCGGCTCCGGCACCGGGCTGCACTACTCGCGGCCCGAGCCCTACGGGGTCGTCGGCCGGATCATCCCCTTCAACCACCCGCTCTTCTTCGCTGCCGGCAAGTTGGGTGCGCCGCTGATGGCGGGCAACGCCGTGGTGCTCAAGCCGCCGCCGCAGGCTCCGCTGTCGGCGATCCGGCTCGGCGAGCTGATCGCGCAGGTGCTGCCGCCCGGCATCGTCACCATCGTCAACGGCGCGAGCCCGGCGCCGGGGGCCGCCATCTCGGGCCATCCCGACGTGCACCGGATCGCCTTCATCGGCAGCGAGCGCACGGGCCGCGAGATCCAGCGGGCCAGTGCCGCGGCCGCGGTCAAGCACGTCAGCCTTGAGCTCGGCGGCAAGAACGCGATGGTGGTGCTGGCTGACGCCGACCTCGAGGCCGCCGCGCAGGGCGCGGTGTCCGGGATGAACTTCACCGCCACCCAGGGGGAGTCCTGCGGGTCGAACTCGCGACTGTTGGTGCACCGCTCCGTCGCCGACCAGGTGGTCGCGCGGGTGGCTGAGCTGGTCGAGCAGATCGAGGTCGGTGTGCCGGTGGCCGAGACCACCCAGATGGGTGCCCTGGTCTCCCGGGAGCACTATGAGCGCGTACTGGGTTACGTCGACGCTGGCCGCGAGGACGGCGCCAGTCTGGTCACCGGCGGCGTCCGGCCCGACCACCTGCCACAGGGATGCTTCCTCGCCCCCACTGTGTTCGACGGCGTACGGCCCGACATGCGGATCGCGCAGGAGGAGATCTTCGGCCCGGTGCTCTCGGTGCTCGCCTTCGACGACGACGACGAGGCCGTGCGCATCGCGAACGGCGTGCGCTACGGCCTCACCGCGAGCGTGTGGACCAGCGACGTCGACCGCGCCCACCGGTTCGTCGAGGACCTCCAGGCGGGCTACGTGTGGGTCAACGACTCGGCGCGCCACTTCCCTGGACTCCCCTTCGGTGGCGTCAAGGCGTCGGGGATCGGCAAGGAAGAGAGCCTTGAGGAGATCCTCAGCTTCACGCAGTCCAAGACCGTCAGCATCCCGCGGCGCGGGCGCTGAGGGGCCGGCGATGCTGCACCACGTCATCTGCCTGCGCTTTGAGGACGGCACCAGCGACGAGCAAGTCCAGCAACTGATGGACGGGCTGATGGGTCTGCGCGGCGAGATCGACACCATCCGCTCAATGCGGATGGGCAAGGACCTGGGTATCCGCCCCGACAACTTCGAGTTCGCCTCGCTCATCGAATTCGACGACGAGGCCGGCTACCTGGAGTTCCGCGACCATCCCGCTCACCAGCAGGTCGTGCGCGACTACATCCGTCCGATCATCGCCGAGCGCGCCGGGGTGGTCTTCCTCGGGCCCTGACCCGCGTCGCCCCACCCGCCAGAGCGATTGCCCGCCCAGACCTTCCGCACCACCAGTTCCGCTCGATCCAGCCCAACCCGGAGGAAAACACAATGACGATCCGCCTTGCCCCGCACGACGCCGGCTCTCGGGATCCATCACCGCTCCACGCCAGCGACCGACGCAGGACGCGCGGCCCGGGTGGAGGCCGGGTCGGGCTCGCGGTCGCCGCTGTGGCCGCACTCGCCCTCTCGGCGTGCTCGGCCCCCGGCGAGGGCACCGAGGGCGGCGAGGACGCGCTGCGGCTCTCACTGACCCACCAGGTGGTCTTCGACGTCGCGGTGCCCGATGCGGTGGCCCAGGACCAGGGTCTCTACGAGGAGGCGGGCGTGGAGGTGCAGGAGGAGCGGATCTACCCCGATGGTTCCGGTGACGCAGTGCAGGCGCTGGTGTCGGACAGCGCCGACATCGCGGTCGGCGTCGCATTCCCTGCCGCTCTTTCGGCCATCCAGCAGGGGGCGCCCGTGCGCATCGTTGCCGCCGAGTACCAGGGCTACGGCGACGTCACCTACTACGTGCCTGAGGACTCCCCGATGCGGTCCCTCGACGACACCGCGGGCGCGTCTGTCTCCTCCAGCGGCCCCGGCTCCACCACCGATCTGCTTGGGCAGGAGCTGCGCAAGCAGATCAAGAGCTCCGGCGGCGAAGCCCCGAGCATCGAGGCGCTCGGCAGCCCGCCCGACATCTTCACCGCAGTGCGCACCGGGCAGGTCGACGTCGGCTGGACCACCCCGCCGTTCTTCTTCGAGAACTTCGCCGACGGGTCGATGCGTCAGATCGGCACCGGCAACGACATCGAGCTGCTCGCGGGCACCACGGCTCGGGTCACCCTGGCGAGGCAGGACGTCGTGGAGGACCGGCCCGAGGACCTCACTAAGTTCTTCGACGCGTATCAGTCGGCGATCGATTTCGTCTACGACAACCCCGACGAGACCCTCGAAATCTGGAAGGAGGCCGCCGAGCTCGACACCTCTACGGAGCTGCTCGAGCAGGCGATGGAGTCCTACCCCGAGGAATCGCTCGACCTGGACGAGATCGTCGGCCTCGACGTGCTCCTCGAGGAGGTTTACGCGCTCGGCTACCTCGACGAGCCGCTCTCTGAGGACGACGTGATGGCTGCGGTGTCGATCGACGAGATCATCGGCGGCTGACCGTGACGACGATAACCAACACCAAGCCGGCGGGGCCGGTGACCCCGGCCGGGCGGCGGGATCCGCGCGCCGTGTGGAGGCGGCGGTTGCGCTCGCTGCGCGGCACCGCCGGACGGTTGGTCATCGTCGTGGCGCTGGGGGCGGTCCTGGAGTGGGCCGTCGCCAGCGGCCGGATCAGCCAGGTCCAGCTTCCCCGTCCGACCGACATGCTGCGGGCGCTCGTCGAGGGACTGCTCGACGGCCACTACCTGCGACTACTGGGGGTGACCCTGGCCGAGACCGGCGTCGCCTTCACGGCTGCGGCGGTGGTGGGTACCACGCTGGGCTACCTGCTGTGGCGCCGCCCGATCCTCGGCCGTGCGTACGAGCCGGCCCTCTACGCGCTGGCGTCGGCTCCGATTGTGCTGCTCTACCCGGTGCTACTGGTCGTCTTCGGCCGCAATCCGGTGGCGGTCACCGTGTTGGGGTTCCTGGCCGGCCTGCTACCGGTGCTGATCACCACCTTCCAGGCCTTCCAGCGACTCAACCCCACCTACCTGAAGGTGGCACGGGTGATGCGGCTGACCGACCGTCAGGCCTTCCTTCGGGTGCTGCTCCCGGCGGCGATGCCGTCCGTCGTCGTCGGTCTCCGGCTCGGCCTCACCTTCACCCTGCTCAACGTGCTCGGCATGGAGTACCTGGCGGGCATCGGCGGGGTGGGTTCGGAGATCTCGCTGGCCTACACGCGGCTGCGCTCCGATGAGATGTACGGAGCCCTGGTCCTCTCGATCGCGCTGTCCGTCGCGTTCCTCCTGCTCCTCAACCGACTCACCGAGAGGGTGATGCGACGATGACCGTCCCCGCGGCCGCGCTCGACCCCGGCACCCGATCGAACCGGCCGGCGCGTGCGCCGTCGCTGTCGCGGGTGCGGCTGGCCGGCGTGCTCGGGGTGCTGGTCCTCTGGGAGGCCGCTGCCACACTGTTCGCCCGGCTGGCCACCGCCGACTTTTTCCCGCACCTGTGGACCCTGGCGGCCGCCTATGGCGAGGTGTTCAGCTCGCGGTTCGCCACCGACGTCGCCCTCACCGGCTACGAGCTGTTCTGGGGCCTGTTGTTCGGCATCGGGTCCGGCCTTCTCCTGGGCCTCGCGTTGGGCCTCAACCACTTCGCCCGCGAGATCGTCGAGCCGTTGCTGGTCTACCTCGGCACGGTGCCAAAGATTGTGCTCTACCCGGTGCTGCTGCTGTTCCTCACCGTCGGGGTAGAGTCAAAGATCGCGATGGCCGCGCTCAGCACGTTCTTCCCGGTCGTCTTGCACACCATCACGGCCGCGACCGAGGTGCGACCGCTGTGGCTCTCCGCCGCGAGGGTGCTGCGAGCCTCGGCACTCCAGCGGCTGCGGTACGTCTACCTGCCGGCAATGGCGCCCAGTGTCTACTCCGGCATCCGCCTCGGCATCGCCGCCGGCATCATCGGCACCCTGATGGCCGAGACCAAGGCCGCCCAAGGCGGCGTCGGCTACCGGGTCATCTACTACTACAGCCAGTACGACATTCCCGAGATGTACGCCGTACTGATCCTCGTCTTCGTCTTCTCGATCGCCCTCGCCTCGGTGCTGGGCTGGATCGGCCGACGACTGCGCCTGTCCGACTCCGACCCCGCCGAAGAGGGAGCCCTTCTGTGAGCACCATGACCGACCACCGGACCCACACGACCGGCGCCCTGGTCGTCGACAACGTCAGCAAGAGCTTCCGCGGCGACGGCGGCCTGGGCGAGCCAGTGCCGGCCCTCGGCAACGTCAGCCTGCAGGTCGACCACGGGGAGTTCGTCTCGTTGATTGGCCCGTCGGGCTGCGGCAAGTCCACCCTGATCAACATCGCCGCCGGCCTGGTGGGCGACTACGACGGCGCGGTGCGCATCCACGGCGACCGGGTGACCACCCCGCACCCCGGCATCGGGATGGTCTTCCAGGAGGAGTCGACGTTCCCGTGGCTGACCACCCAGCAGAACGTCGAGTTCGGCCTGCGGATGTCGGGAGTCTCGGCCAAGGAACGTCGCGACCAGGCCCGGGACATGATCGAGCTGGTCGGCTTGGGCAACGCGGCCGAGCGGTACCCGGCGAAGCTCTCCGGCGGCATGCGGCAACGGGTCGCGCTCGCCCGCGCCCTCGTGATGGAGCCCGAGATCCTGCTGATGGACGAGCCTTTCGCCGCCCTCGACGAGCAGACCCGGATGGTCCTGGGCGAGGAGCTGCTGCGGATCCAGTCCAAACTCCAGCAGACCGTCGTCTTCGTCACCCACAACCTGGGCGAGGCCGTGCAACTCTCCGACCGGGTGGTCGCGATGACCGCGCGCCCGGCCACGATCAAGGCGATCGTCGAGGTGGACCTGCCCCGGCCGCGGGACTCCTCGATCGTCTCCTCGCCCCGCTACGGCGAACTGGTCGCCGAGCTGTGGTCGCTGCTGCGCGACGAGGCGATCGCCGCGCTCGGGGAGCGTGAACGGGGATGAGCGGCTCCGCCTGGCCCGACCGCACCCGCCACGATGTCCACCACGAGCACGAGAAGGAAGGCAACACGATGAGCGCCACGGTCACCGGAGAGCTCCCCGCGGTCCGTCGGGACGGCGACCTGGTCGCCGCCAACCGGATCCTGGTCGCCCGGGGCGTGCTCGACGCATTCGGCCATGTCAGCGTCCGCACGGCGCCCGGGGCCGAGACCTTCTGGCTCTCGCGCAACCTCGCCCCCGGCTCGGTCACCGTCACGGACCTCCTCGAGCACGACCTCGACGGCAACGCCACCGACGCACGCAGCCCCTACCTCGAGCGGTTCATCCACGCCGAGATCTACCGGCACCGCCCCGACGTGATGGCGGTGGTGCACAGTCACTCGCCCTCGGTGGTGCCCTTCAGCGTGGTCGACGTCCCGCTGCGCCCGGTGGTGCACATGGCCGGCTTCCTGGCCGAGTACGCCACGCCGGTCTTCGAGATTCGCGACGTCATCGGCGATGCCAGTGACCTGCTGATCACCTCCTCGGCGCTCGGTGCCGCCCTGGCCGAGACCCTCGGCGACTCCGCGGTGGCGCTGATGCGCGGGCACGGCTCCGTCGCGGTCGGCAAGTCGCTGCCCGAGGCCGTGTTTCGCGCGGTCTACACCGAGGTCAACGCCCGCACCCAGGCGGCGGCGCTGGCGCTCGGCGAGCCGTGCTACCTCGCGCCGGGCGAGGCGGCCGCCGCCGGCGCCTCCGTCGGCTCGCAGGTCGCCCGGGCCTGGGACATCTGGCGCAAGCAGTCGGTCCTCGACGGCTCGGGGCCCGCCGAGGATGGGTGGTGAGCCCGATGACGACCACCACGAACCAGCCGCGACGCCACCACGAGGGAGGGACCATGGCACGCATCCGCGCCAATCTCGGCCTGTGCCAGGGCTACGCCAACTGCGCCATCGAGGCCGAGGACGTCTTTGACATCGACGACGACGGCACCGTCGTGGTGCTCCGCTCCGAGGTCCCCGAGCCCGAGCGCGCCCGGGTCGAGGCGGCGGCGCGGACCTGCCCCGTCCACGCGCTGTCGGTCGAGTAGTGCACGCGCGGTCGGTGATCGTCGTCGGCGGCTCCCTCGCCGGCGTGCGCACCTCGCAGGCCTTACGGGCCGAGGGGTACGACGGACGGCTCGTGCTGGTGGGCGAGGAGCCCGAGCTTCCCTACGACCGCCCGCCGCTGTCGAAGGGCGCGCTCCGCGACGACGACGTCCCGGTCCTGCTCACCGAGGCTGACGCTGTGCAGCTCGACCTCACCCTGCGGCTCGGCGTCGCAGCCGCCGGGCTGGACCTGGCCGACGGCTGCGTGGTGCTGGCAGACGGCGACCGACTGCCGTTCGATGACGTCGTGGTCGCCACCGGCTCGCGGCCGCGTCCCTCGCCGTGGGGCACCCCGCCCGGGGTGCACCTGCTGCGCACACGCGCCGACGCCACGGCCCTGCGAGCCGACCTTCGCCGCAGCGGCCACCTCGTTGTCGTCGGCGCGGGCTTCATCGGGGCCGAAGTCAGCGCGACGGCCCGCGCGCTCGGCGTCGAGGTGACCCTGGTCGACCCGCTTCCCGCGCCCATGTCGCGGGTCCTAGGCGCCGACGTGGGCGGGATTTTCACCGAGTTGCACCGGCGGCACGGCGTCGAGACCCGGCTCGGGGCCGCGGTGGCCGACATTGAGTCCACGCCCGCGGGTCCGCGGGTGGTGCTGGCCGACGGCGAGGTGCTCCCGGCCACCAGCGTGCTGGTGGGCTGCGGTGCCCTGCCCAATGACGACTGGCTGCGCTCCTCGGGGCTCGAGGTGGCCGACGGGCTGGTCTGCGACCAACACTGCCGCTCGACGTCCGACGAGCGGGTGCATGCCGTCGGTGACGTCGCGCGATGGTGGCACCCCCGCCACGGTGAGAGCGTGCGGATCGAGCACTGGACCAACGCGGTCGAGCAGGCGGCCGTGGTCGCCCACAACATCGTGTCGCCGGACCGGCCCCGCGCCTACGCGCCGGTCGAGTACGTTTGGAGCGACCAGTACGACTGGAAGGTCCAGCTGGTCGGGCGCACCCTCGGCGCGCCGGTGCGGACGCTCGGCGAGCCCGCGGAGGGGCGGTTCGCCGTGGTCTACGGCGCCGGCGACGGCCGGCTCGGCGGGCTACTCGCCGTCAACTGGCCGCGCGCCGTCGTGGCGGCGCGTCGGGCGGTGGCCGGCCGTGAGGACATCGAGGCGCTGGTCGGTGCGCTGCAGGCCGTGGGGAGCCGGGGCCGATGACCGGGTTGCCGGAACACTCAGCCCAGCAGCAGGCCGGAGGCCTCCTCGACGCAGTGACGCATCACCGCGCCGATCTTGCGCTGGTCGGTGGCGCGCATCCGGCTCGATGGGGCGGCGACGGTGATCGCGAGCCGCGCCGGGGTGTTGATGGAGGCCAGCGCCACGGCCACCGAGCACACCCCGTCCTCGCTCTCCTCGACGCTCACGGCGTAACTCCGCTTGCGAATCGTGCCCAGCTCGGCCTCCAGTTCGGTGCGCGTGCCGATGCTGTGCGGGGTGAGCCCCTCGAGCTCCTCGTCGGGCAGCAGCGACCGAAGTTCGTCGGTGGTGAGCTGGGCGAGTATGGCCTTGCCCATCGAGGTGCAGGAGGCGGGCATAGACCGCCCGAGACGGGAGGCCACCCGCACCGCGTGCGGGCTTTCGATGGAGTCGATGAACCGGACGGTGGATCCGTCGAGCACCCCCAGGTGCACCGTCTCGCGCAGCTCGGCGTTGAGGCGCTCGAGCACCGGCCGCAGGGCACCGCGGGCGTCGAAGCGCTGCAGGATCGAGAATGCGACGCCGGTGAGCGCCGCGCCCGGGCCGTAGAGCTTGGTGCGGGGGTTCTGGCGTACGAAGCCCCGGTACTGGAGCATCGCCAGCACCCGGTGCGCCGTGGAGGACGCCACGTCGAGGTACTCGCTGACCTCGGTGAGGCGCAGCTCGTTGCGCCCGCCGAGCAGCAGCAGCACCTTGAGCGCGTTGTCGACCGACTCGATTGGGTATTGTGGCCTACTGGGGTCGGCCGGACGACTGGCGGCGCTGGACTTGGGCAACGATGGCTCCTCGGAGTCAGGGGACCAGGGCCCGCCGAGTCGGGCGCTGGGTGTCCAGGCGGTCCGGTGAAGGCGGTCGGGCTCGCGCGCCGAGTGGGCGAATCTGAAGGGCACCTCTCGAGGCCTGGTCGCGACGCCAGTCTAGCGGAAAGCATCTCCCGCGGACAGAGGCGACGCCCGCCGCGTGGTGTCCGACATGGACGCCCGGAGAGATGCGGGTATCGATTGGAAGAAGCATGTTCTACTTTCGACAGAGTACGCACGACGACCAGGGAGGTTCCGCGGTGACCACGCACGACGAGAGGCCCCGCGAGCGGGTCGACGACCTGCTCGCCCACATGGGCGAAGACCTCGAGCGCGGAATGGTCCCCGCCGAGGTATTCAACGACAAGTCGGTCTACCGACGCGAACTCCGCCAGATCTTCGGCCGCTGCTGGGTCTACATCGGGCACGTGAGCGAGATCCCGAACAACGGCGACTACCATGTGCGACGCATCGGTGAGGACCCTTTCATCTTCGTCCGCGACGAGGAGGGCGAGATCCGGGTCATGCTCAACAGCTGCCGCCACCGCGGTAGCACGGTGTGCCGCACCGACGCGGGCAACACCTCCCACTTCCGGTGCCCGTACCACGCCTGGACCTACAAGAACGACGGCACGCTGGTGGGCGTGCCGGCCCGGCCCAGCGGCTACCGCCAGCTCGACCTCGGGCAGTGGAGCATGATCTCGGCGGCCCAGGTCGACACCTTCCGCGGCCTGGTCTTCGCCACCCTCGACCCCGACGCGCCGGCGCTTGAGGACTACCTCGGCAAGTTTCGCTGGTATCTCGACATGCAGTTCGCGCTCACGGAGGGCGGTATGGAGGTCATCGGCGAGCCGCACCGCTGGTACATCGACGCGGACTGGAAGTCCGGGGGCGAGAACTTCACCGGCGACAGTTCCCACACGCAGATGACGCACCGCTCCCTGCTCGAGACCGGCATCGCCAGCGAGGCCGGCGCCGGCAAAACCGGCAAGGCTCACGGCCTGCACGTCAACGACTGCGACGGGCACGCGATCAGTATGCGGGTGATGCCGCCGGGCGTAGAGTCGTGCTTCAACTACCCGCCCGAGATGCAGGAGCTCTTCACCGAGGGGGGCCTGAGCGAGGCGCAGCTGGATCTGGTGCGCCGCGGTGTCGTGCACGACGGCACGGTCTTCCCCAATCTGTCGTTCATCCACTTCTCGGCCAAGGACGACGTCGAGAAGGAGGAGACCGCCTTCCTGTCGATCCGCACCTGGCAGCCGCGTGGGCCCGGACGGATGGAGGTCTGGAACTGGACGCTCGCGCCCGCGGAGGCCTCTCAGGAGTTCAAGGAGAAGGCCTACCGTGCCGGCATGGCCAGCTTCAGCCCGTCGGGCACCTTCGAGCAGGATGACGCGATCGTGTGGACCGGGGTTGCCCGCACCGGCGGCACCCTGACCGCCGAGCTGCAGGACCTGCGGTTCAACTACCAGATGGGCATGCCGGGCATGGGCAGCGCCGAACCGATCGAGGACTGGCCTGGCCCCGGCGTCGCCTGGCCGTCGAACTCCGGCGAGAGCGGGCTGCGCACCTTCCACCGCAAGTGGTTCGCGCACATGACCGCGCTGCCACGGGCGAGCCGGCCCTCGTCGGCCGCTGCGGGCTCGACATCGGCCTCGACGTCGGCGGGGGAGGGGGCGTCGTGAGCACTCTGACCGTCACCACCGAGGACGTCGCCGACTTCTACTCCCTCGAGGCCGAGCACCTCGACCGCGCCGACGTCACCGGGTGGCTCGATCTGCTGACCGAGGACGTCGACTACCGGGTGCCCATTCGGGTGGTGCGCGAGAAGGCGGGGAAGCCCGTCGAGTCCGACTTTAGCCACCGCGGACACTTCATGTGGGAGAACTACGGCACCCTGCGCACCCGGGTCCTCCGGCTGGAGTCGGAGTTCGCCTGGGCGGAGCAGCCTCCCACCCGCACCCGACGCCTGGTCACCAACATCCGGCGGCGCGACGGGCTCGGCGGCGACCCGGAGCACGACGTCCGCGTACTCAGCAACTTCGCGATCTACTGCTACCGGGGTGACTCGCCCGAGCCGTTCGTCCTTACCGGCGAGCGCGACGACCTCCTGCGCGTCGTCGGCGACGATTTGCGCCTGGCCCGCCGGGTGGTCTACCTCGATACCAACGTCCTCGGCACCCACGCCCTGTCGATCTTCCTCTGAGGAGTCACGATGCCTGAGCACCACCCTTCCGACGAGCAGTGGGCCCGCGGGGTCTCGCTCGCCAACGAGTTCACCACCGTGAACGTGCGCATCGTCGACACGGTGCAGGGCGCGCGGCTGGAAATCCACTCGGCCAAGCTCGGCTACTCGATCCGGCTCGACCCACTGGCCCTGGAAAGCCTGACCTGGCAGGACCCCGAGTTGTTTTCGGAGTTCCTCAAGACCCCCCTCGGCCCGATCGATCCCGAGCACGACTGACTCGGGGCTGGTGTGTGGCTGGTGCGGCGCGCGGCGGCGCTCTGCTGATCCGGGCGGAAACGTGGCGTTTGAGGGCTCTTCACAGTTGAGGGTGTAGCGGGTGTGTGACGTCGTCGGTGGGCGTGCTTGGCGCATCCATGGCCGAGTAGAGTCGAGGTCTCCCGAGGATGGAAGTTCTCACGCTGCTCAATCCGGAAGACTTCGACGTGCCTGACGCTTCCCCCGGGACGGGCTTCGCTTGCCCTGACCTAACACCATGTTCTGCCGGCTCGACGAGCTCGGGCTCGTCGTGACCGCGCTACACCGTTATGGGGTCAAGTCGAGCCGGACTAGGCCCAGCCATCAAGGGACAAATAACTGCGCTGAGAAGGAATAGCTGGGAGGTGACCAGTAGCGCGATCGCGACGCCGTGCGTGGTCGCCTCCGCTTCGGCGCCGGGCCGTTCTGTGAGGTAACTGCTCGTGACCATGACGGCTACACTTGAGAGTGCCGCCGTTCCCACTGCGGCGCCGAGTTGTTGCATGAGGTTCACGGTGGCTGAGGCGACGCCCCTGTCCTCGATACGTACACCGTCGATTCCAGCGTTCATGCTGGTCGCGGTCGTGAGCCCCTGTCCCAGTCCAAAGACCACCAGCGGTCCGACCATGCCGCTCCAGTACGACGTCGCCGGGTCCATGAGTGAGAGCAATGCGAGACTCATAGCCCCTAGGAGCAGTCCACAGAAGACAATGCTGCGGTAGCGGAGGCGCGAGGCGATTCTCGTCGCGAGGAGGGTCGACGCAAGCACATATCCGAGGACCAATGGCGTGATAGCTAAGCCCGTCTGCAGTGGCGAGAAGCGAAAGACCTCCTGAAGCACGAAGGCCATGAAGAAGATGAGTGCGAAGTTGCCGACAGAGGCGACGAAGCGACTCAGGTACGCGGCCCCGCGGGTCCGACTGCGCAGGATTTGGAGAGGGAGGAGCGGGCTTGGTGCAACCCTCTGCCAGGCGAGGAAGCCGGCAAGCAGGACGGGCCCGCAGATCACCGCGCCGAGAACGTCAGGAGAGAGCCACGGACGGGACTCGGCGCGCCCGAGTCCGAGCACGAGCGCCGCGGTGCCGAGCAGCACGAGCGCAGCCCCGATCACGTCAACCTTGCGCGGAGGACCGACACTGTCCGGCCGGATCAGCACGGCGGCGCCTGTCGCGGCACCGACGGCGAAAATCACATTGACGAACATCGTCCAGCGCCAGTTGAGGAACTCTGTCAGGAAGCCTCCGAGCAGAAGGCCGACGCCGGCGCCGGAGGTGGCGACAAGTCCGATCACCCCGAAGGCACGGAGACGGGCGGACCCGGAAGGAAAGAGAACCGTCACCATCGACAGCAGCGCGGGGGCCATGATCGCGGCAAACACACCCTGCGTTGCACGTGCACCGATCAGCATGCCGAAATTGACCGAGGCTCCAGCGAGGCCGGAGGCGACCGCGAACCCCCCCAGCCCGATCATCAGAGCCCGCCGTCTACCCAGACGGTCGGACAACCGACCACCCAACAACAGGAGGCTGCCAAAGCTAAGAGCGTAGATCGAGATGGGCCAGTGGCGGTCCGCCGCACTAAAAGCGAGATCGGCTTGCGCCGACGCCAGGGCCATGTTCAGGATGCTGTTGTCCAGCACAATCATCAATTGAACGACGGCGAGGACCAACAGTGCCGGCCACGGCCCCGGGAGGCCGTCGTTCGAGGCTTCCTCGTGCGCACGGTCGTTCATGCCCGATCCCGAGCAAGGGCACGTATGACGAGTCGCAGAACGCCCTCGAAATCAGCGTCGATTGTGCTTCGCGACCAGTTCCGCGCATGGGAGGGATGGTGGAACCGGGTCGTGGAATCGAGCACAGCTGCGGCGTCCACAGCGGGCTCGATGTCTTCGAAGCTTCCCTCGGATTGGCCGTCGACCAGGATACGGCGCAACTGGTTTCGCAAGTCCTCGACGTGCTCCCTGACGGCTTCGCCCTCCTCGACGGCGAGCTCGAAGAAGGCAGCGAACAGCTCCGGATCATCACGGGCCTGGTTCTTGCGCGTCTCGTACAAGCTCTGGAGCCACCGGCTCAGTCGTTGCGGCGCAACGGTGTTAGCGTCGTTGACGATTCGATTGAGCGCGGGAAGCGGCCGGTCCAGCCAGCCTCGGACCACAGCGGCGCGCAGTGATGCCTTGTTATCGAAGTAGCGATAGATCGAAGCATGACTCACGCCGAGGTTGCGCGCCACGTCGCTGACGGTCGTCTTGCATGGACCATGCCGGCGCAGCAACCGTTCCGCCGTAGACAAGATGGCCTCCTGCGTCAGTGGACCCGACGACTGGCTGGGGAGGGGGTCTTTACCGCACATGGTTACAGACTACAAAATCTGTAAGGCGTCGGCTACTTGGTGAGCTTCTCCTCTCGAAGATGCCTGCGCGTCCCGCTGGCAGGCACGGTGCCCGCGGCCCGGCTGGTGCACCTCCACACGTGCAGGGCGGCGACGCGATGCGGAGTCGCACGTCGAGTGCGCGGTCCACTCCCGGGGCGCGCCCTCGGGGTAGCGCACGAAGGACTGGTCACCCACGTCGTCGAGGGTCAACGCCGGCGCCTTACTCAGCGGGCTGCTCGTCGCACGCCCACGGAGCGCGGCTCCTCGAAGAGGGTGTGCAGCTCGAGGCGGTCGTCAAGGGCGGGAGGACCCAGGAACGCGGCGTCGATCTCACCCCTTACCAGCGAGTCGAACCGGCTTGCCAAGTCAGTTCCCGGAACTCCACCCGGACCTCGGGGCGGCGTGACGGACCCGTCCATGATGAGCGGAGTGACGTCGCCTGCGGCCTCGGCGAACTGGCCGACCCGCAGGACCGGGTGCGCGACCCGTCGAGGTCGCGCACCCTGAGGGCGGCCGGGGTGCAGCGTGTCTGCGAGCATCCGCGTAGCGAAGCTGGCGAGTATCCATGTCGTGCCTCCGCCTGCATGTCTCGGCTTAGACGCTCGCGGCCTTGTCGACCTCGACGGAGGACAGCGGGAAGGTTGGGTACTGCGTCGGTTCCTGATCCGGGGTGAGGGCCGTCGGGCCGTAGATCCAGTCGGTGTAGGTGTAGTCGTGGGTGTCCCGCCTGCGCAACCACGTTGCGCTGGCGCCGGGCCAGCCCGTCGAGGTGCCACAGCTCGCCCCAGACGCGGGCGGTGCTCTGCACCCTGGCGCAGTGCGGCGGGCGCACCGCGTCGTACGCCGCGAGCGCCGCGTCCCAGTCGACGCCCGAGCCGGACCCCAAGCGCACCGGCTGCTGGGCCACGACGTGCTCGGCCAGCACCCAGCCGTCCTCGATCGCCATGATCGCGCCCTGGGCCATGTATTGCAGTGGCGGGTGCGCGGCATCCCCGAGGAGCGCAATCCGGCCAGTGACCCAGTGCATGATCGGGTTGCGGTCGAACATCCGCCACCACTTGTCGCGCCACATGAGCGGCAGGCCCTGCTGGATCTGCTGGCAGGTGCCGTCGAAGGCGGCGTCGAGCTCGTCCGGGGTGCCCCAGTCCTCCCCGCCCCGCAGGGCCTTGGGTGACTCGAAGACCGCCACCTGGTTGAACATCTCGCCGCCACGAAGGGGGTACTGCACGAAATGGCAGCGCGGCCCAACGTAGACGACCACGTCGGTGGTGGAGACGTCCTTCGCCTGGACCTGCTCGATCGGGACGGTGCCGCGGTAGGCGACGTACGCGGAGTTGACTGGCTCGTCGTCGACGAGCAGGCGGCGCGCCATCGAGTGCAGCCCATCGGCTGCGATCACGATCTCCGCCTCGTCGGTCGAGCCGTCGGCGAAGGTGACCCTCGCGCCCGGACGGCCGGTGGGGAGCGTGACGGAGTCGTACGCTGTCGCCCCGAGGCCGGTGCGCAGGTCGACGCCGAGACGCTGGGCGGCCCGGAGGAAGGTGCCGAGCAGGTCGGAGCGGTGGATGACCATGTAGGGGAAGCCGTAGCGCCGCTCGAGGTCGACCAGGCCGAGGCGGGTGAGCTCGGAGGAGTCAGTGGCGTCCTTCATCACCATCGCCTTCGGCAGCACGCCCAGCGACTTCACCTCGTTGAGTAGGCCGTAGTCGTCGAGGATGCGGGTGCAGTTGGGGGCGATCTGCAGGCCCGCGCCGACCTCGCCGAACTCCCGCTCCTTCTCGTAGACGCGGACCCGGATGCCCTTGCGGGTCAGGGCGACGGCTGCGGACAGGCCGCCGATGCCACCACCCACGACGATGACGTCGGGCTGCTGCGTGGTCATGGGATCTCCTCAGAGACGCAGGGAAGGGGGTCAGAGCCAGCGGGGGTCAGAGCCAGGGGGGCAGCTCGGGGGCCGGGCTGCCGTCGGCGCCGGTGACGCCCCAGGTGGTGCGTCCGGCGAGGTAGCCGACCCGGGCGGCGAGGGTGCCCTCGACGTCGGTGGCGCGCTTCCCGCGCTTGGCGCAGATGTCCGCTTCGAGGGCGTGCAGGAAGTCCTCGGGCAGGTCGGCGAAGGACACGCCCGTGCCGAGGTCCACGACGTGGACCATGACCTCCCGGGCCCGCAGCCACGGGATCTCCGAGGCCGGTACCTCGCGGCCCTGGGCGGTGCGGATCGTGTGCACCCACTGCTCCTCGGCCAGCCGGGCGAGGTCGGCGGCCAGAGCGCCCGCCTCCTCGTGGAACAAGTTCCGCAGCACCGCCGGCGGACGGCTGGCTCCCGCCTCGATGTCGGCGTTGCGCTGCTCGGGGGAGGAGTACATCGGCGTCTCCTCGCCCGTGGCGGCCCAGTGCGCAAGGTTGCGGAGCGCCTCGGCGTTGGCGGCCAGGTGGGCCACGAGTTGGGCGCGGGTCCAGCCGGGCAGTGTCGTGCCCTCGGCGTACTGCTCCTCCTCGAGTCCGTCGACCGCCCGGGCGCATAGGTCGGTGCCCTCCTCGGCCCAGCGCAGGCTGTCGGCGAGGGAGCGACCAATGGGGGAGCCGGTCACGACGGGTCCGCCACGACGAGGTTCTCGAGCCGGCCGATGCCCTCGATCTGGGTGACGACGCGCTGGCCCGCCTGCAGGTACACCTCGGGCTTGCGAGCGTGACCGACGCCGCCGGGGGTGCCGGTGGCGATCAGGTCACCGGGCTCGAGGCGGATCATCGTCGAGACGTACTGCACCAGCGCAACCGGGTCGAAGAGCAGGTCGGCGGTGGAGTCCTTCTGCATCAGCTCGCCGTCGACCTCGCAGGTGATCCCGAGGGCGGGGCGCACACCGCCGGGCAGCTCGTCGGGGGTGACGAGCACGGGACCCACGGGGGTGGTGTGGTCCCAGTTCTTGCCCTGCAGCCACTCGCGGGTCCGAAACTGCCAGTCGCGGCAGGTGATGTCGTTGAGTACAGTGAAGCCGGCGATCGCGGCCGCTGCCTGATCCTCGTCGGCCCGGCGCACGGAGCGGCCGATGACGACGGTGAGCTCGGCCTCCCAGTCGAAAGCGTCGGTCTCGACGGGGCGGTGGATCTCGTCGCGCGCGCCGATCAGGGTGTCGGCGTACTTGCTGAAGAGCGTGGGGTGCTGGGGCAGGTCGCGACCCATCTCGAGGATGTGGTTGCGGTAGTTAAGCCCGACGCAGACGACCTTGCCGGGACGCGGGATGAGCGGTGCGAAGTCCGCGTCGGCGGCGTTGTACGTGTCACCGGTCGCGGCGGCCGCGGATTCCCGCCAGCCCTTGGTCGCCAGGACCGCCGCGACGTCCGGGGCACCCAGGTCGACGAGGGTGCTCCCGTCGACGCGGACCGCGCGGGTGCCGCCGGGCCCGTCATCGTTGCGGAGTCGGATGGTGGCGATCTTCATCGGGAGTCCTCCTGGGACCGGTAGAGGTTGAGCTTCTCGAAGACCGGTGCGTCCCCGAACTGGAAGAGGTCGAGGGCACCGGAGTCGGAGTCGGTGCTGCCGGCCTCGGAGAGGAAGGAGACGGGCTGCCAGCTCGGGACGACGAACAGGTCGCCCCGGGCGACGGTCCAGCTCGTGTCACCGACCGTGACGGTGCCGGAGCCGTCGAAGACCTGGTAGACGCTCGAGCCGGTCTCGCGACGGGGCGCGGTCTCGGCGCCGCGCACCACGCGGTGGAACTGAGTGCGGATGGTGGGCAGCACGTCGGAGCCGTTGGTGGGGTTGGTGAAGCGGACCAGCGCGTGCCCGGGCTCCACCGCGGCGGCGTACCCCTCCTGCTCGAGGTCGAGCTGGTCGGCCAGGGCCCGGTCGGTGTGCTCCCAGCGGTAGGACAGCAGCGGCGTGCCCGGCGCGGAACCGGGCTGCGAGACCGGGGCCAGCCCCGGGTGACCCCATAGGCGCTCGGCCCGCGAGCGGTCGGGGGTGATCCGCTCCGCGTCGCTGATGGCGTCGCGGCCGAAGTTGAAGAACTGCGACTCGAGGTCATACTGGAGGGGGACGCCGAGTCCGTCGATCCACGCCATCGGCGTGCTGGCGGCATTGTGGTGCGCGTGCCAGTTCATCCCCGCCTGGGGCAGGAAGTCGCCGCGGCGCATCGGCACCGGGTCGCCCTCTACGACCGTCCACACGCCCTCGCCCTCGACCACGAACCGGAAGGCGTTCTGGGTGTGCCGGTGCTCGGGGGCGTCCTCGCCGGGCATCAGGTACTGGATCGCTGCCCACAGCGTCGGGGTGGCGTACGGCTTACCGCCCAGGCTGGGGTTCGCCAACGCAATCGCGCGTCGCTCCCCGCCGCGGCCGACGGGGACGAGATGTCCTGCCCGGTCGGCCAGCCTCACGAGGTTGTCCCAGCGCCACAGGTGAGCGGTCGCCCGGGTGGTGGGGTGGACAGGCATGAGGTCGCCGATCTCGGTCCACAGCGGCACCAGCAGCTCGGACTCGAACCCGCGGTAGAGGTCCTCGAGATCGGGGGTCACCGAGGGCTGGTCGGGGGCGTCGACCGCCGTCAGTCGTACCGGAGTCTGGGTCGTCGTCATGTCTCAAGGCTGGACCCCTTCACACAAGACAGAACACCCTTCTCTTTGCAGCAGAAAGATCGGACGAAGCCGTCACCTGCCCCATACAACGTCACCAAGGGGAACGAGGGACTCCTCGACGGCCCGCGCGCAGGCCGCCAGTTCCTGCACCCAGCCGGCGACCTTGTCTCGCTCGAAGCGGGCTGCCGGCGTGGCCAGCGAGATCCCCGCGACACGGTCGTTCGCGCACCTGACCGACACCCCGATGGCTGTCAGCTCGGTCTCGGTCTGGCCGTTGTTCAGAGCGAAGCCGTTCTGCCGGACCGCCCGCAGGCTGCGACGAAGGGGCGCGCGCTCGCCCTCGTCGAGCTCGGCCAGGATCGCGTCGAGCCCGTCGTCGTCCAGCGCCGAGAGCATCGCCTTGCCGGCCCTCGTGACGTACGCAGGCAGGGTCTTGCCGGACCGGTCGCCGACCCGGAGGAGTTGCGTGCACTCGACCGTGTGCACGAAGCGTGCCTCGGTCCCGGTAAGAACGAGCAGGTTCGCCGACTCGTTGACCCGGTCCACGAGCCGCTGCAGGTGCGGGATGGCGGTGTGCCGCAGCTCCGACAGCGGTAGGTCGGACGACGTGGCGCTGCCCAGCACCGGACCCGGCCGGTACCGCTTGTCGGGGTCCTGCTCGGCGAAGTCGCGGTAGACCAGCATCGCGAGCAACCGGTGGGCCGTCGAGACTGAGACTCCCAGGCGGCTCGCGGCGTCGGAGACGCGCATCGACCCCTCCAGCACCAACAGCTGGGCCAGGTGCAGCGCGTTGTCCACCGACTCGATGGCGTACTGCGGCTTGTTCTTCATCGTAGAAAAGGTTAGACCTGTCCTGGGGAATGGGAAGACGCTGGAGCATCAGGCCGATGAACGAGGGACAGGCAGGGACCACACACATGACCGGTGGCCCGCGGCCGCCCCTTGAGTCCGTCGACCGGGCGCTCCAGCTCATCGAGGTGCTGCGCGACGGACGCACGTGGTCGGTGAAGGAGGTATCCGACCGCCTCGGCGTCGCGTTCTCGACTGCCCACCGGCTGCTCACTGCCCTCAAGTTCCGCCACTTCGCGGAGCGGGCCGGCGACCACGGCTACCGGGTCGGCGCCGCACTGCGCGACGACGCCGAGGACCACATCCGGATCGGCGCTCTCAAGCGCGCTGCCCGGCCGGCCCTGGAGATGCTGCACGCCGGGGTTGACGAGACTGCCCAGCTCATGGTGCGACACGGCACCCACATCCAGTTCGTCGACGGCATCGAAAGCGACCAGCCCCTGCGCGTTGCCGCGCGCCTCAACGACCGGCTGCCCGCCCACTGCTCGGCCGGTGGCAAGGCCCTGCTCGCCGAGCTCGACGACGCCGCGCTCGAGGACCTCTACGCCGAGGGCCTGCCCATGTGGCCCACTGCATCGATCACCACGCTCGGGGCGCTCACCCGGCAGCTGGCCGCCATCCGCAGAAACGGGCACGGCATCAACCGCGACGAGACCGAGCCCGGGGTCAGCGGCGTCGGCGTCACGGTCACCGAACCGGACGGCGCGGGGATCGCTGCCCTCACCCTCGCCATCCCCACGGCCAGGTTTTCGCGCGCTGACACCACGACGTATGCCGCTGTCCTGGAGCGCGCCGCCGACATGGTCCGCGACGCGCTCTGCGGGTGGAAGACTTCTGCGAGCGCCTCGTCGTGCTGACAGGAGAACACTCCGAAGTGACCACTTTTCAAGTGACCACCAGCGGGACCGCAACCTAGCTAGCCGCTGACACACTGTGCAGTCCGAGTCGGCGGCGAGGCCCGACTGGCAATCAAACGCGCGAGTCGAAGGCGGGCTCCCGATGTCAACACTATGGATAGCGCGGGACACGAATACCTTTGGGTCACCCGCCCCGGCGACGACACACCGTGACACGATACCTTTCAGGTGAGGCAACTTATCCACCTATGAAGAGGTTTTTGGCTCTCCTGACATATCCGTGGGTCATTTGCGGCCGGGGAGCACGGGCTTGTGGCCACCGAGGTGGAGCATCGCCAGGGCAATGAGTGCCTCGGGTGAGCGGAACCCGAACGCCACGCGGGTGATAAGACGGATCTTGGTGTTGACCGACTCGATCCGTCCGTTCGATCTCACCGTCGACTGCACGCCCTGGCGATGATCTGGGCGCTGTCGCCCGGGTGCGGGTGACGCATCCGTTCCATCCGTTGTTCGGCCAGGAGCTCGAGTTCGTCAAGCGGCGACGGAACTGGCGCGCGGACCGTGTCTACGTGTTCGACCCCGGCGGGTCGTTGCTCTCGTTGCCCGTGGAGTGGACCGATGTGGTGGGCGATGACCCGTTCGTGATGGTGGCGGCCGGGCGCTCGCCGTTCCACATCGCGGGTCTGCTTGAGCTGTCCGAGCTGGTCGCACGCTTGTCGGCTGATGGCGCGCCGGGTGACACGCGGATTATGCCGTGACTGTCATGTTGATTATGCCGCGTGTCTCGGCACTCCTGGCGGATGCGTGCGCGATATCTCCTGCATATACGCAGAATTCTTGTCTACTGTCGTGTGTCTTCGCGCTGGCTGCCGTCATGATGTGCATAATTGTCCTGACAGTCGGGTTGAGGAGGCGACGTGAGCAGGCGGAAGAGGAACGACTCGAAGGTCGACGCGCTGCGCGCGAGCAGGACGCTGAATCCGCATCCGGAGGCGGTGATCGACGAGGTCTTCGTCTCGGAGGACTTCTTCGACGCCCGCGACGTGGTGCAGGTGAAGTACGAGATGCTGCGCCGGGTGAACGAGGAGGGCGCGAGCGTGAGCTCGGCTGCCGCTGCGTTCGGGTTGTCCCGCCAGTCCTTTTACCAGGCTGCGGCCGCGATTCAGGCCGGTGGGTTGCCGGCGTTGGTGCCTGCCAAGCCGGGCCCCCGCGGCGCGCACAAGCTCACCGGCGAGGTCCTCGACCATCTCCGGTCGTTGCTGACCGCCGACCCTGCGCTGCGACCGGCCCAGTTGGCGGAGTCCGTCCTGCAACGGTTCGGTCTGCGGGTGCATCCCCGTTCGATCGAACGCGCACTCAAGCGGGACCAGGAGCCCCACCGGAGCCCGAAAAGGCCCTGACTCCAGCGCCGAGCCGGACCCCGACGCCGATCCGCGACGGCTGGTCGAGGGCTATGAACGGTTGCGCGCACAGGTGCTGGCAGGTGACGCCGACGGCTGGCGGCTGGGCTGGGGTGTGCTGGTCACCAAGGGGATGGCTTCCTGGATGGGCGCGTGGCCCACCGCGGGCGACACGGCTGATCGGTACGGCATGGCGGCAGCGAACTCGCAGGCCTTGCCCTTGTCCACTACCCAGAAAGGAGGTGAGCCCTGCACGGCCTGCAGTTCGCTGCTGCCTGCCGCCACGGCCGACATCGTCGCGGTGCTGGCGGCGATGACGCTGGCGCATGCCAGCTGAGCCCGGCCCGGTCATCGATCACCCCTGCCCGTGAATGGGAGCGCCCCGTGAACGACACCTCGTCCAAGGTCACCGCCGATCATCTGCGCCGTGACGCCTACCTCTACGTCCGCCAGTCGACGCTGTATCAGGTCGCGAACAACACCGAGTCGGCCCGCCGCCAGTACGACCTGCGTGGTCGGGCGGTCGCGCTGGGCTGGCCCACCGACAAGGTCATCGTGGTCGACATCGACCAGGGACAGTCCGGTGCCTCGGCCGCCGACCGGGAGGGCTTCCAACGACTGGTCGCCGAGGTGTCGCTGGGCCGGGCCGGGATCGTGCTCGGCCTGGAGTGTTCCCGGCTGGCCCGCAACAACGCCGACTGGCACGCGCTCCTTCGGCTGTGTGCCTTCAACAACTGATCTGCGACGAGGACGGCCTCTACGATCCGGCCACCATCAACGACCGGCTGCTGCTCGGCCTCAAGGGCACCATGAGCGAGGCCGAGCTGCACTTCATCCGCGCCCGCCTGCAAGGCGGGCTGCTGGCCAAGGCCGCCCGCGGCGAACTCGCCGTGCGCCTGCCCACAGGGCTGGTCTACGACCCGGCCGGCAATGTCGTCCTGGACCCCGACAGCGGTGTCCGCGGGGCGATCACGCACCTGTTCAGCACCTTCGAGGCCACCGGCTCGGCCACCGCAACGGTCAAGGCCTTCACCGCCGAAAAGCTGTTGTTCCCCGCCCGCCACCTGTCCGGGCCACACGCCGGAGAGCTGTACTGGGCGCTGCTGCGTCACGACCACGTGCTGTTCGTGCTGCACAACCCCCGCTACGCCGGCGCCTACTTCTACGGCCGCCGCCGACAAGTCACCGATGCCGAGGGCAACCACCGCACCGTGGTCAAACCCCGCGAGGAATGGACCACCCTGATCCCGGGTGCTCACCCCGGCTACATCAGCTGGGAACAGTTCGAGACCAACCAGGCCACCCTGACCGCGAACGCCGCCGCCCGCGGCGAGGACCGCAAGGCCGGACCCGCCCGGGAAGGCCCCGCGCTGCTGCAGGGCCTGGTCGTGTGCGGCAAATGCGGGCGACGGATGAGCGTGCGCTACCACCGCCGCCGCGACGGCACACTGGTCCCCGACTACACCTGCCAACGTGAAGGAATCGCCACCGGCACCCCACCCTGCCAGTCCACCTGCGGCGCCGGCATCGACACCGCCGTCGCCGACCTGGTCCTGCAATCGCTGACCCCGCTGGCGTTGGAGACCGCACTGGCGGTCACCGCCGAACTGACCCACCGCGCCGCCGAAGCCGACCGGATCCGCGCCACCAGCGTCGAACGCGCCCGCTACGCCGCCGACGCCGCACGCCGCCGCTACCTCGCCGTCGACCCCGACAACCGGCTCGTCGCCGACACCCTGGAAGCCGACTGGAACCACAAGCTCCGGGAGCTCAATGACACCCAAGACGACTACGAACGCGCCAGCCAGCAAGACGCCGCCGCCCTCACCGACCAGCAACAGCAACGGATCCGTGCCCTGGCCGCCGACCTGCCCGCCCTCTGGCACGACCCGGAGACCCCGATGCGGGAACGCAAACGCCTCATCCGGCTACTCGTCACCGACGTCACCCTGATCCGCAGCAGCGAACACATCACCGCCCACGTCCGGCTGCCCGGCGGACAGCAGCACACCCTCACCGTCCCCCGACCACTCACCGCCTGGGAGCAGCACACCACACCCGCCGCGGCCATCGCGCTGATCGATGAACTGCTCGCCGATCACACCTTCGACGAGATCGTCACCATCCTGCACGAACGCAACATCCTCAACGGCTGGGGCAAACCGTTCACCGTGCCCTCACTGACCGCCCTCTGCCGCACCCGCGGCATCCCCAGCCTGCGCGAGCGGCTGCACTCCGCCGGGATGCTCACCGTCACCGAAGCAGCCCTCGAGTTCGGTGTCACCACCGACACGATCAAGGCCTGGCAGCGGCGCGGGCTGATCACCAGCCGCCGGGTCGACGGACGCCGCGAACACCTCTACCACCCCGGCCAGCCCAGACCGCCGCTGCACTACCAGACCCAGGCCTTCACGCGCCGCGTGGCCGAGGGCCTGCTCTCGGCCAACCAACTCGCCGACGAACTGCGCGTGAACGCCTCCACCATCACCCGCTGGCACGCCCTCGGCCTGATCAGCGCCGTCACCGCCACCGACGGCACCCTGCGTTACCCGACATCCCAGCAGCGCCCCACCCCCGCCCAGGTCACCGCCGCCGGGCGGCCACCGGCCTGCCGCAACCAGGACCTGCTCACCGGCGGACAGCTCGCCGCCCGACTCGACGTCGCCCGCTGCACCGTCTACAAGTGGTACCGACAAGGACTCATCCAAGCAGTCGACGTCGACCACCGCGGCCGGCACCTCTACCACGCCGACCAGCAAGCCCCGGCCCAGCCGAAAACCGCGGCGACCCGAACCACCGCCACCAACCGAACCAGTGAACCCCAGCAGAGAGCGGAAACTGTCAGACCCTCATGCCACCATCGCCAGGTATCGCCCACCGCGGTCGAAAACCGCCCGCCCAACAGACCAACCGCCGCAACTTCGACAGGAGGCGCAGTGTGAAGCACAATCGTTGGACAGGTTGTGCTCGATCGCGGCCAGGATC